>JAHLKT010000004.1:0-357167 GCA_020444545.1 Desulfarculaceae bacterium | reverse complement strand
TGCCTTCGCCGTCTGGAGAGAGCAGTAGGGTGGGCAGGTCGTTTTGCGGAGCGTAGAGGGGCTGGGTGGTGTACAGGCCCAGGCCCACTTGCAGCCGCTGGGCCAGCCACCCGGAGGTGTACTCCGCCCGGCCCCCCAGGGCCCAGTCCCGGCCCAGGCCGCCGGGGTCGCTGTGGGTATAGAACACAAAGGAGCGCAGGTTCAGGTGCAGCTTGCTGTCGCGCCAAAAGGGCGGCAGATCCTTCAAATTCTCCTCTAATTGTACGCGCAGGCCTTCTGCCCGCTCCGGGGCGAAAAGGTTGCTCAGGGGGGTGGGCCGCTGGTAGACCGAATCCGGGATGGTGATCTCGTCGGTGAGGTAGCCCGGTGTGGCGGCGCGCGCCCGGCCGCCCGGCCCCGCCGACAGGCAGACCAAAAGACAAGCCAGGGCCATGACCGAACAAAAGCGGGGACGGGACGGGGCCATCACACCTCGGGCCGCAGGTTGAGGCCGTGCAGCACCCAGCGGGTGGGGTGGCGCTCCAAGAGGCACAGCCCGCCATAGCCGATCTCCAGGCTGAGCAGGCGGCCCAGGGGTATGCCCAGCACGGCGCAGACCAGGGCGCGCATCACCCCGGAGTGGCTCACCACCAATACGTCGCCTTCGCCTTGGGCCAGGGCCTCCAGGGCGGGCAGGGCGCGGGCGGCCACCTCGGCGAAGCTCTCGCCGCCCTGGGTGCGGTGCTGGGCCAGGTTGGCCCCGCGCTGCTCCCATTCCCCCGGGAAGCGGGCCTCGATCTCCTCGTGGCTCAGACCGGTCCACTCGCCCAGGGACACCTCGCGCCAGGCCGGGTCTTGGCGCACCGGCCGCCCATTCGCCACGATCTCGGCGGTCCCCACGCAACGCGACAGGTCGCTGCACACGATCTCGCGGAACTGGTGCCCGGCCAGCTCGCCGCGCCACCACCCGGCCTGGGCGCGGCCCAGCTCGGTCAGGGGCAGGTCGGCCTGTCCCACCATGCGGCGCGGCTTGCTCTGGGTTATTTCGCCATGCCTGAGCAGATAGATCATGTCTGTTATTCCCCCAAGCGCAGGTCCAGGCCCGCCAGGATCTCATCCAGGCCGCGCCCCGTGGTTTGCTCCACCTCTTGCACCAGGCCCCGCGCCCTGTCCCGGCGGCGCATGATGGCCGCGCGCACCTCGGCCTCCAGGCGGGGCGCGCCCAGCTTGCCCGCGAAGCGATCATCCAAATCCACCAGCCTGCTGCCCGCCACCAGCTTGTCGGCCAAATGCACCAGGGCTGCCTCGTCCAGGGGCGCCCCCTCCGGCAGGTCGATGTGGGCCGCGGCCAGAGGCGCCACCTTCGCATAGCCCAGGTCATGCAGCATGGCCGCGCCTGCCTCGGCGTGGCCCGGCGCGCCCTTGGCCACGTCGTGCAGCAGGCCCCCGGCCAGGGCCAGGCGCTGGTCCAGCCCGTGGCCTGCCGCGTTCAGGGCGTTGGCCAGGGCCAGGGCCACCGCCCCGACCGCCCTGCAATGGGCCACCAGCTCGTCATTGGCCCCGGCCACCTGGCTCAGCAGGGCCAGGCACTCCTCCCGGTCCGGCACCGCGCGGCCGGGCAGCTCGGCCAAGAGGCCCTCATACTGCTGGGGCGTGTCCAGATCGCGCAGCACGAAGCGGTCGGCCACGGGCACCGGCACGGTCAGCTCGGGATTGGCCAGCCAAAAGCCGCGCAGCCCGCCGGATCCGTCCCAGGCGGCGATGGCCGGGGCCAGGGTGGCATCGATGAGCGGGGGGTGGCCGGGTTCGCCTTGATAAGAGGGCAGGAGCACCGGCCCCAGCCCGCCCGCGCGGGCGGCCAGCAGGCGGCCCAGGGTGTGGGGCCGCACCAGGGGTATGTCCACGGGCAGCAGGAAGAAGGCCTCCGTGCCGGGGGGCAGGGCGGCCACCCCGGCCTGGATGGAGGTGAACATGCCCTCGCCGTGAGCCGGGTTATGGATCGGCAGGGCCCCCAGGCCACGCGCCACGGGGGCCAGCTCCTCGGCCCGGTTGCCGGTGATCACCAGCACCGGATGGGCGCCACTGTCCTGGAGCAGGCCCACCACCCGGTCCAGGACGCTGAGGCCGCCCAGGTCCAGCAGGGGTTTGAAGCGGCCCATGCGGCGAGAGGCTCCAGCGGCCAATACGATGGCGGCCAGACCGGGCTTGGGCGCGGGGGTGGGGTTGGAGGTCATTTTTTCAGCCTAAACCCAGGACGCGGGGCTGCAAAGCACATTCAGGCGACTTATTATTTTATATGACGCCGCTGCCCCGGCGGGCCCATGAACCCAGGAGGAAAAGACATGTCCGATGCCATTCACGTTGTATGCCCCGCCTGCGCCGCCACCAACCGCGTTCCCCCCGAGCGCCTGGCGCAGGGGCCGGTGTGCGGCCGTTGCAAGGGCGAGCTGTTGCCCGCCCATCCGGTGGAGGTGAACACCGCCACCTTTCAAAAGATGATGAGCTCCGAGTCCCTGCCTCTGCTGGTGGACTTCTGGGCCGCCTGGTGCGGCCCCTGCAAGATGATGGCCCCGGCCTTTGCCCAGGCCGCCGCCAAGCTGGGCCCTGCGGTGCGCCTCATTAAGGTGAACACCGAGCAGGAGCAGGCCCTGGCCTCCTCCCTGGGCATCTCCTCCATCCCCACTATGATCATGTTCCGGGGCGGCCGCGAGATAGCCCGCACCTCCGGGGCCCTGCCCGCGGAGAGCATCGTGCAATGGGCGCGGTCCAACCTATGAGTCCCGCCGTCCCTTGTACTCCAGACCCATGAGGCTCACGTCGTCGGCCGGGGGCCGTCCCCGGCCGAAGGCCAACAGCTCCTGCCACATGCCTTCCAGCAGGGCCGACACCGGCCGGGCGGCGCGCCGCTCCAGATAGCGCAGGAAGCGCTCCATGCCGAACAGCTCTTTGCCGGGCTCGCCGTACTCCACCACCCCGTCGGTGTAGAAGATGAGCTTGTCGCCCGGGGCCAGTTGCAGGCTCTCTTCCTCGAAGGGAACCGCCCCGTCCAGGCCGATGAGGGTGCCCCCGGCCTCCAGCTGCTCCTGGCCGCCCCCGGCGCGCATCAGGATGGGCGGAGGGTGGCCCGCGCTGGAGTAGGTCAGGCGGCCGCTGTTCATCTCCAAGAGCATGTACACGATGGAGAAGCTCTTCTCGAAGCGCTCCAGGGGGTACTCCCGGTCCAGGATGGCCAGCACCTCGCCGGGCGGGGTCACCCGCACCCGGCCGTCCTGGTCCATGCGCATCACGTGTCCGCTGGCCGGGTCCAGGGTCTCGTGCACCGAAACCGTGACCAGGGCGGCGGGCACCCCGTGGCCGGCCACGTCGAGCATGTACAGGCACAAGTGATCCGGCCCCAGGGGTTGGGCGTGGAACAGGTCGCCGCCGATCACCTCGCTGGGCGCGAACTTCCAGGCCAGCTCCAGATGGGGGAAGCGGGGCAGGTTGTAGGGCAGCAGGGTGCGCTGGATGCCGGCCGCCGCCTTCAGGTCCTCGTCCAGGCGACCCTGCTTCTCCAAAAGTTCCCGATTCACCGCCTCGGCCTCTTCCTTGGCCTGGCTCAGCTGGGCCTGAGCCTGCTTCAGGGAGGTGATGTCCGTGCTGATGCCGCAGACGCCGTAATTCACCCCCCGGAGGTCGCGCAGGGGGAACTTGGCCGAGAGGTAGGTGTGCAGGCCGTCGTCCTGGGGGGCTTGCTCCTCGCGGTGCAGGGGGCGGCCCTTGGCCAGCACCTCCTTGTCGTTCTCGCGGAACTTCTGGGCGATGGGCGCGGGGAACAGGTCCGCGTCGGTCATGCCCACCACGTCGGCCTGGGGGATGTGGAACAGCTCCTCGTAGCGCCGGTTGATTAGCAGGTAGCGCCCCTCCAGGTCCTTCAGAAAGATAACCGCCGGGGAGTAGGTGAGGATGTCCCGGAGGCGCTGCTCGCTCTGGGCCAGGGCCCGCTGGGCCTGGCGGTGGCGCACCTGGGCCCAGGCCAGGAACCAGCAGATGATGCCCGCCACGAACAGAACCACGGTGAGCAGCTGGGTGAGCTGCATCAGGTAGATGCCCACCGCCGCGTCCACCTGGGCCTCTGGCACCAGGGAGACGATTTTCCACCAAGGATGGCCCGAGCCCTCCACGGGCGGGCGCACCGTGGCCCAGGTGAACAGGCCGGCCTTTTCGAAGAACTGCCCTTGCTCCTCGCTGGAGAGCCGCTGCCAGGCCTGGGGCCAGGTCTCGGCAAAGCCGCGCTCCTTGTTCTGGCTCTCCCGGTTGGTGGCGTCGGCGATCATCAAGCGCCGGCCCTCCTGGCCCAGGAGCATGCTCATGCCCCGCTCGGGGCGCAGGCCGGCCAGCTTCTTCAGGGCGCGCGCGGCCTTGTAGTCCATTACCACCAGGCCCAGGCGCACGCCCAGCTGGCTGAACACCGGCGCGGCCACCCGGATGATCGGCTCCAGGGCCGACGAGCTGTTGAGGACCAGGGGGGAGATGTAGACCTGGCCCGGCTGCAAGGCCAAGGCGCGCTGGACCCAGGGGCGGTCGGCCAAATCCACCGCCAGGCTCTCGGGGGTCAGGTGGGCCCGGCCGCCCCGGTAGTCCACCCGCACCAGCTCGGTGCCCTTGGTGTCGATGAAACTGATGCGCCCGTACATGCGGGTGGTTTCGGCGAAGCCCATGAACTCTTCGCTCAGGCGGCGCAGGGCGGTGAGGGTGGGGGGGGTGGGCCAGTCCCGGAGCAGATGGTGCTGGGCCTGCACCAGGGTGTCGGTTACCACATCCTCCAGGATGGTGGCCAGGGTCTCCCGCTCCAGCTGCACCTGGTTGTGCTGCTCGCTCATGAGCAGGCGCCGCTCGTTGTTGGCCTCGATTTGATAGAAGATATAGACAGTTATGGTGAGGAAGGCGGCCACGGGGATGAAGAGCAGCACAAAGCGCACAAGGGTGGCCCAGAGGCGGCTTTGGGCGTCAGGCTGGTTGGGCGGCATGGCCTTGGAGGCGATGTCGGCCATGAATTTCATCTCCCAGGCTGTGCTAGACTTTAAAGCATAAACAGCTTAACCCAGGCGGGTTCCCGGATACAGACCTTTATCACACACTTGATGCCTGGGGCTGGGAGACACCTGCATGAACTTGGATCACAAGGTCCTGGGCGATGTATTGGTGGTGGCCCCACGCCATGAACGCCTTGACGCCAGCGTGGCCGGTTCCCTCAAGCAAAAGCTCCGGGATTTCGTGGAAGACGGGCATCACAAGGTGGTGCTGGACCTGGAAACCGTGCACTTCATGGATTCCAGCGGCCTCACTGTGATCATCTCCACCCTCAAGGCCCTGGACGGCAAAAAGGGAGAGCTGGTGGTGTGCGGGGTGGATGAAAACCTGGGGTCCTTGTTCCATCTCACCCGCCTGGACAAGGTGTTCCGCATGTTCCCCGATGCCGCCCAAGCCACCCGCGCCCTGCAAAGCTGATCTCGGATAGCCAATAGAAAAGGGCGGCATCGCCTGCCGCCCTTTCCTTATTTCTCGTGCCCCGGAGCCGGGGCCTCGCCCTTGCTTTTGCTTCGCCTATCCCCTACAGCCCCTTGGAAGCCATGAAGGCGGCCAGGTCCGCCACCCGGCAGGAATAGCCCCACTCGTTGTCGTACCAGGCCAACACCTTGGCCAGGTCGCCTTCCAGCACCTGGGTGAACTCCAGGTCCACGATGGAGGAGTGCGGGTCGCCCTTCAGGTCCATGGACACCAGGTGCCCCTCGTCCACGGCCATGATGCCCTTGAGGCTCCGGGACGCCGCCTGCTTGAGCGCGGCGCGCAGGCCCTTGGTGTCGGTGGGCTTGGCCAGCTGGGCGGTGAAATCCACCAGACTCACCGTGGGGGTGGGCACGCGCACCGAGCAGCCGTCGAAGCGCCCGGCCAGCTCGGGGATCACCAGCCCCAATGCCCGCGCCGCGCCGGTGGAGGTGGGGATCATGTTCAGCGCCGCGGCCCGCGCCCGCCGGAGGTCCTTGTGGGGCAGGTCCAGGATGCGCTGGTCGTTGGTGTAGGAGTGCACCGTGGTCATCAGGCCCTTGACGATGCCGAACTTCTTGTGCAGCACCATGGCCGGCGGGGCCAGGCAGTTGGTGGTGCAGGAGGCGTTGGACACGATGTAGTGCTTGGTCTTGCGGTAGTCGCGGTGGTTCACCCCCATGACTACGGTGAGGTCCACCTCCTTGCCCGGGGCGGTGATGATCACCCGCTTGGCCCCGGCCTCCAGATGGGCCTCGGCCAGGGGCCCGGTGCGGAACAGGCCGGTGCCCTCGATCACCAGCTCCACGCCCACCTCGTCCCAGGGGATCTGGGCCGGGTCGCGCATGGCGAAGCTGGTCAGGGGCGAGCCGTCGATGACGATGGCGCCCTTTTTGGCCTCCACCTTGCCGGGCCAGCGGCCGTAGTTGGTGTCGTATTTGAACAGGTGGGCGTTGGTTTCCGCGTCGAAGAGGTCGTTGATGGCCACCACTTGAAGCTCGTCGGGGTGGCGCTCCAGGACCGCTTTTACCACCTGGCGTCCGATGCGGCCGAAGCCGTTTATGCCGATGCGCACCATGGGATCGTCTCCCTTAGTTGTCGTCCAGGCGGTACTCGTGGGCCACCAGGAGGTTGTAGTCGGTTTTCAGGGCCCGGTGCAGGCGGGCGTTGTCCAGGGCGATGGCGCTGAGGTTGGCCGCCGCCTCCAGGAAACGCACCTCCTGGTCGGTCCACTCCCGCTTCTTGTCCGAGTAGACCCGGATGACCCCGATGGTCTTGCGCCCCGCACGCAGCGGCAGCACGCAGATGGAGCGGATGCCCTCGGCCTTGGCCCGGGCGCCGTACTGGAAGGCCGGGTCGCTCTGGGCGTCCATGAGGCACACCGCGCCGCCAGACAGGGCCTGTTTGTCCAAGCCGCTCTTGTCCACCAGCACCTTGCCCTTGCGCACATAGCCCTGGGACAGGCCGTGGGCCGCGCCCATGACCAGCTCCTTGCGCCGGTGATCCAGCAGGCGGATGGCGCAGGCCTTGGCGCCCAGGGCCTGGCTCACGCTCTTGACGATCTCGCCCAGCACCTTCTTGGGGTCCAAGGAGGAGTTGACCACCTTGGCCACCTGGTACAGGGCCTCGAAGTAATCGGTTTTTTTGCCGGCCATGCCAGCCTCCCTCTGTGTCTTTGGCGGGAAGCCCCCGTGGCTGCCCATATTAATCATCCTGCCCCAGGCGCACCTTGGGCGCAATAGCAAGAGCCGCCCCGGAGGGCGGCTCTTATCGCAACGTAACCGAATTGATCCCTTAGAAGCGCGTCCTTATGCCGGCCCAGAAGGCCCGCCCCTCGCCCGGGAAGCCGCTATCGCTCTCGTAGTCCTTGTCCAGGAGGTTGCTCACGTAGCCGAACACCTCGAAGTTGTCCCAGAGAGGCTGGCTGAGCTTGAAGTTGGCCAGGAAGTAGCCGCTGTTGTCCAGCACCGCGGTGTCCGGGCTGGAGGGAGTGGGCAGCTGGCTGTACTGCGAGCCGATGTAGACCCCGATGAAGTCCAGCCGGGTGAGCAGCTTGGGGATGGTGTACTGCACCTTGATGTCCAGCTTGTTCTCGGGCGCGTTCACCACGTCGTCAGTCACCCGGTCGTCGCTTTCGTCCTTGGCCTTCAGGAAGGTGTAGCCCACCTTGATCATCAGGCTCTCCCAGGGGTTCAGCTCGCCGATGAGCTCAAAGCCGTACATGCGGACCTTGCTGTAGTTGTGATACATGGAGTCCGGATAGGGGCCGTCGCGGGAGATGCGGTCGTCGATGTCGTTGTAGAACACCGAGGCCTCGCCGTAGAAGATCTTGCCAAAGGGGCGGGACACTCCCAGGGTGAAGTTGGTGCTGTGCTCCGGGTCCAGCTCGATATTGCCGCTGCGAGAGCCGAAGAGCTGTTGCAGGGTGGGAAAGCGGGTCTTTCGGGCCACCGAGCCGAAGAGCCTGGTCTGGTCCCCGAAGGTGTAGGTGGCCCCCAGCATGGGGTTGAAGCTGTCGCTGGTGCCGGGGGTTTCCAGGTCGTCGGTGCCGGTGTAGTTGCCGCTCTTGTCGGTCTCCACGCTCTCGGCCTTGGTCACGTTGAACCAGTCGTAGCTGATGCCCGCGATGATCGCGAAGTTGTCCCAGGGCTTCCAGTCGTTCTGCAGGCCCGCCGAGCCGGTGTAGGAGAAGCTCTCGGCAAAGGGCAGATAGGAATCGTCGCGCTGCTTGTGGCTGTCGCCCCGGTAGTGCAGGGAGAAGCGCAGGGTGTCCTGGGGCACGATCTCCCAATCGCCGAACAGGGCGCCGCCGGCCACGTAGTCCTTGTAGCGGCTTACCGCGATCACCTCGCCGTAGTTCTTGTCCGCGTAGCTGGTGTAGTCGTCCATGTGGTTGTGATAGAAAAGCTTGCCGCGCAGGGCGAAGTTCTTGGCGATGCCCTGCTCGCCGCTCAGGTCCAGGCCCCAGTCCTCGTACTTGCTCATGGTGCCGTACTGCGAAAAGGCGGGGCGGCTGGGGTAGACCATGTTGGAGATGGTGGAGGGCGGCATGCCCCAGTTGGAATCGATGTAATAGCCGCTCAGGTAGTAGGCGGAATCCTTGGCCAGCTCCAGGCCCATCTTGCCCCATACGCTGGTCTGGTTGAAGCCGGAGTTGAGCCGCTCGCCCTCGCCCTGGATCACCTCCCTGGTGGTGCCGCCTGGCTTCTTGATGGTGCTGCCCAGGCTGGGGCTGTAGTCGTCGGAGAGATACCAGCCGTCGGCCTCGCGCTGGTCCACGTTGATCCAGTACTTGAACTTGCCCAGGCTGTTGCCGTGGGAGGCGTTCAGGTGGTAGGCGCCGTCCTCGCCGATCTCGGCCAGGGCGTCCAGGGAGGGTTTGAGGCCCTGCTTCTTGGTGATGATGTTGATCACGCCGGCCATGGCGTTGGGGCCGTAGAGCACCGAGGCCGCGCCCTTGATGATGTCGATGCGCGCCACCATGCTTGTGGGAAGCTGGTTGAGGTTCAGCTTGCCGTAGTTGGTCTCATAGTAGGGCACGCCGTCGATGAGGATCAGGGCCTCGTGCTGGTTGAAGCCGCGAATGCTCACGCTGGGCTCGTTCTTGCGGCCATAGCTCACCACCACGCCCGGGGCATAGGACAGGGCCTGGGGAACGGTGAGGGCATGGCTGTCGCTGATGTCCTCGGCGGTGATGGAGTAAACGTCGGTGGTCTGGTTGACCTCGTCGCCCTGGCCGGCCACCACCACCTCGCCCAGCTGATAGACTTGGTAGTCCTTGCCCGCCGGGGCCTTGGCCATCTGCTCCGGAGCCTCGGCCATGGCCGGCGCGGCCCACAGACAAAGGGCCAAGGCCATTCCCCAAGTAATTTGTTTGAATTTCATTTTGCGCCTACCTCGCCGGCAAAGCGGCCCCCGCCTTGCCCTGTTGTCTAGGTTAACTGTTTTTGGCGGCCCCGTTGGCGGGCCCGCTTCGCCAGGTGACCGCCGCCAGAGCCGCGTAGAGGAAAATCCACAGCCCATAGGCGACGAAGAAAAGGGTGGTGAAGGGGTTGTGCACCACGGCCAGTTGGATGCCCACCGGCGGCGCGCCCTTGCCCGTGGGGGCGTGGAAATCGGTGAGAGTGATGCGCAGGCCCTCCAGCTCCACCGGCTCCAGGATGCGCAGCTCGCCGCGCCACAGCTCGCGGCCCTCGCGGCTCAGGCGCAGGCGGGCCCAGTTGTGCTCGCGCTGAAAGCCCTCCCGGGTCCACACCCAGCGGGCCTTGCGATAGGGCAGGTTAAGGGCTGAGCGGTCGCCCACAAAGGCCATGTCCTCCAGCTCCAGGCGAAGGCCGCCGGGCAGGGCGGCCGCCTGGCCGGGCACCAGGCTCAGACCCTCCTGCTTGTGGCCCAAGACCATCTCGGCCCCGTGGCCCAACAGCACCACCAGCATCACCAGATGCACCAGGGTGAGCAGCCATCCCTTGAGCGCGTTGCCCGAGCGCAGGCGGGGCCACAGGCGGGTGATGGTGCAGGCCCCCAGGTTCAACAGCATCAGCCCCA
Organism: Desulfarculaceae bacterium; assembly: GCA_020444545.1. Taxonomy (NCBI): domain Bacteria; kingdom Pseudomonadati; phylum Thermodesulfobacteriota; class Desulfarculia; order Desulfarculales; family Desulfarculaceae; species Desulfarculaceae bacterium. The sequence continues at coordinate 347,117 of JAHLKT010000004.1, read as the reverse complement.
CGCCCAGGCACAGGGCCAGGAACCACAGCGGGGCCGAGGGATGCTCCCAGGCCGGGCCCAGGAGCCAGTCCCGGATGAGCATCCGGTTCATGTCCACGAAGGAGGCGGCCAGGAGCTTGGGTTGGCCCAGGATGACGCCCACGCCCAATAGGATGATGAGGCCGGACAGGGTGTACATGGTGAACTTGAGTGAGGATAAACGCTGCATCAGGATTCCATGAGCATGTGGGTCATGAACAAGGCCACGCTGACCAGGCCGGGCAGTGCCTGGGCCGTGGCCCGCAGGCGGGGCCGGGCGGCCCAGGCGGGGGGCAGGTGGGCCGCTCCGGTTACCAGCAGGAAGAACATGGTGGCTTCCAGGAAATTGGCGTTCCAGCACCAGTAGTCGCCCAGCCACAAGAGCCGCCAGGTGAAGCCGCTGAACTCTCCGGCCAGGAAGACCGCCGTGCCCACCAACAGAAAGTTCCGCGACCAGCGCAGGAGGCTGGTGCGGTCGCTGGGCTCGGCCCCCAGGGAGGCCAGGGCGGCCATGGCGGCGTGCAGGAACACGGCCAGGCCCGCCACCCGGAAGCTGAAGAACAGGCGCGACCAGAGGTGCTCGTACATGTACCAGTCCGGGTAGAGGCGCAGTCCGGCCAGCAGGGCCACGGCCAGCACCACCGTGGCGCCGCCCCAGGTCCACAGGCACAGGCGCCGCCGGGCCTCCGGGCCGCCGCAGGGCAAAAGGGCCAATGCGCAGAGCCACAAAAGCAGCAGGGCCGCGGTCTCATAGGCCCCGGCCAGAGGCGGGCGGTTCAGGACTAGGCCGAGCGCCGCGATCTGGGCCAGGGACAGGGCGGCGAGACCCCAGCCCGCCGCGCGCCAGGCCCATTGCGGCCCGCGCCAGGCCAGCAGGGCCGCTGCCATGCAGGCGGCCAGGGAGGTGTAGTAGAGCCAGGGGAGCAGGGCGCTCATGGCCGGGCCCCAGACCGGGAGCCGGAGTAGGCCCCGGGCGTGATTAGGTGGTGTGCTTGGGTCATGTTGTCCCGGGGCCTCCGGCTGGTTTCGCTATAGTATGCAAAAGATAACGATGCTCTAAAAAACCCCGCGCCGGGAGGTGTCCGCCCGCGCGGGCCTTGTCTTGCGATATATTAATTAAAAAATAACGATAGGCAAGAAAAATCTTCGCACCCCTTTTGCGGCCCCCACCTTTACTCGCCCGGCGCTTGCTTTCATAATTTCTAGATAAGCACGGCATATCTTCCGCCCGGGGGGGCGCTGAACCGGTTTTAACGCGAAAGGCTGTTTTCATGGGCAAGCTCTTCAAGATCCTCGGCATCATCGTGGCCGCCCTGGTCCTGCTGGTGGTGCTGGCCATAACCTTTGTCCCCATGTTCATGCCCTGGGGCTCCATGCTCACCGGGGCCCTGGAGGACAGCCTGGGCCGCAAGGCCACGGTGCAGGAGGTTTCGGTCAGCCTGTGGGGCGGGCTCAAGGCCCAGGTCAAAGGCCTGGTGGTGGCGGACAAGGCGGCCTATGGCTCGCGGCCCCTGGTCAAGCTGGACTCCCTCACCGTGGAGGCGGACCTCATGCCCCTGTTGGCCCGCAGCCTGGTGGTGCGCCAGGTGGAGGTCAAGAGCCTGGAGCTTTCCATGGTGCGGGGCAAGGACGGCCGCCTCAACTGGCGAGACCTGCCCAAGGGCAAGAAGGATGAGCACGGACGCGACCGTGACCGTGAGCGCCGCCACGAAAAGGACGACGACGGCCATCTGGTGATCAGCTCGCTCCAGGTCGTGGGCTCCAAGCTTTATCTGAAGAACCTGGCCAACGGCATGTCCAGCGAGTTGCCTCTGGAGCAGCTCAGCCTGTCCAGCGACCTGGGCCTCGGCGGGGCCAGCGGACAGCTTGCCCTGGCCATGCCCGGCCTTAGCGTGCAATCCTCGGCCAAGAGCGAAGGCTACGGCGACAGCTTCGTGCTCAAGCAGGGCGACCTGGCCCTCAAGCTGGACCTGGCCGCCCTGGCCGCGCGCCTGGCTCCGCTCTATCCCGGGCTCAAGGCGCGGGGCATCATCGAGATGACCGGCAAGGCCAGCGGCCCGGCCAAGGCCCTGGCGGTGCAGGCCCAGGGCCAGGCCAAGGACCTGCGCCTCCAGACCACGGCCATGGGCAGGCGCTACTTCAGCCTGCCCGGGGCAGTGTTCATGGCCGATATGAGCCTGGACCTGCCCGGCGAACTGGCCGACATCAAGCAGGCCCAGTTCAACGCGCCCGAGGGCGGCTTCGCCCAGAGCCTGAAGGGGGTCATCGGCTGGGGTAAGTCCCTGGGCAAGAGCGACGCCTTGTTCGAGCAACGGGTGGACCTGGCCAAGCTGGCCTCGCTGGTCTCGCCGCTGATGCCCTGGACCGTCAAGGCCTCGGGCCTGGCCAGCAAGCGGGTGCGCTTCAAGGGAGCCGGGCCGGGGGTGCTGGAGATAAGCGGCGAGAACCAGGGCAAAGACATCTACATCTACTGCCCGCCCATGCCCGCGCCCTTCAAGGACGCCCACATGCGCGCGGCGTACCGCTTCCTGATCAAGGACGACCCCAAGGAGCTGGAGATAAAGCAGTTCGATCTGGACACCGCCTTTGCCAAGCTGGGCATCACCGGCAAGGCGGAAGCCAAGGGCGACCAGGCCATCCTGCGCCTCATGGTGGTGGGCGACTATCTTGACCTGGAGCGCCTGCCCATGGGCGCGCCCCGGGCCAAGGGCGAGGCCGCTCCCCACCGCACGGCCAAGGCTTCGCCCGGCGCGGGCTCCAGCGGAGGCAAGGCCGCCGGCGGCATGGGCTCGGGCGGGGGCAAGGCCGCTCCGGACCCGGCCCAAATACGCCGCGACCTCCAGGGCGTGGACGCCGAGGCCGAGGTCAAGCTGGGCCTGATCAAGGCGGCAGGCTACGAGCTCAAGAACCTGGAGCTCAAGGCCAGGATCAAGGACGCCAAGGTGGAGATGGAGCTGCCCCATGCCATCTTCCTGAACGGCGGGCTCAAGATGAAGGCCGGGGTGGATTTCAACCCTGCCTCGCCGATCAGCATCCTGGAACTCAAGGGCGAGGGGCTCCAGGTCACTCCCAAGGTGTTCCGCAAGCTCAAGCAGGATCTGCCCCTGTTCGCCCTGCCTCTGTCGGGCCTGAGCGGGGTGTTCTTCCTGGATACGGCCATGAAGGGCGAGGGGCTCACCTCCGAGGCCTTGGCCCGCTCGCTTAAAGGCGACGGCAGCCTGGTGGCCCGCGACGGGGTGACCATTGAGCTGGCCTTCCTGGACGAGGTGGCCGGCCTGGCCTCCCTGTGGCAAGGCGCCCTGGGCCAGCTGCCTCGGCGTTTCGGCAAGTTCGAGGCCAAGTACAAGATCGGCGGCGGGGTGGTGAACTACGACGTGGCCCTCAAGGCGGGCGACGACGAGATGGACGCCCAGATCCTGGGCAAGACCAACCTGCTGGACCACGCCCTGGACGCCACCCTCAAGTTCGACGCCAGTACCGTGGGCCACACCCTCCGGCAGTTCCTGGCCCCGGACGGAACCTTCCCCATCAAGCTGGGTGGCACGGTGGAGCATCCGGTGCCTCAGCTCGACCTGGGCGCGGCTCCGGGGGCCGAGAAGGCGGTGGAGGGGCTTATCAAGGGATTGTTCAACAAGTAGCCAGCGGGGAGCCCGGCTTCGCCAGTCGACGCCATACGGCGTTGCTGGCGTCGCGCGGGCCTCGACGTAGTTTCAGCTACACCTCCGGCCCTCGCTCGCCAGTCGCCTTGTCCGGCAACGGCTGGCTGTGCCGGTGCCTGGCAAGCCCCGGGCCTTGTCCTGGAACGGGATAATCAAGAAAAATTACGAAAAGCGGGCAGCGGCATCCCGCCGACTGGCGAAGCCGGCCTCTGCTACAGCCCCTGGGCGCGGACCATGACCAGGAAGGTGCGCCCCACCATCTTCAGGTCCGCGCGCAGCACCTCGTTGCCCGGCTGGTGGCGCAGGATCTCGATGTAGCTGCGGTCCAATAGATACTGATCCGCCCGGTCCAGGCCATGTCCCTTGAGCGACTGGTAGGGGCCGGTGATGCCGGTGCGGGTCACCTTCCAATTGAGCACCCCGCGCTCCAGGGCCTCCTGGTACACCTCCAGGTTCACCGGGCGGGGGCCCACCACGCTGATGTCGCCCACGAAGATGTTGATCATCTGGGGCAGCTCGTCCAGATAGGTCTTTTGCAGGATGCGCCCCACCTTGGTCAGGCTCACCCCGTCCCACTCCAGGAACTTGGTGTGAATGAACTTGCCTTCGTCATGGAGGCGCTGGATCACCTCGGGCTTGAAGATGAAAAACTTGCGGAAGTGGAACTCACGTCCCTGGGAGATGCGCGGCTCCAGATAGAACAGGGGCCCCTTTTGCCCGCGCATGCGGTTCTCCAGGGCGATGGCCGCCATGGCCGCGACGAACAGGGGCAGGGTGGCCGCCAGGATCAGGCCCGAGAAGGCGATGTCAAAGCAGCGCTTGAGAAAGGGCGTCTTGATGGGCTGGTCGGGCAGGGGGGGTAGGCCGGCGGCCCAGGCCAGGGTCTGCTTGACCTCGGGCGGCGCCTCGCGCGTCGCGCCTTGTTCCATTACGTCAAAGGGCATCTCGGACCTCGCTTGGCAAGTTGGTGGCCCTAGTCTAGCAGCTGGCGCCCTGCCTAGGCAAAACGATCGTCCGCCTTGGCCGTGTCTGCCTCGCCGGCCCGCTGGCCCAGCCAACCGGTGCGTATTTCTCCGTCCGGGTGGTCGAAGCCGGGCACGTAGGGCTTCACGTCCAGCAGGGGGCTGTGGTCCAGCATGTCCACGCCCCTCAGCAGCAGAGTCGAGCCCTGCACCTCCTCCAGGGCCACCACCGACAGGCCGATGGGGTTGGGCCGCGCCGGGGCCCGGGTGGAGAACAGGCCGTGATCCTCGCGGCCCAGGAAAGGCGTCACCCGGGGCTTGAACCCCGCCGCCCGGTGGCAGTGGTAGATGAGGATCACGTGGGAGAAGCCCTCCAGGTCGGCCAGGGCCGGGGCCAGCTCGGGCAACAGCTCGGCCCGGCCTTGGGCGCCGTCCGCGCCCCGGGGCTGGATGGGGCCGCCCTTGGGGTCGGCGAAGGGGGTGCGCAGCACTCCGATGGGGTTGTAGACGATGGGCTCCATGCCTATTTTTCCTTTCGCGCGTCCACCAGCCCCACGCTAAGGGGCAGGATTAATACGGTCAGGCCCAGCAGCACCACTCCCTGCCAGCGGGCCAGGTTCCAGAAGAAGCCGGCGCAGGTGATGCCCGCCCAGCCGCCCATATAGTAGACCAGCACATAGAGGCTGTTGGCCCGGCCCTGGCTGCCATGCAGGCGGGTGTTGAGCATACCCTGGGACCCGGCGTGGATGATGAAATGCCCCGCGCACACTAAACACAGCCCCAGGATCACCCCGGTCAGCGAGGGCAGCAGACACACCACCTGAGCGGCCATGTACACCGCCGCGCCCAGGGCCAGGGTGTTGCCCGCGCCGATGCGCCGGGCCAGGCGGCCCACCAGGGGCCCCTCGATCACTCCGATGAGGTAGGTGAGGTACATCAGGCTGATAAAGGCGGTGGAGGCCAGATAGGGCGGGGCCGAGAGGTGGAAGGTGATGTAGTTGAACATGCCGCCGAACACGAACATGCTGCCAAAAGTGGCCAGGTAAGGGGCCAGGGTGGGCCAGGAGCGGAGCAGGCCCAGGTAGCTCAGGTCCCCGCTGTGGCGCGGCGGGCGGGGCCCCTCCGCGGGCAGGCGAAATAGGGCCACCAGGGTGAAGACCACCACCAGCCCCGCGCCCACACTCAGGGCCAGCCGCCAGTTGCCGGCCAGCACGATGCCGGGCAGCAAGCGGCTGAGCAGGCCGCCCACCACCGTGGCCGAGACATAGGCCCCCATGGTGATGGCCAGGCTCTGGGGCGGCAGGCTGCGGGCCAGGTACGCGGCCAGGCAGGAGGTGAGGGCGGGCACGAACAGGCCCTGCACGAAGCGGGCTCCGGCCAAAAACTCCAGGCTGGGGCTCAGAGCCCCGGCCGCCAGGCACAGGGCCACCATTATCCCGCCCAAGGTGATGATGGGCTTGATGCGCCAGCGGTCGGCCAGCACCCCAAAGGGCAGCCCGGCCAGGCACACCCCCAGGGTGACCATGGACACGGTGAGCGAAACCCTAGGGGCCGAGGCGTTGAACTCCCGGCTGAGCAGGGGCAGGGTGGGCTGGGTCAGATAGACCGAGTTGATGGCCGAGGCCACCAGGGCGAACACCACGGCCTGGAGGCCGGCCGCGCTCCTCGCCGGGGGCAAGGGGCTCAGGCCTCGGGTTCGGCGGGCACCAGGAACAAGGCCCCCAGGGGCGGCAGGGTCAGCTCCAGGGAGGCGTTCCGGCCGTGCATGGCCTGGGGCTGAGCCTCGACCATGCCGCCGTTGCCCACCCCCGAGCCGCCGTATTCCGGCGCGTCGCTGTTGAACACTTCGCGCCAGGGGCCAAGGCGGTCCACCCCCACCCGGTAGCCGTGGCGGGGCACGGGAGTGAAGTTGAAAATGGCCAGCAGGTCCGCCTCTTGCCCGGGGTTGCGCCGGAGCAGGGAGATGACGCTGGCTTCATTGTCATTGCAGTCCACCCAGGAGAAGCCCTCGGGATGCAGGTCGACATGCAAGGCGGGCTGCTGGCGGTAGAGGCGGTTAAGGTCTTGCACCAAACGCTGCACCCCGGCGTGGGGAGCGTATTGCAATAGATCCCACTGCAACACGCCCTCGTTGTCCCACTCCTTGCGCTGGCCTATCTCCCCGCCCATGAACAAGAGCTTCTTGCCCGGCTGGGCGTACATGTAGGAATGCAGCAGTCGGAGGTTGGCAAACATCTGCCAGTCGTCGCCGGGCATCTTGTTGAGCAGCGAGCCCTTGCCGTGCACCACCTCGTCGTGACTCAAGGCCAGCACGAAGTTTTCGGTGAAGGCGTAGAGCATGCGGAAGGTGAGCTGGTCGTGGTGATACCGGCGGTGGATGGGGTTCTGGCGGAAATAGGCCAGGGTGTCGTGCATCCAGCCCATGTCCCACTTGAGCCCGAAGCCCAGGCCGCCCAGATAGGTGGGCCGGCTGACCATGGGCCAGGCGGTGGACTCCTCGGCGATGTTCATGATGCCCGGGTTGGCCGCGTAGGTGTCTTTGTTGAAGCGCTTGAGGAACTCCACCGCTTCCAGGTTCTCGTTGCCCCCGTACTGGTTGGGAATCCACTCCCCGTCCTTGCGGGAGTAGTCCAGGTAGAGCATGGAGGCCACTGCGTCCACCCTGATGCCGTCGGCGTGCATCTCCTTGAGCCAGAACATGGCGCTGGAAAGCAGGAAGGAGCGCACCTCCTCGCGGCCGTAGTTGAAGATGGCGCTTTTCCAGTCCGGGTGGAAGCCCTGGCGCGGGTCGGCGTGCTCGTAGAGGTGGGTGCCGTCGAAGAAGCTCAGGCCGTGGCCGTCGGTGGGGAAGTGGCTGGGCACCCAGTCCAGGATCACCCCCAGGCCCCGCTGGTGTAGATGGTCCACCAAAAACTTGAAGTCCTGGGGCGAGCCCTGCCGGGAGGTGGGCGCGAAGTAGCCCGTGGTCTGGTAGCCCCAGGAGCCGCCGAAGGGATGCTCCATGATGGGCATCAGCTCCACGTGGGTGTAGCCCATCTCTTCCAGATAGTCGCCCAGTCGCCCGGCCAGCTCGCGGTAGCCCAGAATCTCGCCGTCCGGGCCCAGCTGCCAAGAGGTGGAGTGCATCTCGTAGATGGCCATGGGCCGGTCCAGGGGGTCGCCTTGGGCCCGCGCGGCCATCCACTGGCCATCGCCCCACTCGTAAGCCGGGTCCACCACCAGCGAGGCGGTGAGCGGGGGCACCTCCGCGGCCTGGGCCAAGGGGTCGGCCTTGTCCACCTGATAGCCCAGGTTTCCGGACTCGATGTGATACTTGTAGCGGGCCCCGGCGGCCACGCCGGGCACGAAGCCCTCCCAGATGCCCGAGGCGCCCCGGGCCTTCAGGGGCGCGGAGTGTTGGTCCCAGCTATTGAAATCGCCCATGACGAAGACCATGTGCGCGTTGGGCGCCCACACCGCGAAATAGGCCCCCGCTTGGCCGTCCACTTCCACCAGGTGGGATCCCAGCTTGTTGTATAGCTCCGCATGGCTGCCCTGGTTGAACAGGTACAGGTCGTCCTCGCTGAGCAGGGAAAAGGGCTGGGGCTGTTTCTTGGCCATGGATTCCTCGTAACCGAAAATGACTGGGTTTGTCTATCATTATGGCAGCCCGTCCACCGGGCGCAAGGGGGACGGCCATGCCAATTGTGTTATAAGGGCAAAAGACCTAGCATGGAGGCTGCTCGGGCGGGAAGAGCCCGAGGACAGCCGGGAGTGGACCGATGCATGATGTGGCTGAAAGCCAGAGCCGGGACGGCCAGCACGTAACCTGGGTGGGGCTGTGGGCAAACCTGGCCCTGGCCATTGGCAAGTTCCTGGCCGGCACCTGGGGCCACAGCTCGGCCATGGTGGCCGACGCGGCCCACTCCCTCAGCGACCTGGTCACCGACGGCGTGGTGCTGGTGGGCCTACGGTTGGGGCGCAGCGCCCCGGACCACCGCCATCCCTTTGGCCACGGCCGCATCGAGACGCTTTCGGCCCAGGTGGTGGCCCTGATTCTGGTGGGCATCGCGGTGCTTTTGGGCTGGGAGGCGATCGAGAACCTGCTGGCCGCCCGGGCCCAACACCCCAACTGGCTGGCCCTAACGGCGGCGGTGGTGTCCATCCTGGCCAAGGAGGCGCTCTACCGCTACACCGTGGCCGTGGGCAAGCGCATCAAGAGCCCGGCGGTGGTGGCCAACGCCTGGCACCACCGCTCCGACGCCCTCAGCTCCATCGCGGTGCTGGTGGGAGTGGCCGGGGCCATGATCCACCCGGCCTGGCACAGTCTGGACTCCTGGGCCGCCCTGGTGGTGGCGCTGCTGGTGGCAAAGGTGGGGGTGCGGGTGTTCTGGGGGGCCTTGCAGGAGATGATCGACACCGCCCCCGGCGAGGAGGTGGTCAAGGGCATCGAGGCCTGCGCCCTGGGAGTGCCCGGGGTCAAGGGCGTGCACGACCTCAAGGTGCGCTCGGTGGGCGGCCGCTACCAGATGCAGCTCCACGTGGTGGTGGACTCCGCCCTCAGCGTGGTCCAGGGCCACGACATCGCCAAGGAGGTGGAGCGCTGCGTGCTGGGCGACGTGAAGGACGCCGTCGAGGTGGTGGTTCACGTGGACCCGGCCCCTTTTCAGGCCAAGCTACCCCTGGACTAGGGTAGGGCCATCCCCCGGAAAAATACGGGTTTCCCCCCATGGCGGCCTCTGGCGGCATTTCATAGGATACCTTTAGAATTTCTTACTAAAGGGCTCGGCGCGCCTGACCCGGGACAAGACAGCCGGACCCGCCCGGGTAGGGAAATCCCTGCCTGGGCATGGGCGCGTGGAGTTCGGGGGTTGCTTAGCGGCGAGGTTAAATGGGCGAGTTCCCGCTACCCCGCATCAAGGATTTCCTGAAGACCGTGGTGCCTTTCGACGCCTTGGACGAGGCGGAGTTGGAGCGCGTTGTCGGCCTGATGGAGTTGGCCTACTTCCCACGCGGCCAGGTGATCATCCAGGCCGGCGAATCCCCCTCGGAAAACCTCTACGTGATCATGAACGGCTCGGTGCGGGTCACCCTGCCGCGCGAAAGCGGCGAGGAGCTTCTGATCGACATGCGCGGCGAGGGCGACACCTTCGGCGCGCTGAGCCTGTTGCAGGGCGAGTTGGCCCTGTTCACGGTGCTGGCCCAGGAGGACCTCTTGTGCTTCCTGCTGCCCGGCAACCCCTTCCGCGAGCTGGTGGAGGAGAACCCGGTCTTCCGGCGCCACTTCAGCTTCGGCCTTTCGCGCAACATCGAGGCGGTGCGCCGCGCGGCCGACCGCCACACCATGCAGATGACCGGCACCGAGTCCCTGGGCCTGGACGCGGTGCTCACCGGCAGCCGGGTGGCCGAGCTGATGAGCAAGGAGGTGCTCACCTGCCTGGCCGCCACCCCGGCCAAGGCGGCGGCCCGCCTGATGACCCAGCGCCGGGTGGGCTCCATCATCATCACCGAGCCCGGCGGCGCGCCCCTGGGCATCCTCACCGACACCGACCTGCGGGTGCGGATCTTGGCGGCCGGGGTCGACCCCGAAACCCCGGTGGCCGAGGTGATGACCCCGTTGGTCAAGACCATCTCGGCCCAGGCCTTTGCCTTTGAGGCCATGATCGAGATGGCCCGCCACGGGGTGCACCACCTGGCCGTTACCGAGAGCGCCCGCCTGGTGGGGGTGATCTCGGACCACGACCTGACCATGGTCACCGGCTCCTCGCCGGTGGGGGTTATGAAAGAGGTCTCCAAGGTCTCCAAGCTGGAGGACCTGGCCGCCATGCCCGGGCGCATGAAACGGGTCATGGAGACCCTGCTGCGCCTGGGAGGCAGCGCGGATTACATGCAGGACGTGCTGGGCGAGTTCAACGACCGCCTGATCCTGCGGCTGCTCAAGATCACCCAGCGCGAGATGGAGAACCGGGGCAAGGGCCGGGCGCCGGTGCAGTTCTCCTGGCTGGCCCTGGGCGCGGTGGGCCGGCGGGAGCAGGCCCTGAGCCTGGGGCAGAACTACGCGGTGGTCTATGCCAACGTACCCCCGGAACGCGAGGCCGCGGTGCGCGAGTGGTTCGTGGAGTTCATCCGGCGGGTGCGCTCGGGCCTGGAGACCTGCAGCCACTTCTGCCGCCCCGGGGCCATCATGGCCGACCCCGACGCCTGCTGCCGCTCGGAGAGCCAGTGGGAACAGAGCTTTTTGGGCTGGATCGCCTCGGCCGAGCCCGAGGCCCTCACCCCCATACTCAGCTACTTCGACCTGCGCGCGGTCTACGCGGAAACCGACTTCGTGGAGGCCCTGTGGGAAAAGGTCTTCGCGGCGGTGGAGGCGAATCGTGATTTTCTGGGGCGCATGGGCAAGGCGGCCTCCCAGCTCAGGCCGCCGGTGGGCTTTTTGCGCGATTTCGTGGTGGACACCGAAGGCCAGTACAGCGACGAGCTTAACCTGGACGAGTCGGCCCTGGACCCGGTGGTGCAGGGGGCGCGGCTGCTGGCCCTGGAGCAGCGCCTGCGCCAGACCAACACCCTGGAGCGCCTGGGCGCGGTCGCCCGCCTGGGCCTGCTCAAGCCCGACTTTGCCGAGGACCTGCGCGAGGCCTACGGCTTCGTGACCCTGTTGCGCATCTCCCGGATGTTGGAGAGCAACAACGGCCACCAGCCCAGCGGCTTCCTGGACCCGGCCAGCCTCAACCGGGTGCAGCGCAAGATGCTCAAGGAAAGTTTCTCGGTGATCAGCCGCTTGCAGGAATTCGCCCTGCAACGCTATCAGGCCTGAGCCGGGCCAGGGAACGGGGCACGGGAGTTGAATCTGTGGCAAGCGCGCCTGCTGAACCGGCTATCAAGCCTACGCCTGGCCCACCGCAAGCTGCCCCCAGAGGCGCGGGGCAACCTCATGGCCCTGGAGGGCAAGCAGGGCAAGGCTTCGGCCCAGGAGCAGCGCTACGTGGTGGTGGACCTGGAGACCACCGGCCTGGACCCCACCAAGGACCGGGTGGTGAGCGTGGGGGCCTTTCGGGTGGTGGGGGGCAAGATACGCCTGGGCGACGTGTTTTCCGAGCTGGCCAACCCGGGGCGGGGCATACCGGTGGAGTCGATCAAGGTGCACGGCATCACCCCGGACAACATCCGCGACGCCCGGCCGGCCTGGGAGGTGTTCCGCGATTTCTTGTTTTACCTGGGCGGCGACATCGTGGTGGCCCACTACGCCCGCTTCGACATGTACTTCTTGAACCGGGTGATGCGGGCCCAGTACGGGATGCGAATACAGAATTTGGTGGTGGACACGGTGCTCATGTGCCGGGCCATCCACCTGGAGCCCGATCCCTATGGGCAGAAAAAAGGGGCCAAGCGTTGCAGCCTGGATTTTCTGGCCGCCCGTTACGGGCTGGAGGTGCCCGAGCGGCACACCGCCCTGGGCGACGCCTTGGCCACGGCCATGATCCTGCAACGCCTGCTGCCGGAGATGGCCGCCGGCGGCTGGAGCACCCTAGCCGATTTGATCGCCGTGGCCGGGGTTTTGTAGCAACCGCGATAGCCATGGGGCTATTATGATAGTTTGAGAGGCAAACAGGGGCGTACGCGCGGCTTCCCCCGCCCCGATCCCCAGTTGCATGGGCACCCGCAAAGTCGGGAGAAAGGATGCGCAATGGCTGACGATAAAGTGATGGAGAAAAACGGACTGTACTATCCGCCCCAGTCCTTTGTGGACAAGGCGCACATCAACAGTTTCGAGCAATACCAGCAGATGTACGAGCGCTCCATCTCCGACCCCGACGGCTTCTGGGCCGAGGCGGCCGAAGATTTCTATTGGGAAAAGAAGTGGGACAAGGTCCTGGAGTACAACTATCACCGCTCCAAGGGGCCCATCAGCATTAAGTGGTTCGAGGGCGCCAAGACCAACATGACCTATAACTGCCTGGACCGCCATCTGGAGGCCCGGGGCGACCAACCGGCCTTGTTGTGGGAAGGCAACGAGCCCGGCGAAGACCGCATCATCACTTATCGCCAGCTGCACGAGGAAGTCTGCAAGTTCGCCAACGTGCTCAGGAGCTTCGGCATCAAGAAGGGCGACCGCGTAACCATCTACCTGCCCATGATTCCCGAGCTGGCCATCAGCATGTTGGCCTGCGCCCGCATCGGCGCCATCCACAGCGTGGTCTTCGGCGGCTTCTCGGCCGAGGCCCTCAAGGACCGCATCGTGGACTCCCAGTGCTCGCTGGTCATCACCAGCGACGGCACCTATCGCGGCGGCAAGGCGGTGACCCTCAAGCAGATCGCCGACGAGGCCATGCTGGGCGCCGAGCGCGAAGGCACCAAGGTGCCCTCCGCGGTGGTGGTGGAGCGCGTGGGCGCGGGCAAGGGCATCGAATGCCCCATGACCCCGGGCCGCGACTCCTACTGGCACGACGTAATGAAAGGCATCGACCCGGTTTGCGAGGTCGAGTGGATGGACGCCGAAGACCCGCTGTTCATCCTCTACACCAGCGGCTCCACCGGCAAGCCCAAGGGCGTGCAGCACACCACCGCCGGGTACATGGTCTATGTGGCCATGACCCACAAGTACGTCTTCGACTACCACGACGGCGATGTGTACTGGTGCACCGCGGACATCGGCTGGGTCACCGGCCACAGCTACATCCTCTACGGCCCCCTCTTGAACGGGGCCCAGAGCCTGATGTTCGAGGGCGTGCCCACCTATCCCGACTCGGGCCGCTTCTGGGACGTGGTGGACAAGTGGAAGGTGAACATCTTCTACACCGCCCCCACCGCCATCCGCGCGGTCATGCGCATGGGCGACGACTTCGTCACCAAGTACAGCCGCAAGACGCTCCAGCTTCTGGGCACGGTGGGCGAGCCCATCAACCCCGAGGCCTGGCGCTGGTACAACGAGCTGGTGGGCGACAGCCGCTGCCCCATCGTGGACACCTGGTGGCAGACCGAGACCGGCGGCATCCTCATCACCCCGCTGCCCGGGGCCATACCCACCAAACCCGGCTCGGCCACCCTGCCGTTCTTCGGGGTGCAGCCCTGCCTGCTGGACGACGAGGGCAATGAAGTGGAGGGCAACGGCGTTTCCGGCCGTCTGGCCATGAAGGCCCCCTGGCCCGGCCAGCTCCGCACCACCTACGGCTCCCATGAGCGCTTCGAGACGGTGTACTTCTCCGACTTCGATGGCTATTACTTCACCGGCGACGGCGCCAAGCGCGACGATGACGGCTACTACTGGATCACCGGCCGCGTGGACGACGTGATCAACGTCAGCGGCCACCGCATGGGCACCGCCGAGGTGGAGAGCGCCCTGGTGAGCCATCCCACCGTGGCCGAGGCCGCCGTGGTGGGCTTCCCCCACGAGATCAAGGGCCAGGGCATCTATGCCTATGTGACCCTGAAGGTGGGCGAGGAGTACTCCGAGCAGCTCAAGAAGGACCTGGTCATGCACGTGCGCAAGGAGATCGGCCCCATCGCCTCGCCCGACGTGATCCACTGGGCCCCGGCCCTGCCCAAGACCCGTTCGGGCAAGATCATGCGGCGCATCCTACGCAAGATGGCCGCCGGCGAGAGCGACTTCGGCGACACCAGCACCCTGGCCGACCCCAGCGTGGTGGGCACCCTGGTGGAGATGAAGGGCAAGTAAGAACCCCAACCCCCCGGCGCGGCGCATTGCCGCGCCGGGGGTCAAAAGCATCGCCACGGCGGCTTGCCGCCCGCGCAATCATTTTGCCAGGCCCGGAGGAGGCATGATCAAAGGCGAGAGTGGGATTTCCGTTCCCCGCGAGACCCTGATCTCCTTTCTGCTGAAGGTGCCGCCCTTTCAGGAGCTGGGCCGCTCCGGCCTGGAGAGCCTGTTGGAAAAGATCACCCTGCGCCACTACAGCTCGGGCGAGCTTATCCTGCAAGCGGGGCAGAGCCAGGTCACCCACCTCTTGATCATCCACGAGGGACAGGTGCGCCTTTTCCTCCCCGGCCAGGACGGCTCGGAAAACCTGCAAGAGATGCGGGGCCCGGGCGAGACCCTGGGCGCCCTGGGAATCTTCCGCGAGAGCCTGTCCAACTTGAACGCTGAGGCCACCGAGGACACCGCCTGCCTCTTGATTCCCCGCGAAGAGTTTCTGAACCTCACCGAAAAAAGCGCCCGTTTCGCCCAGTACTACCTCAAGTACCTGTCCGAGCATTACGTGGGCAAGGCGCTCACCGAGCTACGGCAGCCGCGCGCGGCGGTCTCCACCGAAGGCTCGCTGTATCTGTTCAGCGCCCAGGTGGGCGACGTGGTGCGGCGCCGGCCCGAGGTGATCAGCGCGGGCGAGCCCATCCAGCGGGCCGCCGGCCAGCTCACCGCCGGGCGGGTAGGGGCGTTGTTGGTGGCCGACCCGGACGGCGAGATCGTGGGGGTGGTCACGGACCGCGACTTGCGCAAGGTGGTGGCCGAGGGCATCGACCACCGCGCTCCAGTGCGCCAGATCATGAGCCATCCGGTGCACACCATCGGTTTCAACACGGTGTGCTTCGACGCCCTGCTGGAGATGCTCAAGCGCAAGGTGCATCATTTGGCCATCGAACGGCGCGGCGAGATCGTGGGCCTGGTGGGCGGCCACGATCTGATGGTGGCCCAGGGCGCCAGCCCCTTCTATTTGCTTCGGGAGATCCTGGCCACCGAGAGCTACGACGAGATTTACGATGTATCGCGCCGCACCCCCCTGGTGGTGCGTTCGCTTATCTACGAGGGCGCGCGGCCGGGCAACATCACCCGCATGATCACCCTGCTCAACGACTACATCCTGGAAAAGGTGCTCAGTCTGTTGCAGTCGGAGATGGGCACGCCGCCGGTGCCTTACTGCTGGCTGTTGATGGGCTCGGAGGGACGCCGCGAGCAGACCTTCCGCACCGACCAGGACAACGGCCTGCTCTATGCCGATTCCGAGGACCCGGGCCTGGCCCAGTTCGCACAGGAGTACTTCGCCGAGTTCGGGGCCAAGGCCATCGAGCACCTGGTGGCCTGCGGCTTCCCGCGCTGCCCGGGCGAGGTCATGGCCTCCAACCCCAAGTGGCGCCAATCCTACAAGGGATGGCGAAACTACTTCGACCGCTGGATCAGCGTGCCCAAGCCCAAGGAAGTGCTCTACGCCACCATCTTCTTCGACTTCCGTCCCGGCTTCGGCGAGCTCGCCTTGGGCGAGCGCCTGCGCGATCATCTGACCAAGCAGGCGCGGGGCCAGGACATGTTCTTCCGCCTGCTGGCCCGCGACACCCTGACCACGCCCTCGCCACTGACCATGTTCCGCAACTTCGTGCTGGAAAAAAAGGGCAAGCACAAGAACAAGGTGGACTTAAAGACCAAGGGCCTGGTGCCCTTCGTGGACTTCGCCCGGGTGCTGGCCCTCAAGCACGGCATCAAGGAGACCAACACCCTGGAGCGCCTGCGCCTGCTGGGCGACGGTGGCTTCCTCTCCTCGGAGCTGACCACCAAGGCCATCCAGGCCTATGAGTTTCAGATGCAGTTGAGGCTGCTGCACCAGCAGCGCCTGGACGAGCAGGGCCTGGAGCCGGACAACTACCTGGACCCCAGCGAGCTCTCGGACCTGGAGCGCCACACCTTGAAGGACGCCTTTGCGGTGACGAACGAGATCAAGTCGGCGCTAAAAGATCAATTCAGTCTGGATCAGGGATAATTCGGTAAGGACTTAGCTTCCCCCCCGGGAGGTGAGCTTCTTTAGGGCCTGTTGCGCCATGGGGTCGCCGGCTCGGGCCGCGGCGCGCAGGGCGGGCAGGCCTTCGCGGCGTAGGGCCTTCAACAGGGCCAGGCTCTGTTCGCGGGTGCAGTCATTTAGCACGTCCACCGCGTTGCCCCCGGCGCTAAGGCCCTTGACCAGGGCCGGAGCCGCGTCGGCCCCCATGCCCAAAAGCCGGTTCTGAGCCAGGGCGCGGTCCTCGGCCGAGCCCAGGCACAGGCGCATGACCAAGTCGCCGGGGCCGGCCATGAAGCGCCAGGCATAGTTCTGGTACACCGCGTCGCCGCCCAGAATCACCAGCCACAACAAAAGCACTCCCCAGGCCAGCCGGTTCACCGGCAGGGGCGGCATGGGCTTGGTCATGCGCACGGTGCGGAGCACCAAAAGGCCCAGGGTCAGGGCGATGAGCACCATGACCAGCTGGGGCGAGAGCAGCATCAGGGGCTCCAGGACCCCGCCGATGCCGTCGGCCTTGTTGTACTCGAAATAGGCGTTCAAGGGCCGCAGAAATTTCATGGCAAAGTAGACCATGGCTCCGGCCGAGGCGGCGAGGGCCGGTAAGCCGGCCCACCAGCGGGCCTTGCGCAGAAGATAGGCCATCACGAACAGCAGGGCCGCCAAGCCCAGCATCCCGAAAAAGCCCAAATGGAAGCGGGCCAGCAAAGAGATGGGGTCCACGGCCAGGGCCACCACCAACACGGCCAGGCCCGGCGCGGCGGCGGCCAGGCCGCCCTTGACCAGCTCGCGTTGCAACTGCTGCTCTGGGGTCATTAGCTTGCGCATGGTGCTCCTACTTTAGTTGCGGCCCGGGCCCGGGGGCAAGCATAAAGCCGGGCGCGCCGGATTACTCCGACGCGCCCGGGTTGTGAGGTCAAAGGTTCAAGTTACGGCGGCGCTGCCTAGTGGTCCGTGGCCTCGCCGGAGCCGCGCGGAATGCGCACGCTCTCCACCAGCTCCTGGATCTCCTCGGGCGGAGCCTTGGTGACGCGGCTGACACCGAAGGTCACGAGCAGGTTGATGCACATGCCGATGGTGCCGATGCCCTCGGGGGTGATCCCGAAGAACCAGTTGCCCACGCCCATGAACTTGGTCTGGATGATGTAGATGCCCGTGAACAGGATGCCGCAGACCATGCCGGTGATGGCACCCTCCCGCGTGGTCTTCTTGCTGAAGATGCCCAGCAAGATGACCGGGAAGATGCTCGACGCGGCAAGGCCGAAGGCGAAGGCCACCACCTGAGCCACGAACGCTGGAGGATAGATGCCGAAGTAACCCGCCAATACGATGGCCAGGCCGATGAAGATACGGGCCACCAGCACGCGCTGCTTCTCAGTGGCCTGCGGGTTTATCACCCGGAAGTAGAAGTCGTGGCTGATGGAAGACGAGACCGCCAAGAGCAGACCCGCCGCCGTGGATAGGGCCGCGGCCAGACCTCCGGCTGCCACCAAGCCGACCACCCAGGCGGACAGGCCTCCGATCTCCGGACTGGCCAACACCATGATGTCGCGGTCGACGTAAAGTTCGTTCTTATTGGCGGTGATCTTGTTGTTCAGCAGGGGCTGGCCGTACTTACCCAGCACCCGCTTGCCGTCCTTGACCTGGAAGTTGGGCCGGCCCACAAAGGCCGCGCCGGGACGGTACTGGATAATGCCGTCCCCGTTTTTGTCCACCCAGGCCACCAGTCCCGGCTTTTGCCAGTTGGTATACCATTGGGGCCGCTCAACGTATGGCTTGTCCTCCAGGGTGTTGATCATGTTGTAGCGGGCGAAGGCCGCCACGGCGGGGGCGGTGGTGTAGAGGATGGCGATGAACAGGAGGGCCCAGCCGGCGCTGGCCCGGGCCTGACGCACGCCGGGCACCGTGTAGAAACGGATGATGACGTGAGGCAGACCGGCGGTGCCCACCATCAGGGCGAAGGTGATGCACAGCACGTTGAGCATGTTGGTCTTCACCGTGGCGAAGGTCGCGGTGTACTGCACAAACCCTAAATCTTTCGCTATGATGTTCAGGGTGTCCAATAGGTACTTGCCCGCGTCGGCGTGGCCGGCGGCGATGGTGCTGCCGAAGCCGATCTGAGGGATGGGCACCCCGGTGACCTTCATGGAGATGGCGATGGCAGGAATCAGGTAGGCCAGGATCAGCACGCAGTACTGACACACCTGGGTCCAGGTGATTCCCTTCATGCCGCCCAGGGCCGCGTAGATGAACACGATACACATACCGATGATCACACCGGTGTTGATGTCCACCTCGAGGAAGCGGCTAAAGACCACGCCCACGCCGCGCATCTGGCCGCAGACGTAGGTGTAGGACACGAACACCGTACAGGCCGCGGCCACCAGACGCGCGGCCGTGGAGTAGTAGCGGTCGCCCACGAAGTCGGGCACCGTGTACTTTCCGAATTTACGCAGGTACGGCGCCAGCAACAGAGCCAGCAGCACATAGCCTCCGGTCCAGCCCATCAGGTAGTAGGCCCCGGGATAACCCAGGAAGCTGATGAGGCCGGCCATGGAGATGAAGCTCGCCGCGCTCATCCAGTCCGCCGCGGTGGCCATGCCGTTGGCCACCGGGGGCACGCCCATGCCCGCCACGTAGAAGCCCTTGGTGTCGGACACCCGGGTGCGCCAGGCGACGAAGATATAGAGGGCGAAGGTTATTCCGACGAATACGTAAGTCCAGCCTAGAATTCCCATGTGGTCACCCCCTACTCATCCACGTCGAATTCACGGTCCAGCCGGCGCATAAGCTTGCAGTAAACAAAGATGAGGACCACGAACACATAGATGGAGCCTTGCTGCGCGAACCAGAAGCCCAGGGGGAACCCGCCCATGTGGATGTGATTGAGCGGATTAACGAATATGATCCCCAACCCATAGGACACGAATGCCCATATGGCAAGTAACCACGCCATAATGCGTAGGTTCCTGCGCCAGTACTCTTGACGGCTTTTGTCCACCTAACCCTCCTTTCCCGAGAGCTTTGAATTGCGCTGCTCAGTAGGATCGGCCGGCCTCGTTGGCCTTTGCGATAGGGCTCGGCGGCGGATATGGGGGAAGCGGCTATATGGGGGACCCGCCGGTCTTTGAGCCCGCCAGGCACGAAAAGC
Organism: Desulfarculaceae bacterium; assembly: GCA_020444545.1. NCBI lineage: Bacteria > Pseudomonadati > Thermodesulfobacteriota > Desulfarculia > Desulfarculales > Desulfarculaceae > Desulfarculaceae bacterium. The sequence goes on along the minus strand of JAHLKT010000004.1, from coordinate 327,628 downwards.
GGCGATTCGGTTCGCTTCCCGCGCCGAAGATGGCCGCAAACGGTAATGAGGCCAGCTTCCCTGAGCAACATCCTAGGAAAAGGGGCTCATCGGGGGCCATGGGGGGAAACCCGTAATTAGGCGGGGGAAGGCCCTACTTTTTCACAAGCTCGGTGGGTGGGGGGATTGTGAGAAAAATTACTTAGTTGTCCCAGAGCTGGGGGTCGATGATGCCGATGCGCACCGCCATCTTCACCAAATCCAGGCGGTCCTTGAGCCCCAATTTCTTCATGATATTGGTGCGGTGCTTTTCCACCGTCTTGGGGCTCACGCAGAGCACGTCGGCGATCTGGTTGGTGGAGTTGCCCTCGGCCACCAAGCGGAAAACCTGCTGCTCGCGTTCGGACAGCAGGTCGTAGCCCTTGACCGCCGGGGCCTTCTTGCGGCTGTCCAGGTAGGCGTTTACCACCTCGGCCTTGATCTTGGAGCTGAGGAAATACTCCCCCTGGCGGGCGGCGCGGATGGCTTTGATCACGTCGCCGGTGGGCGAAGCCTTGAGCACGTAGCCCAGGGCGCCGCTGTCCAGCACCCGGTGCACGAAGGTGTCCTTGCTGTGCATGGTGAGGATCACCACCTGGCAGCCGGGCACCGCGTCCTTGATAAGGCTCACCGCCTCCAGGCCGCTCACTCCGGGCATGGCGATGTCCAGGAGCATCACGTCCGGCCGAAGGGTCTTGGCCGCTTCCAGGGCCTCCAGGCCGTCGCCGGCCTCGCCCACCACCACCATGTCCTCCTGGCTGCCCACCAGCTGCCGGATGCCCTCGCGCACGATGGCGTGGTCGTCGGCGATGAATACCCGGATCCGCTTGTCGGCCAAAGTGATCTCCTTGCCTAGGCCTCGGCCTCGAGAAGGGGTTCGGCGTTCGGCGGCGGCTGGTCGGGCAGGGCCACCCGGATGGTGGTGCCTTTGCCCGGTTCGGAGCGGATATCGATGGTGCCTCCCACCGAGGCCACCCGCTCGCGCATGCTTATCAGGCCGATGCCAGAGGAAGGCTCTCGGGCCGGGGCGTCTTTGGAGATATCCATGCCCCGCCCGTCGTCGCTGATAACCATGATGGCCGTGGGATGGGAGTAGGTCAGGCGAATGCTCACCTTCCCGGCCCCGGCGTGCTTCACCACATTGTTCAGAGCTTCCTGCATTATTCGATACAAGACGATCTCGACCTTGGGGTCAAGCCTTCTTTTAAAACCCACCGCCTTGAACTCCACCTCCAGGCCCGTGGCCCGCTGGCGAAGTTCCTCGGCATACCACTCCAAAGTGGGGATGAGGCCCAGGTGGTCCAGCATGTCCGGCCGCAGGTCCGAAGATATCTTGCGCACGTTTTCGGCCAGGTCCTCTATGCGCAGGATGAGCTGCTCGCAGCGGGCCTGCTGCAAGGCCAGCTCCGTGGGCAGGCTGCTCTCCAGGGAGCGCACCCCCAGGTGCAGGGCGGTCAGGGATTGGCCGAACTCGTCGTGCAGGTCCGCGGCCAGGCGCTTGCGCTCGTCCTCGGCCCCCTGGATCAGGCGGCGGGAGAGCTGGCGTATCTCGTCCTCGTGGCGGCGGCGGTCGGTCACGTCGCGCAGATAGGCCAGGTTCACGGTGCGCCCCTTGTAGGAAACGATGGTGGCGCTCACCGCGATGAACAGGGAGCTGCCGTCCTTGCGTAGTCCCTTGAAGTCGTAGCGGCTGGGCACCACCTGGCCCTGGCGGCGCCCCGCGCTGATGGCCACCACCCGCTCGCGGTCCTCGGGATGCACGATGGTGCCCAGGGAGCGCCCCACGATCTCCCGCCGCGAGTCATAGCCGAACATTTCGGCGAACTTGCGGTTCACGTACCAGAGGATGTTGTCCTTGATCAACACCACGCCGTCGTTGGAATATTCGATGGCCGTGCGGTAGCGCTCCTCGCTCTCGCGCACCTGCTGCTCGGCCATCTTGCGCCTGAGTATCTGGTTTTGCAGCTCCACCACCTTTTCTTCCAGCTCCTCGGCGTGCAGGTTGGTCAGCTGCTGGCGCTCTTGCAAATAGTTGATGCGCCGTTTCAGGTCCTCGGGCCGCGCCCGCAGGCCGGCCAAAATCTCGCCGTAGACCTCGCTGAGCTCCTGGGCTTCGCGGGGGGTGAAGACCCCGGCCGACATCAGGGCGCGGTGCGCGCCAGCGGTGCCCACCACGCCGGCCAGGTTCTTTTCCACCTCGTTGTACAGATCGGCCAGCTCGGTGATGGAGATGCGCTCCCGGCCCACCAGCTGGGTCTCGTGCAGGCTCTTTTCGGTGATGGCCGCCGCGCCGGCGGGCTCGAAGTAGCGCAAAAGGAGCGACTCGATGCGGCGGCGCTTCTCGGCCAAGCTGATATAGGCCTCGTGGCGCACCCCCCGGGTCAGGCGCCCCTCGTCGGTAAGGGCGTGCACGAAGCTCTCCGCGTCGCGCTGGGCCTGCTGGTCCGGCCGCCGGGCCAGGGAGCCCAGGATATAGGCCACCACGTTGGCCAACAGGCTCCAGAACACGCTGTGGCTCACCGGGTCCATGCCCCGCACCCCGAAGAGGCGCTCGGGCCTGAGGAAATCGATGCCCAGGGGGCCGTGCTCAATGAGGTGGGGCGAGAACCAGCCGCCGGTGACCAGGGCGGGCAGGAGCATGGTGTAGGCCCACACCAGGGAGCCCGCGCTGAGCCCCAGCACCGCGCCCCGGGAGTTGGCCTGGCGCCAGAAGATGCCCCCCACGATGGCCGGGGCGAACTGCAAGACCGCCGCGAAGGAGATGATGCCGATGTTGACCAGCATCACCTCGCCGCCCACCAGGCGCTCGAACCAATAGCCCATGAGGATGAAGCAGGTCACGGCCAGCCAGCGGGACTTGAGCAAATGGCGCTCGATAAAGCCCAGGGCCGGAATCCAGTCCACCAAGGGGAGCAGCAGGTGGTTGGAGATCATGGTGGCCATGGTCATGGAGGTGATGAGCACCATGGAGGTGGCCGCCGAAAAGCCGCCCAGGAACACCAGCAGGGTGAGCAAATGGTTGCCGCTTTTTAGCGGTAGCTGCAACACGTAGGTGTCGGCCGAGGCCAGAGGCAGGCCGTCCAAGAGCCCGGCCAGGGCGATGGGGTACACGAACAGGTTGATCAAAAACATGTAGAGCGGGAAGAGCCACATCGCCTTTTTGATGTGCTCCTCGTTCTGGTTCTCCACCACCGCGATGTGGAACTGGCGGGGCAAAAACATCACCGCGCTGGCCGAAAGCACCAGGTAGCTGGTCCAGGTGAGGAAGTTGGTGGTGCGCGAGCCCACCGCCAGGCCGGGCAGATTTTCGCTCAGCCGGGCGTAGCGGGCGAAGATGTCGCCGAAGCCGTCGTAGAGCACGTAGACCACGAACACGCCCGCGGCCATGAACAAGACCAGCTTGACCAGGCCCTCGGCGGCCACGGCCATGACGATGCCCTCGTGGCGCTCGGTGGGGTCCAGGCGGCGCACCCCGAAGATGATGGTGAACACCACCATCAGCACCAGCACGATGGGCCCCACGTGGGAGCCGATGAAGGCGCTGGCCATGCCGGTGTCCTGGGTGATCATGTCAAAGGTGGTGAGCACCGCCTTTAACTGCAAGGCGATGTAGGGCATGGTGCCCACCAGGGCGATGATGGTGGCAAGCCCGGCCAGGGGCACCGATTTTTCGTAGCGCGCGCCGATGAAGTCGGCGATGGAGGTGATGTGGTGGGTGGTCTTGATGCGCACCAGCTTGCGCAGCAGGCCCCACCAGAACATCACCACCATGGTGGGGCCCAGGTAGATGGTCAGAAACAGCAGCCCGCTGTTGGCCGCGTAGCCCACCGAGCCGTAATAGGTCCAGGTGGTGCAGTAGACGCTGAGCGACAGGGCGTAGACCAGGGGGTTGTTGACCACGCTCTTGCCCGCGGCCTGGCGCCGCTCTGCCCACACCGCCAGGGCGAAGATCAGGCCCATGTACAGGCAGAAGACGGTGATGACCGTGAGGCTTTCGAACATCGCGGCTTAACCCGAGTCCGTTTCGTCGTCTTGATCGGCGCCGGCCGGAGGCAGGAACCAGGAGAAGAGGAACACCAGCAGGATCACCAGGGCCCAGGCGGCGAACATGGTCAGATAGAGTTGGGGCGGGGTCCAGTGGCCGTCGTCGGCCAGGAAGGGCCAATGGAACAGCACCAGGCTGATCACGAAGACCAGCACCGCAAAGGCGGAGCTGCCCAATACGCGATGGGGCCGGTTCAACGGCCATCTCCGGCGGGTGGTTTTGCCGGGCTCATCAACCCCTCCTTTGATGAATACCCAGCGCGATTGTAGCAAATTTACCCCTTCGGCGTGAACCGCCTATAATTCGGGCGCGGCCGGAGACCCGGCCGGCCCGTCATGTCGGGGCTATTCCTGGGGCGGCGGCGTCTTGCGCTGGGCCGGGGGGGCGGGCTCGTCGAAGCGGGCGCTGAGGCTCAGCACCCCGCCGTCGTAGGCGCTCTTCACCTTGTAGGGCAGCTTCTTGAACAGGGCGATCATGCCCCGGTTGGCCGGATGGGTGTAGGCGGTCAGACCGCTGATGCCGTGCTCGCGGGCGCTGTGGGTCAGCTTCTGCAACAGGATGCTGGACAGGCCCTTTTGCTGCCATTCGCGGGCCACGGAGAAGGCCACCTCGGCCAGGTTGCTGGCCGGCTCCAGGAAGTAGTTGGCCACCGCGATGACCTTCTCGTAGCCGGGCTCGCCCACCACGGCCACCAGGGTCATGTCGCGGATGTAGTCCACCTGGAACATGTCGGCCATGTCCTGGCGGGCGAAGCTCACCCGCTCGTGCAGGAAACGGCGCATCACGTCGTCGCGGTCCAGGTTGTAGAAGTGCTCCTGGATCTGGCGCTCGTCGGTGGGCCGGGCCGGGCGGAACAAGACCTCCTGCCCGTCGATGATCTTGGTCTCCTCCACCGAGGCGGGGTAGATGCTCTTGATGCTCTCGGCCAGGGTGCGCTCGCTGCCCAGCAGGCCCAGCTCCTTGGCCCTCACGAACAGCTCGTCGCGGAAATCGGGATGAGCGATGGAGATCATGGCGATGGCCCGCTCTTGCAGGCTCTTGCCGAAGAGGTTCACCACCCCGTACTCGGTTACCACGTACTGCACGTCGCCCCGGGGCACCACCACGGCCAGGTTCTCCAGCTGGGGCACGATGCGGCTGGACTTGCCGTCCAGGGTGGTGCTGGGCAGCATCAGGATGTTCTTGCCGCCCGGCGAGGCGGAGGCCCCGCGCACGAAGTCCATCATGCCGCTGACCCCGGTGAAGTGGTTGTAGGGCAGGGCGTCGGCCGCGGCCTGGCCGGTCAGGTCCATGGCCATCACCACGTTCAGGGCCACCATCTTGTTGTGGCGGGAGATGATCGCCGGGTCGTTCACATAGTCGCTGGGGTGGAACTCGATGCCCGGGTTGTCGTTCAAAAACTCGTAGAGCCCCTCCGAGCCCATGGCCCCGGAGGCCACCAGTTTGCCCTCGTTGAAGCCCTTCTTGCGGTTGGTGATAACCCCCTGGCTCACCAGGTTCAGCAGGCCGTCGGTGAGGAACTGGGTGTGCACCCCCAGGTCATTCTTGTCCTTGAGCGCGTCCATGGTGGCGTGGGGCGCGGCGCCCAGGCTCATCTGCATGGTGGCCCCGTCCTCGATGAGCCGGGCCACGTTCTTGGCGATCATCCGGGCCGGCTCGAACTCCGGTGGCCCGCCCACGGTCAAGAGAGGCTCCTCGGCCTCCACCACCAGGTCGATGTCGTTCAAATGCATGAAGGAGCGCCCCAGGACGCGGGGCATGCAGGGGTTCACCTGGGCGATCACCAAATCGGCCGACTGGGCCGCGGCCATGGTCACGTCCACGCTCACCCCCAGGCTCACCCAGCCGAAGTCGTCGGGCTCGCTCACCTGGATCAGGGCCACGTGCACCGGGAGCTGGCCGCTCTTGAACAGGCGGGGCACGGCCGAGAGGTTGATGGGGGTGAGGAAGCGCTTGCCTTGGGAAAGATGACGCGGCTTGGCCGAGCCCAAATAGAAGGAGCGGATGTTTAGGCTGCGGCAGGCGGTCTCGTCGGCGATCATGGTCAGGGGGGCGGTCTCCAGGCTGAGCACCCGCACTACCTCCACGTCGCTGAAGTTGCAGGATTGGGCGGCCATCTCCTTGACCAGGGTCTGGGGCTCCCCGCAGGAGGAGCCCACGAATACCCGCTGCCCCCGCTTGATCTGGCCGATGGCCTGGGCGGCGGTGCGTTTCTTGCTTTGATAGGCGTCGGGCCAGTAGGTGTTGCGCATCTTATGTCTTAATCCTCTCCTGCCCCTTGTGGCGGAGTTGTTGCTGTGTATGGCTCAATTCTAGGAGGTAAGGGGCCGCTTGCCAAGAGAAGCCGTTCCGGAAGCGGCATCATGAAGATTGGGTTACAGGCGCCTTGGGGCTTGGATTTCACAATTGAACCACTATATACTGTGGATGGCTAGTGACTCCTACCCCATATGGAGGTGCGCGCCCCACATGAGCAAAACATACGTGCTCGACACCAACGTGCTTTTACACAACCCTTCCAGCCTCTTTGCATTTCAGGAAAACAACGTGGTCCTGCCCTTGGCGGTCATCGAGGAGATCGACGACCAGAAACGGCGCCAGGACGAGATCGGGCGCAACGCGCGCCAGGTCTCGCGGGAGCTGGACCGCCTGCGCCGCCAGGGACCCCTGGCCCAGGGCGTGGACAGCGGCGCGGGGGGCACCCTGCGCATCGAGCTGAACCACAGCCACAATGGCGGCGGTTTTCCCGGGGTGCTGGGGCTGGACAAGGCGGACAACCGCATCCTCAGCGTGGCCTGGGGCCTGAAGCAAGAGCAGGGCGAGCCGGTGATCCTGGTGACCAAGGACCTGAACCTCCGGGTGAAGGCCGATGTCTTGGGGGTGCCCTCCGAGGACTTCCTCAACGACAAGGTCAACTACGACCGGCTCTACACCGGCATCCGCGAGGTGGGGCTGGACGGCATCGAGATCGACGCCTTTTACCGTCAGGGCCTGTTGGGCCTGAACGGCCTGGGCCCGGCCGAGCCCCACCAGTTCTTCGTGATGCGCAACAACAGCCGCCCCTCCCAGTCGGCCCTGGCCCGGCACCGCGGCGGCCGCCTGCTGCCCCTGGTGCACACCCCGGCCGAGTGCTTCGGCATCACCCCGCGCAACAAGGAGCAGCGCTTCGCCCTGGAGCTGTTGATGGATCCGGCGGTGGCGGTGGTGAGCCTTTCGGGCACCGCGGGCACGGGCAAGACGCTGTTGGCCCTGGCCGCGGGCCTGGAGCAGGTCTTGGAAAACAAGGCCTATTTGCGCCTGCTGGTCACCCGGCCTATCGTGCCCATGGGCCAGGACCTGGGCTTTTTGCCAGGCGAAAAGGAGGAGAAACTGCGCCCCTGGATGCAGCCGCTCTACGACAACCTGGAGTATCTCTTCCGCGACTACCCCAGCGGCCGGGGCAAGAACGCCCCGCCCATGGGCGCGGCCGAGTACCTGACCGCCCAGGGCATCCTGGAGATAGAGGCGCTCACCTACATCCGGGGCCGCTCCATCCCCCGCCAGTTCATCCTGTGCGACGAGGCCCAGAACCTGACCCCCCACATGATCAAGACCCTGATCACCCGGGTGGGCGAGGGGTCCAAGATCGTGTTCACCGGCGACCCGGAGCAGATAGACCACCCCTACCTGGATTCCTCCAGCAACGGGCTGAGCTATCTGGTGGAAAAGCTCAAGAGCCAGGAGATCAGCGGGCACGTCACTCTGGTCAAGGGCGAGCGTTCCCAGGTAGCCGAACTAGGAGCTCAGCTACTGTAGCGGCTTCGCCAGACGGCGGGATACTGCGTTGCGGGCATCGCTCGTTTCCTCGGCGTATTGACATATACGCCTGCGGAACTCACTTGCCAGCGTGCCGCTGGCGGCATATCGGGTCGAGTGGCGAGTTGCCCCCGCCAACGCCCAATGCTCCCGGCCAAGACCCTTGGCGGCCCAAGCCTTGGGCCGCCTTGTCTGCCGCCGCCTGGCTGTGCTGCGGGGGGCGGCTTCCTTTATCAATAGTAACGAATTGCCGGGAAAGAAATCGGCCGGGTGGCCCCGGCTACTTGCCCATGAGATGGGGCAGCACCAAGGTGGCCAGGCCCAGGAACAGGAAGAAGCCACCCACGTCGGTGGCCGTGGTGACGAAGATGGAGCTGCCCAGGGCCGGGTCCAGGTTGAGCTTGCGCAGCAGTATGGGCACCATGGAGCCAAAGAAGCCGGCGATGCACAGGTTGCCCACGATGGCCAGCCACATTATCAAGCCCAGCCAGGGGCTGCCGAACCAAAATCCGGCAATGGCGCCGATCACCAGGCCCACGATGAGCCCGTTGCACAAGCCGACCACCACCTCTTTCATGAGCACCCGCCAGTCGTGGGCCACCTTGATCTCACCCAAGGCCAGGGCCCTGACCACCACCACCAGGGACTGATTGCCCGCATTGCCGCCCAGCAGGGCCACGATGGTCATCAACGACGCCAAGGCCACCACCTCGTGAATGGTCTTTGCAAAAAGGCTGACGGTGTAGGCGGCCACCAAGCCCGATCCCAAGGCGGTGAGCAACCAGGGCACCCTGAGCTTCACCGAGCGCATGAGCGGGGAGTTCACCTTCTCGTCGGTGTCCAGGTTGGCCAGGTGGTACATGTCCTCGGTGGCCTCGTCGGCCATGATGTCGTAGAGATCGTCGAAGGTGATGATGCCCAACATGCGCTCATCGGCGTCCAAGACCGGCACGGCCAGGAAGTCGTAGCGCTTGGACAGGGTGGCCACCTCCTCGATGTCCGCGTCGCCCCGCACGCTGATCACCTGCTTGGACATGATGTCTTCCACCCGGCTGCGGCGCCGGGCCACGATCAGGTCGCGCAGGGAGACCAGGCCCACCAGGTGCCGGGTCGCATCCACCACGTAGATGTAATAGATGGTCTCCTTGGTGGCCGCTTGCAGGCGCACCTGCTCCAGGGCGGTCTGCACGTCGCTGTCCGGGCGCAGGATGGCGTAGTCGGTGGTCATGTGCGCGCCGGCGCTGTCCTCGGGGTAGTTGATCAGCTTGAGGACGTTCTGGCGCTCGTGCTTGAGCAGCAGGGAGAGCAGGCGCTCCTGGAAGTCGTCGTCCACCTCTTCCATGAGGTCGGCGCGGTCGTCCGGGCTCATGATGTTCATGAGCTGGGCCAAGCTGGGGCGGCTCATGTACTTGAGGGTGAAGCTCTGCACGTCAAAGGGCAGGAACTCAAAGACCTCCAGGGACTCGCGGGGCCCCAGGATCTCCACGAACTGGGCGATCTCGTGGGGGTCCAGGGTGGCCAGGGCCTCGGCCACGTCGGCCGGGTGGTCCTGGGACACCTCCACCATGAGCGCGTCGCGGTCCTGGGCGGCGATGATCTCCCTCAGGTGCTGAATTATTTCGGGTGGAGTCATTGCCTGTCTCCGGCCATAAGAAGCCCACCCCCCATGCAAATCACGGGGGAGAAGCCGTAATGAATCCTGCTCGGAAGCTGAGTTATCTTAACACCCGCCCCGGGGGGGCGGCAAGTTGCAGCCTGGTTACAGGCCTTTTCAGGCGGCCCGGAAGCCCCCCGAAGTGCGGCTGATCAACCCTTGGGCCAGCATCTCATCCAGGTGCCTGTCGATCATCCGCCCCTCCCAGTAAGGGATGAAGTAGGGCATGGCCGCGTGCCCGTGGTAGATGGGCGAGGCCTCCACCAGCTCGGCGCGGGTCCTCTCCTGGGCCAAGAGCTTCAGGATGGTCTCCTGGCGGGCGTCGATGGCCTGGGCGAAGGCCCGGCAGGCCTCAACGATGCCCTGCTCCAGGGGGGGCCGGTGGGAGGATACCAGCAGCCGGGGGTTCATGCCGGCCACCAGGCTTATGTCCCGGCGCATCTGCTCCAGGGAGGACTCCCGGTTGCCGTAAAAGGGGCCAAAGGGGGTCAGATCGATGTCCGCCGACAGGAGCACCCCCAGCTCGGGCAGCCGGAAGCAGCAGTGGTCCGACAGATGCCCCGGGGTGGGAACCACCTCCAGGCGGGTGGAGCCGACCCGGAGAGTCTCGCCGGGCGCGAAGCCTCCGGTGGGCTCATAGTCCAAAAAGTCCAGGTCGTTTCGCACCCAGGCCCGCCAGCGCTCGCCCGGCTCGCCCGGGGCCATCAACCGCTCGGAAAGGCGCTGTACGCTACCCGCGCTGGACAAGGCCGCCTGAGGCACCAGGATCTCGCACCCCCCGAACCAGTGGGTGCCCGCGCTGTGGTCCGGGTGGGTGTGGCTGTTGATCACCAGATCCACCTCGCCCGATTTGGCCAGGGGCTCCAGCACCTCGCGGCCGCAGCCCGCGTCGATGAGCGCGGTGGTGGTTCCGTCCTTGATCAGCACCCCGTGGCAATAGGGGAAGCGCCCCTGCTTTTGCCCGGCCAGGAGCCACAGAGGGCCGCCCAGGTGGATGCGTTCGCCGGGCTTCAAGGGGCCAGCTCGCCGCGTAGCGCGTCCAGCTCGCGGCCCAGGCGGCGCGCCTCGGCCAGGGCCTCGGCCGCGCTCAGGGGCGTAAAGCGTATGGCCTGGCCGGCCTGGCAGCGGGCCAGGCGGTCCAGGTCCGGGCCGAACACCGTGGCGATCTTGGCGTAGCCGCCCACGGTCTGCTCGCGCAGCATGATGATGGGCTGGCCGCCCAGGGGCACCTGGATCACGCCTGGGGTGTTGGGCTCGCTGACCATGGAGGCGGGCAGGGCGGGGTCGAAGCCCACCGCCTTGCCTTCCAGGCGGGCCCCCCGCCGGTCGGCCTTGGTGGAGAGCCGCCAAGCCTGGCCGTAAAAGTCGTCTATGCCTTGCCGGGAGAAATACTCTTGGTTGGGCCCGGGCACCACCCGAAGCACCAACTCCTCGCCCGGCTGCTCCAGCGGAGCGCAGGAGGCCAGGAGCTCCGGCTTCGGCCCCGGCGCGGCCTTGAGCACATCGCCCTTGACCAGGGGACGGCCCATGCGCCCCAGGATGTAGGTGGAGCGGCTGCCCAAGAGCGCCTCGCTGGCCAGGCCCCCGGCCACGGCCATGACCGCCCGGCCGCCTCCGGCCCGGGGCCCCCGGAAGCTGAGCACCTGGCCCGCCTCCAGGGCGAGGGCCCGGTGGCTCGGGGCGGGCTTGCCGTCCAGGGCCAGGCCCAGGTCCGAGCCGCACACCGCGATCACCGTGGGCCGAAGCACCCTCAGCTTGGGCCCCAACAGGGTGATCTCCAGAGCGGCGGCATCGGCTGGATTACCCACTAGCAGGTTGGCCCGGGCCAGGGCGGCCTGGTCCAGCGCGCCGGAGACCGGCACTCCCCGGTGCTGGTGGCCCCAGCGGCCAAAGTCCTGCACCGTGGTGAAAGCTCCGGGATGCACCACCTTGAACGCCTCCTCGCCGCCGCCCCAGGCCAGGCTGAGGGGAGGGGGCTCGGGGAACTCGCGCGCGTCGCAGGGGGTGAAGCGGATCAGATCGCCCGCGCTCACCAGGGTGGCCGGGTCGCGGCGCGGGTCGTAGAGCAGCCAGGGCGTGCGGCCGATGACCCACCATCCGCCCGGCCCGCCCAGGGGATACACCCCGGTCTGGCCGGCGGCAATGGAAACCGACCCCGGCGGGTTGTTCAAACGGGGATCGTCCATGCGCGGCAGGGTCAAGGCGGGGTCCAGGCCGCCCAAATAGGGGAAGCCCGGGGTAAAGCCCACCACGTAGCAGGGGTGGTCCACCGCGCCGTGGCGGCGGATCACCTCGGCCTGGCTCAGGCCGGTGCGCTGGGCCACGTAGGGCAGGTCCGGCCCGGCCTCGCCGCCGTAGGCCACGGGCAGCTCCACGGTGCGGCCGGGCACCGCCCCGGTTTCGGGCAGGGCCTGGTGGGCCGCCTCCACCCAGGCGGCCACGGTGTCGTGGTCCGTGACTAGCGGATCGAACTGCACCTGGAGACAAGCGTAGGAGCCCAGCACCTCGCGCACCCCGGCCACGGGGGCTTCTTGCAGCTTGGCAACCAGGGCCCTCATGCGGCAGTTCACCGCGAAATCGATCTCGTATCCCAAATAGGCCAGGAGGGCGGCCTCGCCTTGGGGTTTGGTGGGCAGCGGTGCGGGCATGGGACTACAGCGTCTGTCCCATGGCCTTGAGCTCCACCCCGCCTTTGGCCATGGCCGCGCCCACCGCCTTGACCAACTCCACCGCGCTGGGGGTGTCGCCGTGCACGCAGATGGTGTCGGCCTGGAGCTTCACCAGGGTGCCGTCAATGGCCTCCACCTCCCCCTCGGTGGCCATGCGCAGGCAGCGGGCGGCCACCACCTCGGGGTCGTGGATCACCGCCCCGGCGGTGCCCCGGGGCACCAGGCGGCCCTCGGAGGTGTAGGCCCGGTCGGCAAAGGCCTCGCTGGCCACCCGGAGGCCGGTTTCCTTGGCGATGGAGCGGAAAATCTCGCCGCCCGGCCCGGCCAGGGTCACCAAAATAAGTTCGGGATCATAGGAGGCCACCGCCTCGGCAATGGCCTTGGCCGTGGGCGGATGGGAGGCGGCGGTGTTGTACATGGCCCCGTGGGGTTTCACGTGTTGCAAGGTGACACCACGCGCCTTGGCGATGCTCGCCAGGGCCCCCACCTGGTAGAGCACGTCGCCGCGCACCTCCTCGGGGGTGGAGTCCAGGTTGCGCCGGCCGAAGCCCCTGAGGTCCGGGTAGCCGGGGTGGGCCCCGATGGCCACGCCGTGCTCGGCGCAGAGCCGCACCGTCTTGTCCATGGTGATGGGGTCCGAGGCGTGGAAACCGCAGGCCAGGTTGGCGCTGGTGATATGGCTTATGACCTGGTTGTCGCAGCCCAGGCAGTAATCGCCGAAGCTCTCTCCCATGTCGCAATTGAGGTCGACGAACATGAGGCTCCTTTCGTTGAGGGGGCGGGGCTAAAAGCCATGGTATAGGAAGCTCCGAATGGGGGCAACGCCGCATAGCCCTAAGCTTTTCAGGCGCTTGGGGGCTAGCAAAGTGAGACGGGTTTCTTTATAATGAATTATTCAACGTCGGTAGGGAAGCAGATACACCATTGACCCGCAGCAAGGGCCGCGAGCCCGGTGCGTCCTATTGAGCCAGACAAGGATTAGCATGAGCCCCCAACCGGACCCCGCCCACCACGACCCCCGGGCCGTGCGGGGCGCCATAGCCCGGCAAGAGATAAACGGCAACACCGCCCAACTTTGCCCCGGCTACGCTCAGGCCAACCTGGTGATACTTCCCAAGGACTGGGCCTTCGAATTTCTCCTGTTCGGCCTGCGCAACCGCCAGGCCTGCCCCATCCTGGAGGTGCTGGACCCGGGCAATCCCTTCACCCGCGAGATGGCCGAGGGCGCGGACCTGCGCGAGAGCCTGCCCCGCTACCGCCTGTGGAAGGATGGCGAGCTGGTGGAGGAGCCCACGGACATCAAGCACCTGTGGCGCGACGACCTGGTCAGCTTTCTCTTGGGGTGCAGCTTCAGCTTCGACGACGCCCTGAAGGCCGCCGGCCTGCCGGTCAGGCATCAGGAGATGGGGCGCAACGTGCCCATGTACCGCACCAGCCTGCCCGCCGCCCCGGCCGGCCGCCTGGGCGGGCCCCTGGTGGTGTCCATGCGTCCCATGCACCCGGACATGGTGGAAGACGCCCGCCGGGTGTCCGGCGCCTTTGGCGAGGCCCACGGCGAGCCGGTGCACTTCGGCGATCCGGCCGAGATAGGCATCGTGAATATCGAGAGCCCGGACTACGGCGACGCGGTGACCATCAATCCCGGCGAGGTGCCGGTGTTCTGGGCCTGCGGGGTCACCCCCCAGGCGGCGGTGGCCGCCAGCAAGGTGGATCTGGCCATCACCCACGCTCCGGGGCACATGTTCATAACCGATTTAAAGGCCGAGAAGCTGGCGCAAAGGTCCCTGGTGTCCTGCGCCGCTTGAGGCCCCTGTTCACAACCAAGACAACCGAGCAAGAGCTAACTAGAGACTTTTCATTCAAGGGAGGAGACGCAAGATGCGCAAAATCGCCATCCTGGCCGCCATCGCCATAATGGTGGCTCTGTTGGCGCCGGCCCTGGCCGTGGCCGGTCCCAAGGAGATCAAAATCGGGGTCATCTACCCCCTGACCGGTTCGGTGGCCGCCGCCGGCCGCGAGCTGCGCAACGGGGCCGAGCTGGCCGCCGAGATCGCCAACAACGTCATGCCCAAGATCGACATGACCATGGCCAAGAACGCGGGCATCAAATCCCTGGGCGGGGCCAAGATCGTCCTTATCTTCAAGGACCACCAGGGCAACCCCCAGCTGGGCGCCGACCTGGCCAAAAAGCTCATCAAGGACGACAAGGTCGTGGGCATCCTGGGCTGCTACCACAGCTCGGTGACCAAGACCGTGTCCGCGGTGTGCGAACGCTACGGCGTGCCCATGATCAACGGCTCCTCCACCAGCCCCACCCTGACCAAGCGCGGCTTCAAGTGGTTCTGGCGCACCACCCCGCACGACAAGTGGTTCACCAAGGACCTGTTCGAGTTCCTGGTCGGCCTGAGCAAGGGCAAGGTCAAGGGCGTCAAGGCGGTGCCCATGGCCGAACTGAAGACCCTGGCCTCGGCCTGCGAAAAGACCGAGTGGGGCTCCAACGTCTCCCTGGAGATCGCCAACTTCGCCAAGGAGTACGGCTTCGACCTGAAGGCCAACATCCTCTACGCCGCCAAGAGCCCGGACCTGAGCTCCGAGGTGCAGAGCATGATCGCCACCAAGCCCGGCGCCATGCTCTTCGCCTCCTACACCTCCGACGCCCTTCTGATGATCAAGACCCTCAAGTCCATGAAGGCCAAGCCCAAGGTGATCTGGGGCCAGGACGCCGGCTTTGACAAGCCCGAGTTCCGCGCCCTGGGCGGCGAGATCGAGGGCATCCTGACCCGCTCGGTGTTCCTGCCCAGCGTGGTGAAGATGAAGCCCCTGGCCGGCGAGGTCAACTCCATGTACGCCAAGAAGCACGGCCACGACATGGACGGCGCCAGCGCCCGCTCCTTCACCGGCCTGCAGACCTGGGTCTACGTCCTGGAGAAGGCCGGCAGCACTGAGCCCAAGGCCATCCAGCAGGCGGCCAACACCATCAGCATCCCCGGCAAGCAGCTGGTGGTGCCTTGGGTGGGCATCAAGTTCAGCACCAAGGGCGACGAGATCGGCCAGAACGTGCTGGGCAACGGCCTGATCGGCCAGTACCAGATGAAGGACGGCAAGATCGGCCTCCAGGTGGTGTTCCCCTTCGACATGGCCACCGCCCCCATGATCTTCCCCTTCAAGGGCTTCTAGGAACCGCTTCCGGAGCCTGATTCCCGAAACCACCGTCTTCCGGGCCGGCCCACGGGCCGGTCCGGAAGGCGCTTGACCCTCATTTTTCATGCGGGTTCATACCCCCTGCGAGGCCGGTTGCCCGGGCCGCGCGGAGCGTTTGATGGAAGATTTAGCGATACAGGCAACCAAATCCCTGGTGTCGGGGCTACTCATGGGGCTGGTCTTCGCCCTGGTGGCCCTGGGGCTCACGGTGATCTTCGGGGTCATGGACATCGTCAACTTCGCCCACGGCGAGTTCTTGATGGTGGGCATGTACACCACCCTGCTCACCAGCCCCCTATTGGGCATCGATCCGGTGCTCACCCTGCCCATCGCCGGGCTGGTGGGCGCGTTGCTGGGCGTGATGTGCTACTTCGGGCTCATCCGCTTTTTGATCAAGGGCCCAATGATCGCCCAGCTCTTCGGCACCTTCGGACTTATGATTTTCCTGCGCAACCTGGCCTTGTTGTTCATGGGCAGCGAGCCTCGGGTCATCCACCAGGGCTGGCTGGTGGGCAAGAGCTTCATCGTGGGGCCGGGGGTGGTGCTGGAATCCACCAAGTTGGCCGTGGCGGTCTTGAGCCTGGTCAGCTTCGCGGTGGTGTGGTGGCTGATCAACCGCACCAAGGTGGGCAGGGCGCTCACCGCCACCAGCCTGGACGCGGAAGGCGCCCGCTATATGGGCATCTCCACCGAGAAGATGAACGCCCTGGCCTGGGCCGTGGGCGGTGCCTCGGTGGGCATCGCCGGCGGGCTCCTGGTCAACTTCTGGCCGGTGGAGCCGGGGGTGGGCCTATTGTTCACCATGATCGCCTTCGCCACCGTGGCCCTGGGCGGTTTCGGCAGCGTGCGGGGCGCCCTTGTCGCGGGCATCCTCATCGGCATCATCGTCAACATTCCGCCGGTGTGGGATTCCATGATGCGCCTGGTTGACGTCACCGGCCTGGACATCCACTCCTTCAAGTACACCATGGTGTACGCAATCTACTTCTTGATAATGGTCTTGCGGCCGCAGGGGCTCTTCGGATGGAAGCAATAAAAAACGCCTTCAACTTCTCGGACCTGCCCAAGACCGAGCTGGCCTTGGCGTCGGCGGTGCTGGTGTTTTTGCTGGGCTTCCCGGCGATGCCCCACTCCAGCTTCGGCATGGCGACCATGATCCAGTTCCTGGCCTTCAGCCTCTACGGCATGGGCTGGAACCTAATCGGCGGCTACGGCGGCCAGGTGGACCTGGGCAAGGCGCAGTACGTGGGCATCGGCGCCTACACCACCGCGGTGATGATGATCCGCTGGAACGTGCCTTTCTGGTTCTCCCTGCCTCTGGGCATGGCCTTCGCGGTGGGTTGGTCCTTCATCATCGGCTACCCGCTGTTCCGGCTCAAGGGCCACTACTTCGCCATCGCCACCATCGCCACCAGCCTGGTCCTCAAAGACCTGTTCGAGGTGTGGAACTTCGTGGGCGGGGCGCGGGGCCTGGAGCTGCCCATCAAGGGCGACTTCCCCAACTGGCTCTACTTGCAGTTCCGCGAGGATTACTACTACTACTACATCCTCCTGGGCATGTTCCTGATCGGCCTGATCTACGTCAACGGCTTCCGGCACTCGCGCCTGGGCTACCAGCTCAGGGCCATCAAGGACAACGAGAGCGTGGCCCGCTCTCTGGGCATCGACGTGCACTGGTCCAAGATCAAGGCCTACGCCACGGCCACCGCCTTCGTGGCCGCGGTGGGCTCCTTCCACGCCTGCTACAACTACAACATCGAGCCCGAGGACGTGATGAGCCTGGACCTGTCGGTCTTGATCGCCATGATGGCCATGCTGGGCGGGGCGGGCTCCATCTGGGGCCCCATCATCGGCGCGGCCATCCTGGTGCCCATGAAGAACTACCTGGGCTCCTGGCTGGGCGGTCAGGCGGGCTTCGCGGGCATGGACCTGGCGCTCTACGGTCTCATAATCATGGTCATCGCCGCGGCGCAGCCCCGCGGGGTTTACGGCATCGTGGAAGCGGTGCGGGCCCGCCGGAGGTGAGATGATGCCGTTGTTGAGCGTGGAAAAAGTAACCAAGCGTTTCGGCGGCCTGGTGGCCAACCACGAGGTCTCCTTTGACATCAACGAGCGCGAGGTGGTGGGGCTTATCGGGCCCAACGGGGCGGGCAAGACCACCCTGTTCAACTGCATCGCGGGCTTCCACACCCTGACCTCGGGCAAGGTGACCTTCGACGGCACCGACATCAGCAACCTCAAGGATTTCCAGGTGTCACGCCTGGGCCTGGCCCGCACCTTCCAGATCTTCCAGGCCTCGGGCGACCTGTCGGTGGTGGAAAACGTGATGGTGGGCTCGTTCATGCGCACCGGCTCGCCGACCAAGGCCCGCCGCCTGGCCCAAGAGACCCTGGAGTTCCTGGGCATCGGCGACACGGCGGGCAGCATGATGACCGAGCTGCCGGTGGCCGCCCAGAAGCGGGTGTCGTTGGCCACGGCCCTGGCCTCCCAGCCCAAGCTTCTGCTCCTGGACGAGGTGGGCGCGGGCCTGAACCCCTCGGAGATCGAGGGGCTGATCAAGCTACTCAAGCGAATCCACCAGGAAAAGGGCATCTCCCTGCTTTTAACCGAGCATGTGCTGGAGATGGTCATGGCCATGAGCCACCGGGTGATCGTGTTGGAGAGCGGCCAGAAAATCGCCGAGGGCGAGCCCGCCGAGGTGGTCAAGGACCCCGAGGTGGTGCGCGCTTACCTGGGCGACCACTTCGTCAAGCGGCAGGCCAAGGAGGGCGGCGATGCTTGAGGTAAAAGGCATCACCGTGCGCTATTCCGGCCTGCCGGTGCTCCGCGATTTGTCCATCAAGGTGGACGAGAACCGCACCGTGGGCGTGGTGGGGGCCAACGGCGCAGGCAAGAGCACCCTCTTGAAGGCCATCATGGGCTCGGTGAAGGTGCAGAGCGGCGAGGTTCTGTTCAAGGGCGAGCGCCTGGACAAGCTCCGCACCGAGCAGATCGTCCGGCGCGGGGTTATGTACGTGCCCGAGGGCCGGCGACTCTTCGGTCCCTTGTCCGTGGAGGAGAACCTCATGCTGGGGGCCTTCACCGTGGACAGCGAGGCCGCAAAAAAGCGCAACCTGGACTACGTGTACGAGCTGTTCCCCCGCCTGGCCGAGCGCAAGAAACAGGCGGTGGGCTCCATGAGCGGCGGCGAGCAGCAGATGGCGGCCATCGGGCGCGGCCTGATGTCCAAGCCCAAGCTCCTGATGCTCGACGAGCCCAGCCTGGGGCTGGCCCCGCTGATGGTCTCCGAGGTCTTCGAGACGGTGCGCCGTCTGCAAAGGGAAGGCGAGACCACGGTGCTGTTGGTGGAGCAGAACGTGCTGGAGGCTTTGGAACTCTCGGACTGGGGCTACATTCTCCAGACCGGCGAGATCCGTTCCGAGGGTTCGGCCGCGGAGCTGCTCAAATCCGACGAAGTGCGCCAGGCTTTCCTGGGCTTGTAGCCCTTACTTCAGCTCGGGCGGCCGGGAGTCCTCCCGCTCGTCCGGGGCGTACACCCCGTCCTGGGGCACGGTGAGGGTGAAAGTAGCGCCCAGGCCGTGGCTCACCACGCTCAGATCGCCCTGGTGCTCCACCGCGATGCGCTTGGCGATGGCCAGGCTCATGCCCACCGCCTCGGCCTTGGTGGTGAAGAACGGGTCGAAGATGTAGGGCAGGTCCGCCGGGTTCAGCCCCTTGCCCGTGTCGCTCACGGTTATCACCACGCTGATCTCATCGCACATCAGGCCAACCTTGATGCTGCCGTCTCGGGGCGTGGCCTCGATGGCGTTCTCCAGCAATATGTCCATCACCCGGCCCAAAAGATCGGCGTCGATCTCCGCCTCCATGGGCGCGGGGTTGTTGCCCGCCCCGCTCAGGCTCAGGCTAACCCCGTGCTTTTTGGCCGAGTCCCGGTGGCGGTTGACCGCCTTGCGCAGCCAGGCCCTCACCTCCACCGGCCGCCGCACCGGCAGGGGCAAATCCGCATAGGCCCGCACCTCCTCCACCACCCGCTCCAGGCGTTCGGTGCCGGCCAACATGCGCTTCAGGTAGCGGGCGTCGCGGCTGCCCTCGGACTTGTCGGAAAGCAGGCGGGTGGCCAGGCCGCCGATGGTGGTGACCGGGTTGCGTATCTCGTGGGCCACCGCCCGGGCGATGCGGTCCAGGCCTTCCAGCTTTTCCTGGTACAAGCGGCGGGTCTGGGCCAAGAGCTCCTGGGAGCGCAGGTTTATCTGGGTCAGCTCGCTCACGTCCTTGAACATCACCAACACGCCGCCCACCTCGTCGCCACCGCCCGCGCAGGGCAATAGGGTGGTGGTCACGATCAGCTCCTTGCGCTTGCCGTTCTTGTGGCGGTAGCTAACCTGGCGGTTGTAATGGTAGATGCGCTCGGTGATCACTTCCACGATCACCTGGTTGAACTCGTCGTTGGCCGGGTCGTCGAAGAACAGCTCACCCCAGCCCTTGCCCTGGAAATCGGTGGGGTCCATCTCCAGGATGGCGCCCAGGGCCGGGTTGGTGAAGACGATGGCTCCCTCGTGGTTGATCACCATCAGCCCGTCGCTCATGGAGTCGACGATGCCCTTGATTACTTCCTGACGGTCCAGGTTGCGGGCCGGGTGCAGGGGGTGCTCTTCGGGGGTCGTCTTCTTCTTGCCGGGCAAGGGGCGTCTCCCGCCAGGGTTGCAGTGCGAAAAGCGAACTGTATCTAAATTAGTACAATCGCGGCGGCAAGAAAAGGGGGCGAATTATTCAGCCAGCAGGGATGATGACTCGGCAAGAGGGTCCACCGGCTCGCCGGCCAGGCAGGCGGCCACCACCCGGCGGGCCAGGGGTAGGGCGAAGTCCTCGAAATAGGCGCTCAGGCGCTCGCTGGGCACCTCCAGGCCGCCGCCGGGCTCCAGGTAGTTGCCGCTGAACACGCAGCCCAGCTGCTCGCCGCCCTCGGGCCAGTCCATGCCCAATAGCTCCTCCACCGCCGCGCCGGACTCCATCTCGGCCAGGGGGAGCATCAGCTCCAGGCCGAAATGCTGAAACAGCTGGCGATAGGCCTTCTGGGCCGCGGCCACCTGGTTCAGCTTCAGGCGGCCGTCGTGGCTCAGGCGCTCCCCGGCCACCACCGGCACCCCGCCCAGGGTCTCGGACAGGGGGATGCGGGCCGCGTGCAGATACAGATGGCACCCCGGGCACACCGGGGAGAATCCGTAGCGCTGGGTCAGGGTCTGCAAGTGACGGCCGTTCAAGGCCCGCCAGAGGCGCGGCGATCCCATGACCAACAGAGGGGTCAGCTCCACGCCGTTCGGCAGGCGCGCGGCCAGGCGCTCCCAGGCCCGGGGCACCTCGTCCCAGCGGCCGTGCTCGCTGCCGGTGTAAACGTAGGTGGGCACCAATAGCTTGAGTCCGGCGTCCTCAACCGCCTTGAGCGCGGCGGCCACGCTGTCGCGCCCGGCCAGCTCCACCACCGCTGCGCCGGGGGTGGCGGCCACCCGCGCGATCAGCTCCGGGGGCAGCATCCACTGGGGCAGGCCGGTGAGCATCTCGGGCTTGTTGAGGAACACTTCTTCGCGGGTTTGGTCCATGGGGCTCTCGCTCACAGCTTTAGGGGGCGGCGCTGGGCAGGGTAATAGGGCAGGTCCTCGGGGTTGTCCCTGAGGCCCCACAGCTTGCCCCGGTCCAGGCCGTTCAGGATGGTGTGCATCAGTTCGCTGCCCCGGAGCAGGCCCAGGGCCCCCCCGGCGCAGGCCACCTCGTCAAAGGCCTTCGCAGCGTCGCGCCACATCCCGGGCCCCCACAGCAGCAAGGGGCTGGGTTCGCCGGAATGCACCATGTCGCCGGAGCAGGCGGTGGCGTGGTCGCCGGTAACGGCGATGAGGTTCTCGCCGCCCAACAGGCCGGGCAGGGCGCGGCCCAGGCCCGCGTCCAGGGACTCGATCACCGCCCGCTTGAAAGCGGGGTCTTTCTTGTGGCCCGCCTCGTCGGTGGTTTTGCTGTGCACGTGGATCAGGTCGAACTCGTCCCCGCGCTCGGCGGCCAGGGCCAGCTTGGCCTCCAGGTCGCGGCCCGGGTCCGGGTCTTCGGGCACCACCAGGGCCTCGGCCCCCAGGGCGCGGAAAACGCCCCGGTAGATGTGGGCCGAGGAGATGGAAAGGACTCGGAGCCCCCAGCGAGCGGACAGGCCGGGGATCTTGGTGGCCTGGCCGGCACGCTGGGTGATCACCGCGTTCACCGGACTCGTTGCCCCGGCGTTGGCCGGGTGGGCGGCCAGCACCTGGTGGGCCCAGGCCAGATAGGCCCGGAGCAAGGCGCAGGCGGCCAGGGCGGACGAGTCTCCCCGGGCCTCGGCCCAGGGCAGCGGCTCCATGAGGGGCAGACCAGGGTACATGGGGTCGCTGTCGGTTATATGCGGCGACAGGGTTGGGCCGCCCAGCACCAGGACTCCGCTGGAGCCTTTGCTGCGCGTGAAGCGGGCCCAGCCCAGCTCCGAGTCGAATTCTTGCACCGCCGCGAAGAGCGTGGCGGCCAGCTCCTCAGGCAGGGGAGGCTTCTTTTCCCTAAGGATCAGCTCGTTGCCCCTGCGCTCGCAGCGGGCCAGATGGGCCAGCAGGGATATCTGGTTAGGCCCCACCTCCACCAGCTCGCCCAGGGCCTCCAAATAGCCTCGGCCGGGAAACTCGGCCGGGGAGTAGCCCATCATGAAAAAATGGGCCGCCTCGCTGGACAGGGCCTGCCCCGGGCTCAGGGCGTGGAAATGCCCGCAACAGCCCTCCGTGGCCAGGCGGTCCAGGGAGGGGGTGGCCGCCGCCTGCAAGGGGGTCAGCCCGCCCAGGGGCTCCTGGGCCCGGTCGGCCAATCCGTCCAGCAGAATGAGCAGGCAGCGTCGGGCTGATTTCACGGTGCGAACCACTCCAGAGTAAGCGTCTACATATATTTATAACCGATGGAAATAGGCATTAAAAATAGTAAATACCGATAGTAAGTCCCCGCGCTTGCCTTTGGGCGCGGCCTTGGCTAGGCTTTTGGGGCCCCAGCCAGGAGGAAAGCATTGAGCCCCATACGCCACAAGGCGGCCCAGGGCCTGGAGGCCGGCGACGTGTTCACGGTCACCCGCACCTTTTCCCGCGAGGAGACCGAGGCCTTCGGCGATCTGACCCGCGACTACAACCCGGTGCACTACGACCCCGAGTGGGCCGGCTCCAAGGGTTTTTCCGGCCTGATCCTGCACGGCCTGCTTACCGCGGGCATGGTTTGTCAGGTGGGAGGGCAGCTGGCCTGGCTGGCCACGGAGATGAGCTTCGCCTTCAAAAAGGCGGTGTACTTCGGCGACACCATCACCTGCACCGTGACCGTCATTTCGGTGGACGAGCGCGGCTGGGCCCAGGCCGAGGCGCTCTACACCAATCAGCACGGCGAGGTGGTGGTCTCGGCCAACCTGGCCGGGCAGGTGCCCAGCGGCGATTCGCGCAAGTTCATAAACCAGCGCCTGGCCGAGGGCGATCCCTACAACAAGCTGCCGAACAGCTAGTTCTTCTATTCCATATTGGAGATGTCGCCCAGGGGCAGGCCCAGGTCTTGGGCCCGGAGGGCGCGGCGCAGCAGCCGCCCCGAGGCGTTGCGCGGCAGCTCGGGCAAAAAGGCCATGCCTCCCAGGGGCACGAAGGGCGCCAGCCGCGAGCGCAGGAACTCCATGATCTCCTGTTGCAAGGCCGCGCTGGGCGCGTGGCCCCGGGCCAAGACCACGAAGGCCTTGAACCAAGGACGGTGCTCCGGGCCCGGCGCGGCGATTACCGCCGCCTGCTCCACTTCCTCTCGGCGCAATAGAAGCTGCTCGATCTCGTAGGGCCCGACCAATACGTCGTGCACCCGGATCATGTCGTCCACCCGCCCCTGCATGTAGAAGTAGCCGTCCTCGTCGCACAGGACCAGGTTGGCGCGGATGATCCAGTCTTCGGCGCGGGGCTGCTGGCGGGTCTCCAGGCCCATGCCGGGCCACACCCCGCCCAGGCCCAGGCGGCCCAGGGTGAGTAGGCTCTGGGGCGTGCCCTTCAGGTTCACCACCGCCGCCTCGATGCCCGGCAGGGGCTTGCCGCAGGAGGCCAGCTTGATGTCCAGGCAGGGCAGGTTGGCCAGGGTGATGATGCCGCTGTCGCTGGACCACCAGGTGTCGTGGGGCGGCAGGCCCAGGTTGTTGCGGGTCCAGAAAAAGAGCTTGGCGTCCAGGGGCTCCCCGGTGGTGGCCAGGTGCTCCAGGGCGCTCAGGTCGTAGCGGCCGGCCAAGTCGTCGCCCTCGCCTTGCAAACGGCGCAGACGCTCGGGGCTGGTGTAGAGGGTGCTTACCCGGTGCTCCTCCAGGGTGCGGTACCAGGTGGAGGCCGAGCCCGCCGCGCCCTGCAACAGGGATGCCGCCCCGCAGAGCCAGGGGGCCCACACCCCGTAGACCCCCGCGGCCAAGCCCCAGGGCTCAAAGTCGCACCACAGGAGTGAGTCCTCGGTAAGGTTCAGCACCCAGCGGGCACTGACCAGATAGCCGCTCATGGCCCCGTGGCAGTGGGTGACCATGCGGGCCGGGCCGTGCTCGTCGCTCACGAAGATGATGGACAGGGGGTGGTCCCGGCTCACCCACATGGGCTCGCGGTGGCGGCTCTCATAGGGCAGCAGGGCCTCCAGGCTGGCGTCGTCCAGGCCCATGCCGCCGGGGGGCTCGCGCAGATAGAGCAGGCGCATGCTCTCCGGGCGCGGCCCGGGGGGCAGGCTCTCGGCCAGCTCCGGGGTGGTCAGCAGGATGGCCGGCTCCAGGCTGTCCAGGCAGTGGGTGAGCTGGTCGCGGGTCAGGCGCGGGGGCAGGCAGCAGTACACCGCGCCCAGGCGGGCGCAGGCGGCCATGGCCAAAAATATCTCGGGCATGGGCGGCAGGCGGATGGCCAGGCGCTTGCCTGGCCTGAGGCCCAGGCTATGCAGCAGGTTGGCCAGGCGGCTGGAGTCGTCCCGCAGCTGGCGAAAGCTGTAGGTGGAGCAGCTGTCGCCGTGGCAGACCCTGAGAGCCGCGCTATCGGCCAGGGGGCCCTCGGCCTTGCGGTCGATGGCCTCGTGCACCATGTTCACCCGCCCGGTCTGGTGCCAGGAGAACTCCTTGGCCACCTGGTCCCAGGAGAACTCGCGCCGCGCCTTCTCATAATCCGGCAGGTTTACCCGGCCGGGTTCGCGGGGTATGCGCGCCCGTTCCAATTTAGTCCACCCACACCTTATGGCCGCGGTGCACCGCGCGGGCCCGGGCGGCCAGCTCCTCGCCCCGGGTGCTGGAGGCCCGGTCCAGCATGGTCGCCTCGCCCAAAAAGGCCAGCATCACCGCGCGCAGGCAACCGGCCAGCTGGTCCGGGTCGTAGCCGCCCTCCAGGGCCAGCATGAGCGGAATTTGCCCGCCGATGGGCCCCAGGCGGGCCACCAGCTCGGCCAAGGCCGCGAAGCCCGCGCGGGTCATGGCCATGTTGCTCAGGGGGTCGTCCACCAGGGCGTCGAAACCGGCGGCCACCAGGATGGCCTGGGGCTGGTAACGCTCCACCACGGAAGGCAGCAGCTCGCGGTACAGGGTCACTACGTCGTTGTCGTCCGAGCCCGGGGGCAGGCACAGGTTCACGGTGTAGCCCGCCCCGTCGCCCGCGCCCGCCTCCTCCCAGCCGCCGGTGCGGGGGTAGGAGTGCTGGTGGTGGCTGGAGAGGTAGAACACCTTGTCCGTGCCGTAGAAGACCTTTTGCAGCCCGTCGCCGTGGTGCAGGTCCCAGTCCACGATGAGGATGCGCTCCATCCCCTCCTTGATCAGCTGCAAGGCGGTGATGCCCAGGTTGTTCAGGATGCAGAAGCCTTCGGCCTTGTCCGGTTGGGCGTGGTGGCCCGGCGGGCGCACCAGGGCCAGGCCTACCTGGTAGCCCCCGTCGATCACGTCGTGGGCCGAATCCAGGCAGGCCCCGGCGGCCAGAAAGGCGGTGTAGCAGCTCAGGGAGCTGGCCGTGGTGTCGGCCGCCAGGTTGGTGAAGCGCCGCCGGGCGGTTGCCAAGAGCATGCGCAGATAATCCGGGGTGTGCAGGGCCTCCACCTGCTCCAGGGTGGCCGGGGAGGGAGCGCGCTCGATGAACTGGCCCGCGAAATCATAATCCAACATGCGGTAGGCCGTGGCCAGGCGGGCCGGGGCCTCGGGGTGGCTGAGGCCGGTCTGGTGCTCCAGAAAGCGGTCGTCGCGGGTTATGCCGATGCTCAGCGGCGATGTCATGGCCGGGTTCCGCGCCTCGCCGCTATGGGCGGCGGGCTATTCCTCCCGCGTCAGCGACGCGGGCATTTGCTCCACGAAAGCCCTAATCTCGTCGCGCACCCGGCGGTAGGGCGCCATGGCCTCCTCCTCGCTCTTGGCCGCGGCGGCCAATCTGGGCGGGTCGGGGAAGCCGGCGTGTACCCGCTGGGCCGCGCCGGGAAAGAAAGGGCAGTTCTCGCGGGCATTGTCGCACACCGTGACGATGTAGTCGAACTGTTGGTCGAGGAATTCGCTGGTGTCCTTGGAGCGGTTGCCGGAAATGTCCAGGCCCAGCTCGGCCATGGCCTTAACCGCCCGGGGGTCGATGCCGTGGGGCGACACCCCGGCCGAAAAGGCCTGGTACTCATCGCCGCGCAGGTGGTTGACCAGAGCCTCGGCCATCTGGCTGCGGCAGGAGTTGCCGGTGCACAGGAACAGGATGCGCTTCTTGTCCGCCGGGCTCATGCTTGCTCCTCCTGGGTGTCGGCCTCGGGCTCGGTGTGGGGCAGCACCAGGCGGAAGGTGGAACCCTCGCCCTGGGCGCTGTCCACCTCCACCTTGCCGTGGTGCACCTGAGCGATGTGCTTGACGATGGCCAGGCCCAGGCCGGTGCCGCCCATCTCCCGCGAGCGGTTGGTGTCCACCCGGTAGAAGCGCTCGAACAGGCGCGGCAAATGCTCCGCCGGGATGCCCGGTCCGGTGTCGCTCACGCTCAGCGCCACGGTCTCGCCCTGGTCCTCGATGCTCAGCCTCACCTTGCCGCCCTCGCCGGTGTACTTGATGGCGTTATCCAGCAGGTTGAGCAGGGCCTGCTCCAGCTGGCGGGCGTCGGCCCGGAAAACCACCGGCTCACGCGGCAAACGGCGCTCCAGCTCCACCCCCCGCGCCTCGGCCAGGTCGGTCACCGCCTCCAAGGCCGAGTCGGCCAGCTCGGCCGCCTCGATGTCGCGCCGCCGGGGGGGCGATTGGCCCGACTCCAGGCTGGCCAGCTCCAACAGGTCCTGCACCAGGCGCTCCAGGCGGTGGGATTGCCGGAGGATCAGCTCGGCGAAGCGGCGGGCGAACTGGGGCGAGTCCACCGCGCCGTCCAAGAGCGTCTCGGCCGCGCCGCGCACCGCGGTAAGCGGGGTGCGCAGCTCGTGGGACACGTTGGCCACGAAGTCGCGCCGGGTCTTTTCCAGGCGCTTGCGCTCGGTGATGTCGTGCAGCACGCACACCAGGCCCGCCCCGGCGGCCTCCCCGGTCATGCGCACCACGTGGGCCTCCATGTGGCGCTGGGGCTCGCCCAGGGTGGCGAACTCCCGCGAAACGTACTCTGCCCCGGCCCGCACCTCGTCCAGGGCCTCCAAGAGGTCGGCGTTGCGGATGATTTCCGAGGGCAGCTTGCCCACGGGCACCGACTCCAGGTCGAGCATTTTCTTGAGGGCCCGGTTGGCCACCAGCACGTGGCCCTGCGGGTCGGTCAAGAGCACTCCCTCCACCATGCCCCGCAGGATGGCCTCCAGGCGGTCGCGGGAGGTGGTGATCTCGTCGATGGTGCTTTGCAGGTTGTCGGCCATCTGGTCGAAGGCCCGCCCCAGGTCGCCGATCTCGTTGCGGGGGTAGCGGGTGAAGCGGCGCGAGAGGTCGCCCTCGGCGATGCTGGTGGCGGTGCGGGTGAGCTGCTGCACCGGCTTGCTAAGGCCCCGGGCCACCAGATAGGCCACCCCGATGCTTAAGAGCACCCCCAGGAAGATGGCTCCCAGGACCAGGCTCCTGGTCTGGGCGATGGCCTTGTCCACCTGGCTCAGCGGCAGGGCCAGGCGCACCACGAGCTGCTCGCCATCCGGGGTTCCCAGGCGGGTGGCCACGTACATCAGGTCCAGGCCCAGGGTGGAGCTGTAGCGCACCGCTGTGCCGTCGCCGCTCTTGAGGGCGGCGGCGATCTCGGGCCGGTTGGCGTGGTTCACCATTTCCGGCACCTGGGCCCGGGACATCTGGCTGTCGCCCACCACCTTGCCGTCGGGGGTGATCAGGGTCACCCGGGCGCCCACGATGCGGCCCAGCTGGTCGGCCAGCTTGTCCCCGTCCGAGATGCCCTCGCCGGCCCGCCAGCGGTCGCGCACCACCTCACGCACCGTGAGGATCTCGTGCTGCAAGGAGGAGCGCACCTGCTGCACCATCTGGCTGCCCAGGGAGCGCTCCATGAGCACGGCCACGAAGATGAGGGTGCACACCACCACCACCAGGCAGCCGCCCAGGATGCGGCTCTGGAAGGACAGGCGCAGGCTCACAGGTCTTCTCTAAAGCGGTAGCCGATGCCCCTGACCGTCTCGATGCGCTCGGCCAGGGGGCCCAGTTTCTTGCGCAAACGGCGCACGTGGGTGTCCACGGTGCGGGCGTAGCCCTCGTAGGCATAGCCCCACACCCGCGACAGCAGCACCTCGCGGGTCTGCACCTTGCCCGCGTGGGCGGCCAGATAGTGCAGCAGCTTGAACTCGGTGGCAGTCAGGTCCAGCTCTTCCTCCCCGGCCAGAGCCACGTGGCGGGAGGGGTCGATGGTCAGGCCGGGCAGGTTCAGAGGCGCGGTGTCGCCGGCGGGCTCCTGGCTGCGGCGCAGAATGGCGTTGACCCGGAGCACCAGCTCGCGGGGGCTGAAGGGCTTGGTCAGATAATCGTCCGCCCCGATCTCGAAGCCGATGATGCGGTCGGTCTCGCTAGCCAGAGCGGTTAGCATGAGCACCGGGATCTCGCGGGTGGCTTCGCCTTGCTTGAGGCGGCGGCAGACCTCCTTGCCGTCCATGGCCGGAAGCATCAGGTCGAGAACCACCAGGTCCGGGGACTGGTCCTTGGCCAGGCGCAGGCCCTCGGCGCCGTCGGCGGCCTTCAGCACCCGGTATCCGGCCTGCTGGAGATTGAAGTCGACCACGTCGATGATGTCTTTTTCATCCTCGACCACCAAAACCGTGGCTTTGGCCATTTAGGTTCTCCTTGGAAAACTCCGCTGAGGTTAACAACTTAAAACACCTTAACCAGCAGGAGATGCCTTGGCAATACCAAGTGTTGCAGAGTCACAACATTGACATATACCCCTGTAATGGTATTTTTTGCGCCGTGTCCGCCCTTTAGCCCGAGAGGCATGGCAAATGAACCCCGCGGGACGCAGCCGCCGCACCATATTCCATCTGGCCGACCTGATGAGGTTCTATCGTCAGGACGCCTCCCGCCGCATCGCCATCAGCGTGCTCATCGGGGTGGTATCCGGCCTGGGGGCCATCGCCTTCTTCGTGGCCCTGGAGTGGGCCCGCTGGTTCTGCCTGGCCTATCTGGCCGGGGCCCCGGCCCCGGAGCCCGCCGGCGAGCAGCTGGTGCACATAGTGGCCCAGACCCCCTACCGCCCCTGGCTGCTCTTTATCATCCCGGCCATAGGCGGGCTCATCTCGGGCCTGGTGGTCTACACCTTCGCGCCCGAGGCCGAGGGCCACGGCATGGACGCCATGATCGCGGCCTTCCACAACCTCAGGGGCATCATCCGCACCCGGGTGCCTTTTGTTAAGTCTTTCGCGTCCATAGTGACCCTGGCCACCGGCGGATCGGCCGGGCGCGAGGGCCCCATCGCCCAGATCGGGGCGGGCTTCGGCTCCTGGATATCGCGCATCCTAAAGCTCAGCACCCAGGAGCGGCGCATCTTCATGCTCTCTGGCTGCGCCGGCGGCCTGGGGGCCATCTTCCGGGCGCCCCTGGGCGCGGCCATCACCAGCGTCGAGGTGCTCTACCGCGAGGACTTCGAGTCTGAAGCCATCATCCCCTGCGTGATCAGCTCGGTGATCGCCTTTTCCATGTTCACCTTTGTCTTCGGCTTCGACCCCATCTTCGCCACCCCGGGTTTCGTGGCTCACGACCCGCGCCAGCTGCCCATCTTCGCGGTGCTGGGCCTGGTCTGCGCGCCCATCGGCGGTCTCTACGTCAAGGTCTTCTACGGCACCCGCGACGCCTTCCGCCGCCTGACCATTCCCAAGCACTTCCGCCCCATGCTGGGCGGCCTGGGAGTGGGGGCCATCGCCCTGTTCGTGCCCCAGGCCATCGGCGGCGGCTACGGCTATTTGCAGATGGCCATCTTCGGCGAGCTGAGCCTTCTGGTCATGGCCCTGGCGGCCACGGCCAAGATCGCCACCACCAGCCTGACCATCGGCTCCGGGGGCAGTGGCGGGGTCTTCGGCCCCACCCTGTTCATCGGCGGCATGATCGGCGGGGTGGTGGGCCAGGTGGGCCACATGCTCTTCCCCGAGGTGGTCACCCAGCCCGGAGCCTACGTGCTGGTGGGCATGGCCGCCTTTTTCTCCGGCGCGGCCAAGGCCCCCCTGGGCGCCATGATCATGGTCACCGAGATGACCCAGTCCTACGCCCTGCTGCCCCCCCTGATGCTGGTGTCGGTGATCGCCATCCTGTTCAACCGGGGCTCCAGCATCTACGAAAAGCAGGTTGCCAACAAGTTCCAGTCTCCGGCCCACGAGGACGACCTCACGGTCAACGTGTTGGAGGAACTGACCGTGGAGTCGGTGTTCAAGCCGGACCAGCCCTTCATCGCCCTGCCGGCCAACACCCGCTTCGCTGGCCTGCAAAAGGCGGTGGCCTCCAGCGGCCAGACCATCTTCCCGGTCACCGACTCCGACGATATGCTCATGGGGCTCTTGTCCCTGACCAACGTGCGCACCGTGCTCTTCGAGGACTCCCTGCGCGATTTGGTGGTGGTGGGCGAGCTGGCCACCTCGCCGGTGAGCCTGCGCCCCAGCGAGAGCCTCTACGACGCCCTGCTCAAGTTCCTGGACACCGGCTACTCCCAGTTGCCCGTGGTGGAGATGTTCGAGGGGCGCCAGCATGTGTTGGGAATGCTGGATCACAACGAGGTTACCGCCGCCTATCACCAGGAAGTCAGCCGGCGCATGAACCCCGAATAGCCCCCGGCCTTGCGCCAACCGTTCCCTGATACTAGAATTCAAGCTGTTTGCACCCGCGAGGCGCCTATGCAGAGCAAGGTGGTGGCCGTGGTGCCCGCCGCCGGGTTCGGCTCCCGGCTGGGCGCTGATCGGCCCAAGCAGTTTCTTTCCCTGGGCGGCCGCCCGCTCCTCACGCGTACCCTCATGGCGCTGGAGGAGGCGGAGGTGGTGTCCACGGTGGTGGTGGTGTGCCCCCCCGGCGCCGAGACCGAGACCCGGGATAGCTGTATTGCGCCCTTTGGCCTGAGCAAGGTGGCTGCGGTGGTGCCCGGCGGGGCCCAGCGCCAAGACAGCGTGGCCGCCGGAGTGGCCGCCGCCTGCGAGCTGGGTGCCCAGTGGCTGGTCATCCACGACGCGGCCCGTCCCCTGGCCCCGCCCGAGCTCTTTGCCCGGGTGCTGGCAGCGGCGGTGGAGACCGGCGCGGCCATAGCCGCGGCCCCGGCGGCGGACACGGTCAAGCGCGCCGACGCGGAGGGCCTGGTGGCCCAGACCCTGGACCGCTCCGAGCTGTGGCAGGTGCAGACGCCCCAGGTTTTTGAGCGGGAGCTGCTGCTAAAGGCCATGGCCGCCGCGCAGGCCGAGGGCTATTACGCCACCGACGAGGCGGGCCTGGTGGAGCGCATCGGCGGCAAGGTGAGGCTGGTCATGGGCGGGCGAGACAATTTCAAGGTGACCACCCCCGAGGACCTGGCCCTGGCCAGGGGCCTTTTGGGCGGCGGCGAGCGGGTGGGGCAGGGTTTCGACGCCCACCGCCTGGAGCCGGGCCGCCGCCTGGTTTTAGGCGGGGTGGAGTTGGAGCACGACCGGGGCCTGTTGGGCCATTCCGACGCGGACGTCCTCACCCACGCGGTGATGGACGCCCTGTTGGCGGCGGCCGGTATGGGAGACATCGGCCAGATGTTCCCGGACAGCGACCCGGCCTTTGCCGGCGCGGACAGCATCGCCCTGCTGGGGGCGGTGAAGGAGCGCCTGGCCGGGGCGGGCTGGCAACCGGCCCAGGTGAGCGCCACCCTTTTGGCCCAGGCGCCCAAGATCGCGCCCCACTACCCGGCCATGCGCGCCCGTTTGGCCGAGGCCCTGGGCCTGGAGCCCGGCCTGGTGAATGTGGCGGCCAGCACCACCGAGGGCCTGGGCTTCGTGGGGCGGGGCGAGGGCATGGCCGCCCTGGCCACGGCCCGCATTGTGCCGCGCTGAATTCAAGCATCCCGAGTGAGCGGAGTAACTGATGTCCTTGTTCATATACAACTCGCAGACGCGCAAAAAGGAAGAGTTCGTTCCCCTGGTCCCGGGACAGGTGAGCATGTACGTCTGCGGGGTAACGGTCTACGACGAGCCCCACATCGGCCACGCCCGCTGCTACGTGGCCTTTGACGCCATCCACCGCCATCTGCGCTCCAAGGGGTGGAAGATCGCCTACGTGCGCAACTTCACCGACATTGACGACAAGATCATCAAGCGGGCCAATGAGACCGGCGAGGATTGGCGGGCCCTGACCCAGCGCAACATCGACGCCTTTACCGAGGCCATGGAGGCGCTGCACGTTCTGCCCGCCACCACCGAGCCCCGGGCCACCGAGCACATCGCGGGCATCGTGGAGATGGTGTCGGCGCTCATCGACAAGGGCCACGCCTATCCGGTGGAGGGCGGCGACGTCTTGTTCGCGGTGGACAGCTTCGCGGACTACGGCAAGCTCAGCGGCCGTGACATCGACCAGATGCAGGCCGGGGCCCGCATCGCGGTGGACCAGCGTAAGAACAACCCCATGGACTTCGTGCTCTGGAAGGGCTCCAAGCCCGGCGAGCCCTCCTGGGAGAGCCCCTGGGGGCCGGGCCGCCCGGGCTGGCACATCGAGTGCTCGGTGATGAGCCAGGAGTATTTGGGCAAGACTTTCGACATCCATGGCGGGGGCGAGGATCTCCTGTTTCCCCACCACGAGAACGAGCGGGCCCAGTCCGAGGCCCTGAGCGGGGTGCCCTTTGCCCACTATTGGGTGCACAACGGCTTCGTGCGGGTGAACCACGAGAAGATGTCCAAGTCCCTGGGCAACTTCTTCACCGTGGGCGACATACTAAAGACCGTGAAGCCCGAGGTGCTCCGGCTGTTCCTGCTCTCCAAGCACTACCGCGCGCCTCTGGACTTCAGTGACGCGGCGCTCAAGGAGGCGGGCCAGGGCTTGGAGCGGCTCTACATCGCCCTGCGCGAAGCCGCCCCGCCCGAGGACAAGATGCTCAAGCAGCGCCTCACCCGGCCCAGCGAGCTGGAGTGGATGGCCCAGATCGACGCCCACGCCGCCGAGTTCGAGGCGGCCATGGACGACGACTTCAACACCCCCCGCGCCCTGGGGGCCCTGTTCAGCCTGGCCAAGACCACCAACAAGCTGGCCGCCGAGCCCGAGCCCGCCCCGGACAAGCCCATGCTGGGCAAGGGCGGCATGAAGCCCGCTTCGGCCAAGGAGGCCCTGTTGGGCCTGGCCGCCGCGCGTTTGCGCAACCTGGGCGGCCGCCTGGGCATCCTGGCCGAGGACCCCATGGAGTTTTTGCAGTCCAGCGCGCCGGCCGCGGGCGAGGGGCCCGACCCGGACCAGATCGAGGCGCTCATCGCCCAGCGGACCCAGGCCCGCAAGGACAAGGACTTCGCCGCCGCCGACCGCATCCGCGACGAGCTCACCGACATGGGCGTGCTCCTGGAGGATGGCCCCGAGGGCACCCGCTGGCGGCTGGCCGAGTAGGGAAGGGACTCCGTGAGCCTGCAACGCTATGTGAGCAACGAGCTGACCCATTTCGTGGGGCGCAGCTTTCGCCACGAGTACGACGCCCACGAGCGGCAGTTCGCCCTGCTGGTGGAGATCCTGCGTTCGGGACGTTTGGGCAAGAACGTGGACGGCGGGGTGCGCTTTCAGGCCGACCAGACTTTCTCGGATAACGAGTCCTACCGCTCCAACGTAGTGTGCTTCTCCGACATCCCGGTGCCCGACCTGGGCATCCACATGGGCAAGTTCAGCCGCTTCGGCCTGGCCTTTCCCAAGGCCTTCCTCATCGCGCGGGGGGCCAACCCGGTCTACTACGTGGCCCGCAACGCGCGCATAACTCCGCCGGACGGCAAGGAGCGCACCCTGGCCGAGTACTTCGACGAGAAGCACGACGAGCTCTGGGCCTTTTACGACGCCTACAAGCTCCACCGCCCCAACGCGGACCAGGACGAAACCCAGGCCCGCGAAACCAAGGAGATCACCGACCTGTTCGGCTTCCTGGTCTACCACTTCTTCAGCTTTGTGAAGTTCTTTCAGGAGGGGCTGCCCCCGGACGACGACAAGAACTATTACATGGAGCGGGAGTGGCGGGTGTTCGGCAACCTGGACTTCACCCTGGACGACGTGCGCCGGGTCATCTTCCCCCGCCGCTTCGCCCGCTCCTTCCGCGAGCAGGTGCCCGACTTTTTCGGCGAGATCACCTTCTCCTAGCCCGCATATTTCATGAGGGCTGGGTGGCACTAAACAACGAACCCATTTATTGGGGTCGTTATGAAAAATGCACCTACGCTGCCAGGGTATGGTTTGTACCCTGGCCCGGCACAGCCGGACACACGGCTTTCATGAAATATGGGGGCCAGGAGAGTCCATAATGCGCATATTGCTGGTGCTGGCTCATCCCGACCCGGCCAGCTTCAACGCGGCCCTGGCCGCGCGCTCCCGCCAGGCCCTGACCGGGCTGGGCCATGAGGTCGTCTTCCACGACCTCTACGCCGAGGGCTTCGACCCGATGCTGTGGCAGGAGGAATTCCCGGAAGGCGCCGCTCTGCCTCCGGCCATCGAGGCGCACTGCCGCGACCTGGAGGCCGCCGACGGCGTGGTGATCGTGCACCCCAACTGGTGGGGCATGCCTCCGGCCATCATGAAGGGCTGGATCGACCGGGTGTTTAGGCCGGGGCGGGCCTATCGTTTCCTAGAGGGCGACGGCGGCGAGGGGGTTCCCCAGGGCCTGTTGCCCGCCAAGGCGGTGGTGGTGTTCAACACCGGCAACACGCCCCCGCAGCGCGAGATAGATGTTTTCAGCGATCCCCTGGAGCGGCTGTGGCGCGACTGCGTGTTCGGCCTGTGCGGCACGCCCCGGTTCTATCGCCGCCTCTTCGGGGTGATCTGCCTGAGCGACCAGGCCCAACGCGCGGCCTGGCTGGACCAAGCCGAGGCCATGTTGGCCCAGGCCTTCCCCCGGGAGTAAGCCGTGCCCCGCGAGATCGACCATACTTCCCACTGGTGGCGCACCGCTCCCAGCGAGGCCAAATTCGAGCTGGTCAGCGAGTTCTCGCCCCAGGGCGACCAGCCCAAGGCCATCGACGAGCTGAGCCGGGGCCTGGCCGAGGGCATCGAGCACCAGGTGCTCCTGGGGGTCACCGGCTCCGGCAAGACCTTCACCATGGCCAACGTGGTGGTCAACGCGGGCCTGCCCACCCTGGTGCTGGCCCCCAACAAGACCCTGGCCGCCCAGCTCTACGGCGAGTTCAAGGCCCTGTTCCCCCACAACGCGGTGGAGTACTTCGTCTCCTACTACGACTACTACCAGCCCGAGGCCTACATTCCGGCCAGCGACACCTACATCGAGAAAGACTCGTCCATCAACGAGCGCATCGACAAGATGCGCCACGCGGCCACCTACAGCCTGCTCACCCGCCAGGACGTGATTATCGTGGCCAGCGTGTCCTGCATCTACGGCCTGGGCTCGCCCGAGGCCTACGCGGGAATGATCGTGTATCTGGAGCAGGGCAAGGAGGCGGACCGCGACCAGGTGCTGCGCACCTTGGTGGAGATGCTCTACGAGCGCAACGAGTACTCCTTCCATCGCGGCACCTTCCGGGTGCGCGGCGACACCATCGAGGTCTTCCCGGCCTACGAGGAGGAGCGCGCGGTGCGCATCTCCTTTTTCGGCGACGAGGTGGAGGAGATCGCCTTCATCGACCCCCTACGCGGGGTGGCCCTGGAAAAGGCTCCTCGGGTGACGATTTTCCCGGCCAGCCACTACGTGACCAGCGAGAACATCCGGGTGCAGGCCATGAGCGCCATCCGCGGGGAGCTGGCCGAGCGCACCGCCCATTTCGAGGCCAACAACAAGCTCATCGAGGCCCAGCGCATCCGGGAGCGCACCCTGTTCGATTTGGAGATGATGAAGGAGCTGGGCTTCTGCCACGGCATCGAGAACTACTCGCGACATCTCACCGGCCGCGCGCCGGGCCAGGCCCCGCCCACCCTGCTGGACTACTTTCCCCAGAAGTGGCTGCTCATCGTTGACGAGAGCCACATTACCATGCCCCAGGTGCGGGGCATGTACTTCGGCGACCGCTCCCGCAAGGAGACCCTGGTGGAGTACGGCTTTCGCTTGCCCAGCGCCCTGGACAACCGGCCGCTCAACTTCGACGAGTTCCAGACCCACACCGACCAGGTGGTCTATGTCTCGGCCACCCCGGCGGACTATGAGTTGGAAAAGGCGGGCGGGGTGGTGGTGGAGCAGATCATCCGCCCCACCGGGCTCATGGACCCCATAATCGAGGTGCGCCCGGCCTCTGGCCAGGTGGACGACCTCCTGGGCGAACTGCGCGAGATAACCGCCAAGGGCCAGCGCGCCCTGGTGACCACCCTGACCAAGCGCATGGCCGAGGAGCTCACCGAGTACTTCGACGAGATGGGCCTCAAGGTGCGCTACCTGCACAGCGACATCGACACCATCGAGCGGGTGGAGATCATCCGCGATCTCAGGAAGGGTGTGTTCGACGTCTTGGTGGGGATCAACCTCTTGCGCGAGGGCCTGGATTTGCCCGAGGTGAGCCTGGTGGCCATCCTGGACGCGGACCGCGAGGGCTTCCTGCGCTCCACCCGCAGCCTGATCCAGACCACGGGCCGCGCGGCGCGCAACCTGGAGGGCCGGGTGCTGCTCTACGCCGACAAGATCACCGACTCCATGGCCCGGGCCATGGAGGAGACCGAGCGGCGGCGCGCGGTGCAGGAGGAGTACAACCGCGAGCACCACATCACGCCCAAGAGCATCATCAAGGCCATCGGAGCCATGCTGCCCCACGAGATCGCGGCCGACTACTCCACCGTGGAGCTGGTGGATGAGGAGCCGGAGTGGGAGCTGGAGGAGATTCCCGGGCGCATCGCCGAGCTGCGCGAGGAGATGGAGCAGATGGCCAAGGACCTGCGCTTCGAGGAGGCGGCGCTCATCCGCGACAAAATCAAGCAACTGCAAGCCATGGAGCTTGAGTGGAGGGGGTTGGAATAATGCGATGTAGCATCATGCGGCGGGCCTTGGGCCTGGCCCTGGCGTTGGCCCTCATCCTGGGGGCGGTTCCGGTCCTGGCTGGGCAGGGCGCATATGCCGAGTTGGACGGGCACAAGGTTTTCTACACCGA
Source organism: Desulfarculaceae bacterium (assembly GCA_020444545.1). NCBI lineage: Bacteria > Pseudomonadati > Thermodesulfobacteriota > Desulfarculia > Desulfarculales > Desulfarculaceae > Desulfarculaceae bacterium. The sequence goes on along the minus strand of JAHLKT010000004.1, from coordinate 290,574 downwards.
CCAGGGCAAGGGCCAGCCGGCCCTGGTGCTCATCCATGGCTGGATCTGCAACCACCAGTTCTACAAGGACATGGTTCCCGGCCTAGCCGCCAAGCACCGGGTCATCGCCCTGGACCTGATCGGCCACGGCAAGAGCGCCGCGCCTCAGGTGGCCTACACCCAGGAATACCTGGCCCGTTCGGTGTTGGCGGTGATGGACAAGGCTGGGATTAAAAACGCGGTGCTCATAGGGCACAGCATGGGCGCTGCTCTTGCCCGGCGCATCGCCCTGGAGCATCCGGCGCGGGTGCGGGCGTTGGTCTCGCTGGACGGAGCCCTGGGCCAGCCGCCCCAAGACCCCAAGGCCCGCGAGCAGTGGATCGCCCAGGCCCAGGCCTTTGCGGCCCAGTTCCAGGGCCCGGACGGCCAGAGTAAAGTGGGGCCCTTCTTTGACGCCATGCAGGACCCGGCCACGCCCCCGGCCCTGCGCCAGTGGATCAAGGATCAGGCCATGGCCACGCCCTGGCACGTGGGACGTAGCTCCATGAAGCATTTCGTGGACCCGGCCAACTGGGACGGCAAGGCGCTGGGCATCCCCGCCCTGATCATCGCGGTGCCCAGCCAGTTCCTACCCCCGGACTGGGAGGCCCAGATGCGCGCCCTGTTCCCCCACCTGAGCTACCACACCATCAGCGGGGTGGGGCACTTCCTCATGCTGGAGAAGGCGGCCGAGGTCAACGCCCTGATCCTAGGCTTTGTGGACGGTGCGGCGGTGCGGGACAGACAGGTCAAGTAACCAGCGGGAAAGCCTTGCCGGAGAGCCCAGCCAAAGATAAGCCCCGTGGCGCGGAGGCCATAAAGCAGGCCCTGGCCCACGTGCCCCTGAACCCGGGCGTGTACCTGATGAAGGACGCGCGGGGCCGGGTGATCTACGTGGGCAAGGCCAAGCGCCTCAAGAACCGGCTCACCTCCTACACCCGGCCGCTCTCGGGCCCTGACTGGTACGCCACCAAGGTGGCCATCATGGTCAGCCACGTGGCCTCGGTGGATTTCGTGATCACCTCCAGCGAGAAGGAAGCCCTTCTCCTGGAGAACACGCTCATCAAGAAGCACCGCCCCCGCTACAACGCCGACCTGCGCGACGACAAAAGCTACCCCTACTTCCGGCTCACCCGGCAGCACGAGTTCCCCCGCTTGTCCCTGGTGCGCCGTCCCAAGCTGGGCGACGGGGCCAAGTATTTCGGCCCTTTCCAGAGCGCGGGCGCGGCCCGCCAGACCATGTACCTTTTGCAGCGCATCTTCCCCCTGCGCCGCTGTTCGGACGCGGCCCTCAAGAACCGGGGCCGTCCTTGCCTGGACTACGAGACAGGCCGCTGCTTCGCGCCCTGCGCGGGCAAGATCAGCGCAAAGGAGTACGGCCTGCTGGTCAAGGAGCTGGAGGAGTTCTTCGCGGGCAAGGGGCAAGCCCTGGCCAAGCGGCTGCAAGGGGAGATGGAGGCCGCGGCCAAGAACGAGCGCTTCGAGGAGGCGGCTCTCCTGCGCGACCGCTGGCAGGCGCTGACCCGCACCTTGGAGAAGCAGCAGGTCTCCGGCCCGGCCGAGGAAGACCTGGACGCGCTGGCCCTGCACGCCACGGAAGAGGGGATGCGCCTGGCCCAAGTGCGGGTGCGCGGGGGCCAGGTGGAAGGCGGCAAGGTGCACGACCTCAGCCGCGCGGCCCTGTCGCCGGACGAGGCCATGGCCCAGGCCCTGGTCATGCTCTACGACACCTCCCCGCCGCCGCCCTTGATCCTGCTCTCGCAGATGCCGCCCGCGCCCTCCCTGGTGGCCGAGGTGCTGGGCGAAAAGGCCGGGCGCAAGGTGGAGCTGCGCCTTCCCCAGCGGGGAGAAAAGAAAAAGCTCCTTGAACTGGCCGTGCTCAACGCGGCCCAGGCCCGCCACGACCAGCCCGGCCCGGGTCCGGCCCTGGAGCGCCTGGGGAAGAAGCTGGGCCTGGCCCAACTCCCGCACGCCATGGAGTGCCTGGACATCTCCCATCTGGGCGGCAGCCTCACCGTGGCCGGCCTGGTGGCCATGGCCGGCGGTGAGCTGGACAAAGGGCATTACCGCCGCTACAAGGTCTTGGGCGGCGAGGGCGGGGGCGACGACTACGCGGCCATGGCCCATGTCTTGGCCCGGCGCCTGGGCGGCGACGACCCGCCTCCGGACCTGCTGCTCCTGGACGGCGGCAAGGGCCAGCTCTCCATGGCGGTGAGCGCGGTGGAGGCGCTGCCCTTTGCCCAGCGCCCCGCCTTGGCCTCCATTGCCAAGGGCCGCGCCCCCGGCGAGCCGGACCGCATCTACACCCCGGGGCGCAAGAACCCGCTCAACCTGCACGAAGGCGATCCGGCCCTGCTCTTGTTGATGCGCCTCAGGGACGAGGCTCACCGCTTTGCCATCACTTATCACCGCCTGCTGCGCAAGAAGGCGCTCACCAAAAGCATCTTGGAAGAGGTGCCGGGCATCGGCCCCAAGAAGAAAACAGCCTTGCTCAAGGCCTTCGGCTCCCTGGCCGCGCTCAAGAAGGCCCGGGCAGGGGAGCTGGCCCAGCGGGGCGGGCTGGACCAGAACACCGCCGCCCGATTGGCCGAGTTCTTGGCCGCCCTTGACACTACCCAAGGCCCAAAGTAGACTTCGGCAGTATTCCTGGGAGGTAGCGCATGTTTGGTATCGGCATGCCCGAGCTGCTCATCATCTTGGTGGTGGCCCTGATCGTGGTGGGGCCCAAGAAACTGCCGGATATGGCCAAAAGCTTGGGCAAAGGTCTCAGTCAGTTCCGCAAAGCGGCCGATGAGATCAAAGATGAATTCGCCGACAACCAGACCTATCAGGATATCAAGGGTCTGAACAAATCCTTCCGCGACACCTTGGACGAGGTTAACCCCAAGAAGATGCTGGAGGAGGTCAACCCCCTGGTGGAGCCCAAGGAGCCCAAGCTGGACCTCTCGGGCCGCCACGCCCTCATGGACGAGATCCAGGGCAAGCCCGGCGAGGCCGACAAGGAGGCCTCCGTGGAGGTGGCCCAGAAGCCGCCCGAAGCCGAAGCGGCTGCCGAGGACGCCCCGGTCATCGACGTTACCCCCAGCCCAGCCCCTCCCGAGCGCAAAGAATCCTAGATGTCTGACCAGGACCGACCGCCAGAGGCCGAGGATCAATACGAGGCCGAACCGGAGGAGCACGAGGACGACGAAGCCTCGCGCATGCCTTTCCTGGGCCATCTGGAAGAGCTGCGCTCCCGCCTGGTGCGTTCGGCCATCGCGGTGGGGGTGTGCTTCCTGTGCACCTATTTCTTCAAGGAAGAGCTGTACCAAGGGCTGGCCCGTCCGCTCAAGGCGGCCATGCCCCCGGACGCCAAGCTGATCTACACCGCCCCGGCAGAGGCCTTTTTTACCTATCTGAAAATCGCCCTGCTGGCGGCCATCGTGGCGGCATCGCCCTTTATCTTCTATCAATTCTGGCGCTTCATCGCCCCGGGCCTCTACGATCACGAGCGCAAGGCGGTGTGGCCCTTTGTGACGGTTTCCTCGGTGCTGTTCATTGTGGGGGCGGTGTTCTGCTACACCATGGTCTTCCCCTACGCCTTCCAGTTCTTCATGAGCTTCGCCACCGACGACATCGTGCCCATGCTCAGCCTGAAGTCCTACCTCTCCTTCAGCTCCACTCTGCTGTTCGCCTTCGGGGTCATCTTCGAGATGCCCCTGGTGCTGGTGTTTCTGGGCCGCATCGGTGTGGTGAGCAGCAAGGGCCTCAAGAAGAACCGCAAGTACGCCATCCTCATCATGTTCGTCGCCGGGGCCATGTTCACCCCGCCCGACGTGGTCACCCAGTGCATGATGGCCGTCCCGCTCATCCTTCTTTACGAGATATCCATCTGGATGGTCATGGCCACCGAAAAGAAGAAAGCCGAGCGTCAGGCGGCGGAAGAAGCCGAGCTCGAAGGCGGCGACGAAGAGGGTGAGCACGAGGACGAGCACTAGGCCTTTCCCCAGCGGCTTGTTTCAATCCCACTTCCGGCGTAGCCTTTAGCTTGAGAGGGGCTTTGCGGGGAGAGGTATGTCCATGCGCGTTTTCAGCATAGCGGTTTTGATCTTGGCCCTGGGCCTGGCCCCGGCGGCTTTGGCCGGGCAGGAGATAAAGACCTTTCAGGGCAAGAAGCTGAGCCCCTATCACCGCGAGTACGACAATTCCATTCGCGGGCCCCAAAAGGTGGACCGCAAGGCCTACCGCCTCAAGATCGACGGCCTGGTGGAGCGGCCCCAGTCGCTCACCTATCAGCAGGTGACCGCTCTGCCTTCGGTCAAGGAAGTGGTGCTCATGCCCTGCGTGGAGGGCTGGACCGAGACCTTGCTCTACCAGGGGCCGCGCATCCGTGAGCTGCTGGCCTTGGCCGGGGTCAAACCCGAGGCCGCCTTTGTGATGTTCCACTCGGTGGAGGGTTACTCCACCGGCCTGCCGCTCAAGTATCTGAGCGGCGACAAAATCTTGTTGGGCTACCGCATCAACGGCCTGGAGTTGGACGCCACCCGGGGCTGGCCCTTCCAACTGGTGGCGCCGGGCAAGCTGGGCTACAAGTGGGCCAAGTGGATCACCCGCATCGAAGTTTTGGCCAAGCCGGTGAAGGGCTACTGGGAGAAGCGGGGCTATTCCAATAAGGCCGACGCCAGCGAACGCTATTAACTGCCTGTAATAACGCACTAATAAATTGGCTGCTAAAAAAGGGGCTTGACAAAATTCCGCCCAGGGTCATACTGAGCAGGAATTGGAGATTGTATACAAAATGACTGACCGCAGCCAAAACCCGAGCAACTCCGGCCTCTGCCCCCAGGCGGCTGGCGCTGGTGTGCCCGTGTTTGGCCTCTGGTTTTATTGGTGGCGTCCACCGCTGACGGTGCGCTCCACCGGGGATGTGACCGACTAGAACCAACCCCCGACCAAGACTTAGAGCCCACCGTCACTCAGACGGTGGGCTTTTTCTTTGGTCGGCGGGCAAGGGGACGCCATGGCAATGCTGAAAGCCTATACGCGCGAACTGCTGGCCGATGCCGACACGCCGGTCTCGGCCTATGTGAAGCTCTGCTCCGGGGAAGACAACTCCTTCCTGTTCGAGAGCGCGGAGGGGGTGGAGAACGTGGGCCGCTACTCCATCGTGGCCTGGGACCCGGTAACCAGCCTGCGTCTGGAGCCGGACACCGTGGTGGTGGACCACGGCGGCCAGATCGCGGAGCACCCGGCGTCCGAGTTCTTCGACGTGGCCCAGGGGGTGATGGACGAGCTGGCCTGCGAGGGCCTGCCTCCGCTGCCCTTCGTGGGTTCGCTCATGGGCTATGTGGGCTACGAGGCGGTTCGCCTGGTGGAAAAGCTGCCCCCCATCGCGCCCCACCATCTGCCCGTGGCCCGGCTCTGCTTCCCCTCCCGCTTCGCCATCTTCGACCACCTCCAGCGCAAGCTGACCCTGGTGGCCCTGGCCGAGAGCGATGACGCGGGCAAGGCCATGCTGGGCGAGATCAACGAGGGCCTGCACCGGGCGGCGCGCCTGTCCACCGAGCCGGGCAGCGTGGAGGTGACCCCGCCCGAGGCTGAGCCCTTCATGGCCGCGGTGGAAAAGGCCAAGGAATACATCATGGCCGGTGACATCTTCCAGGTAGTGCCCTCGGCCCGATTCACCGGCACCACGGACCTGGACCCCCTGGCCGTGTACCGCTGGTTGCGCGTAAAGAGCCCCTCGCCCTACATGTTCTTTCTCAAGTTCCCGGACTTCCATTTGGTGGGCTCCTCGCCCGAGACCCTGGTCAAGGTGGAGAACGGCCGGGTCATGCTCCGGCCCATCGCCGGCACCCGGGGCCGCTCGGCCGACCCGGCCCAGGACCGCGCCCTGGAGCAGGAGATGATGGCCTCGCCCAAGGAGCGGGCCGAGCACGTGATGCTGGTGGACCTGGCCCGCAACGACGCCGGCCGGGTGAGCCGCTACGGCACGGTGGAGGTGGAGCCCTACATGACCGTGGAGCGCTACAGCCACGTGATGCACATCGTTTCCCAGGTGGAGGGCGAGGTGGACCCGGAGCTCAAGGTGTGGGACGCCTTTAGGGCTTCCTTCCCGGCGGGCACCCTGTCCGGCGCGCCCAAGGTGCGGGCCATGGAGATCATCAACGAGCTGGAGGGTGTGGCCCGGGGCCCCTACGGCGGGGCGGTGGGCTGCTTCGGGCCGGGGCAATACATGGACACCTGCATCGGCATCCGCACCATCCAGTTCCAGGAGGGCCGCTTCGTGTTGCAGGTGGGCGCGGGCATCGTGGCCGACAGCGACCCGGCCATGGAGTACGAGGAGATTTGCCACAAGGCGGGGCAGGGCATCGCCGCTCTGCGCCTGGCCGCGGAGGGGCAGGCATGATCGCGGTAATCGACAATTACGATTCCTTCACCTACAACATCGTGCAGGCCCTGGGCGCCCTGGGCTGCGAGCTGGAGGTGATGCGCAACGACGTGGTGCCGGTGGAGGCCATCGGCGAGCTGGAGCCCGAGGCCCTGATCATCTCGCCCGGGCCGGGCCGCCCCGAGGACGCGGGCATCTCCTGCGCGGCCATCGAGCGCTACGCGGGCAGCTTCCCCATTCTTGGTGTATGTCTTGGGCACCAGGCCATCGCCCAGGTGTTCGGGGCCAAGGTGGTGCGCTCCAACAAGCCCATGCACGGCAAGGTCTCCGAGGTGTTCCACGACGCGCGGGGCCTCTACGCCGGCCTGCGCAATCCTTTCGTGGCCGCGCGCTACCATTCCCTGGTGGTGCCCGAGGACAGCGTTAAGGCCCCGCTGGTCATCTCGGCCTACACCCTGGAGGGCGAGGTGATGGGGCTGCGGCACAAAGAGCTGCCGGTGGAAGGGGTGCAGTTCCACCCCGAGTCCATCGCCACCGCCCAGGGGGTGCTGTTGTTCAAGAACTTCCTGCGCCGGCACCTGGAGCACGCTCTGCCCCTTAACGGCGCGGGCGATAGCCTGGGCGCGGCCCCCGCGGTCTAGACGAGGAGCGATCATGGTCATCACCATGCAACAAGGCTGCCCCAAGATGGAGGTGGCCAAGGTAATCTCCACCCTGCGCGACGCGGGCTTGGAGCCGCGCATCATCTCGCCCGACCCCCAGGTGGTGCTGGGAGTGGTGGAGGAGATCAGCCAGGCCGAGGCCAAGCGCCTGGGCCAGGAAATCGGCGGACTCCCCGGGGTGGAGGAGATCACCAACTTCGAGAAGTCCTGGAAGCTGGCATCCAAGAGCTTCCGCGACCAGCCCACGGTCATTGACCTGGGCAGCATCAGCGTGGGCGGGCCCGAGGTGCTGGTGGTGGGCGGCCCCTGCGCGGTGGAGAGCCGCGAAAACTTTTTGGAGACCGCCGCCCTCCTGGACCGGGCCGGGGCCGGGGCCTTGCGGGGCGGGGCCTTCAAGCCGCGCTCCAGCCCCTACTCTTTCCGGGGCCTGGGCGAGGAGGGGCTCAAGATCATGGCCGAGGCCCGCGAGATGACCGGCCTGCCCATCATCACCGAGGTGCTCAGCGCCTCGGAGGTGCCCCTGGTGGCGCGCTACGCCGATGTCTTGCAGATCGGCACCCGCAACATGCAGAACTTTTCGCTCCTGGAGGCGGTGGGCGACACCGACCGGCCGGTGCTCTTGAAGCGCGGCATGATGGCCTCCATCAAGGAGCTGCTCTTGTCGGCCGAGTACATCCTGGCCCGGGGCAACTGGCAGGTGATGCTCTGCGAGCGGGGCATTCGCACCTTTGAGACCGAGACCCGCAACACCCTGGACCTCTCGGCCGTGCCTCTCTTAAAGCAGTACACCCACCTCCCCGTGGTGGTGGACCCCAGCCACGCGGCGGGCAAGCGCGAGCTGGTGCCCTCCCTGGCCCTGGCCGCCGTGGCCGCCGGGGCGGACGGCCTTTTGGTGGAGGTGCATCCCAAGCCCGAGGAAGCCTTTAGCGACGGCCGCCAGAGCCTACGGCCCGAGGAGTTCGCGGCCATGATGGACGGCCTGCGCGGGGTGGCCGCCGCGGTGGGCCGCAGGGTGCGGGAGGCCTCGGCATGAGCCTGAACGGATCGGTGACCCCGCCGGGGGACAAGTCCATCTCCCACCGCGTGGCCCTGTTCTCCTTGCTGGCCAGGGGCGTCTGCCGGGTGCAGAACTTCTCGCCCTGCGCGGACTGCGCCAGCACCGTGAACGCGGTGCGCGCCCTGGGTGGCAAGGTCGAGGCCGAGGGCGAGGCCCTGCTGGTGCACGGCGCGGAAGGCACCCTGAGCAGCGTGGCCGTGGACTGCGGCAACTCGGGCACCACCATGCGCCTGTTGACCGGCCTCTTGGCCGGGCGGCCGGGCCGTTATTCCCTGGACGGTGACGAGTCCTTGCGGCGGCGACCCATGGCCCGGGTGGCCGACCCGCTCAACCAGATGGGCGCCAGCGTGACCACCACCGACGGACGCCCGCCGCTGAGCATCGAGGGCCGCGCGCTGACCGGCCAGCGCTTCGATCTGGCCGTGGCCAGCGCCCAGCTCAAGAGCGCCCTGCTTTTGGCCGGGCTCCAGGCCGAGGGCGAGACCATCGTGCGCGAGCCCCACCCCAGCCGGGACCACACCGAGCTGTTGTTCACGGCCATGGGCGCGGACCTGGCCCCGGCCGAGGGCGGCTGGCGGGTGAGGCCCTCGGGGCTCACCTTACCCGAGAGCCTGCGGGTGCCGGGCGACATCTCGGCCGCCGCCTTCATGATCGTGGCCGCGCTGATCATTCCGGGCAGCCGGGTGGTGTGCGAGGGCGTGGGCCTCAACCCCACGCGCATCGGCCTTCTCACCGTGCTGGAGCGCATGGGCGCGGAGCTGACCATCGAGGAGCAGGGCGCCACCCCCGAGCCCTGGGGCCGGGTGACAGCTAGCTACAGCCCGAGCCTGCGGGCCACCGAGGTGTTGGCCGAAGAGATCCCCCTGTTGGTGGACGAGGTGCCCATCCTGGCCCTGGCCGCCAGCCAGGCCGAAGGCACCACCATCATGCGCGCGGTGGGCGAGCTGCGGGTGAAGGAGTCGGACCGCCTGGCCGCCATAACCAGCCAGCTGGGCGCCATGAGCGCAAGCCTGCGCGAGGACGGCGACGACCTGATCATCGAGGGCCCCACACCCCTGGACACCAGCGGCCAGTACGAGTCCTTCGGCGATCACCGCATCGCCATGACCCTGGCCGTGGCCGGGCTGCTCAACGGCGCGCTGCCCAAGGTGGCGCAGGCCGAGTGCGCTGGGGTATCTTATCCGGACTTTTACCGCGACCTGGAGGGGCTGGTTTCTTGATGCGCCTGGGAGTCATGGGAGACCAGCGGGTATTGCGCTCGCTGTCGCCGCGCATGCACAACGCGGTGCTGGCTGAGTGCGGCCTGGCGGGCAGCTACGAAGCCCTGCCCGTGGAGCCTGACGCGGTGGGCGCATTCGTGCAGGCCCTCGCGGAGCAGGGATTCCACGGGGTCAACGTGACCGTGCCTCACAAGCAGGCGGTGATCTCTTTTCTGCACGAGGTGACGGACGAGGCCGCCCTGCTGGGCGCGGTGAACACCATCGCGGTTGAGGATGGCCGCCTGCTGGGCAGCAACACCGACTGCCCCGGTTTCGCCGAGGCCCTGGCGGGCGCGGGCAACGCGGCCGCCGGACGCCCCGCCCTGGTGGTGGGGGCCGGAGGCGCGGCCAGGGCGGTGGTGCGGGCCCTGTACAATCTGGGCGCGTCTCCCCTGTGGGTGGCCGCCCGCCGGTTGGAGCAGGCCCGCGAGCTGTGCGCCGCCTTGGGCGGCGAGGCCCTGGACATGGAGCAGGCCGTGGAGGCCGCCCGCGAAGCGGCCCTGCTGGTCAACACGGCCAGCGCCTCCAGCCAGGCGGAATCGCCCGAGCTGGCCGCCTGGGCCGCCGGCCTGCGGGCCGAAGGATTGCAGCAAGTGATGGACATCAACTACGGGCGCGAGGAAAATTTCTGGGCGGCCCTGGCCGGGCAACAAGGCGCGGGCTTTTGCGACGGCCTGCCCATGCTGGCCGCCCAGGCGGCCCTAAGCTTTACGCGCTGGACCGGCCGTGAGGTCTCGGCCGCGCGCTTCCTGGCTACCCTGGAGACATCGGCATGAGCGGCAACATCTACCTCACCGGCTTCATGGGCGCGGGCAAGAGCACCGTCGGCCGCCTCTTGGCCAAGGCCCTGGGCCGCCGCTTGGTCAGCCTGGACCAGCGCATCGTGCGCCGGGCGGGCAAGCCCATCCCCGAGGTTTTCGCCCAAAAAGGCGAGGAGGCTTTTCGCCGCCTGGAGAACCAGGAGCTGACCGCCCTGGCCGAGGAAAGCGGCCTGGTGGTGGATACCGGCGGCGGCGCGGCGGTCAGCCAGGCCAACCGCGAGCTCATGCACCGCAGCGGGCGCATCGTGCACCTGGACGCCTGCCTGGACACCTGCCGCCAGCGCCTGGGGCCGCACGCGGTCTCCACCCGGCCCATGTGGCAGGACGCGGGCGCGGTGGAGCGGCTCTTCCAGGCCCGGCAAGAGGCCTACGGCGATTGCGACCTCAAGGTGGAGGTGGACCGCCTGGACGCTGAGCAGGCGGCCCAGACCGTGGCCGCCGGCCTGCTGGGAGTGGAGGAGTATCCCCTGGAGATGGAGGGCCGGCTGTGCCTGGTGCACAGCTCCTGGGAGGCTCCCGCCGCCCTGAGCGAGCTGACCAAGGGCCGCCGCACGGCACTCCTCACCGACCGCAAGGTGGCGGGCCTGCATCTGACGCGCTACCAGGAGGTGCTGGGCGACCCGGTGATCATAGAGGTGGCTCCGGGCGAACGCAGCAAGAGCCTGCGCACGGCGGAGCGGGTGTACCAGGCCATGCTGGACGCCCGCTTGGAGCGGGGCGACCTGCTGGTTGCCCTGGGCGGCGGGGTGGTCACCGACCTGGGCGCCTTTATCGGGGCCACCTACAAGCGTGGCCTAGGCTTTGCCCTGGCCTCCACCACCCTGCTGGGCTGTGTGGACGCCTCCATCGGCGGCAAGGCGGCGGTGAACCTGGGCGCTGCCAAGAACCAGGTGGGCGTGTTCATCCAGCCCCACGCGGTGCTCTTGGATTTGCAGGCCCTGGGCACCCTGCCGCGCAAGCAGCGGGTGGAGGGCCTGGCCGAGGCCTACAAAACCGGCCTGGTGGCTGATCCCGATTTGGCCGCATTGTGCCAGGGGCAAATGGAGACCCTGCTGGGCGGCGACCTTCTGGGCCTGGCCGAGGTGGTGCGCCGGGCGGCGCGGGCCAAGGCCGAGGTGGTGGGCGAGGACTTCCGCGAAGGCGGCCGCCGAGCCATACTGAACCTGGGCCACACCTACGGCCACGCCATCGAAGGCTGGCACAAGCTGCGCCTGGGGCACGGCCAGGCCGTGGCCGCGGGCATGATGGTCATGGCGGCGATCTCGGCCGAACGCGGCCTGCTGCCGGGCGGCGAGGCGGAGGGCATCATCGCGACCTCGCGGGCCCTGCTGCCCTCTGGCCTGGCCTGGGCTCCGGCGGAGGAGGCCTGGGAGATCATGCTCAACGACAAGAAGAACCAGGGCGGCAAGGTGCGCTTCGTGCTGCTCCAGGGCGTGGGGCGGCCGCTGGTGGTGGACGACGTGAAGCCGCGCGAGTTGGCCAAGGCCATCGAGCAAGTGAGGGATTGAGATGGGCAGCTTTATGGGACGCATCCTCCGGGTGGCCACCTTTGGCGAATCCCACGGCGTGGGTCTGGGCGCGGTGGTGGAGGGCGTACCCGCCGGGCTGCCCCTGAGCGCGGAGCAGGTGCAGACCGAGCTGGACCGGCGGCGTCCCGGCGCTTCACCCCTGACCACCGCCCGCCAAGAGGCGGACCAGGTGGAGATACTCTCCGGCGTGGCCGAGGGCCGCACCCTGGGCAGCCCCATCGCCATGATCACCCGGAACCGAGACGCCCGCTCCGGCGACTACGCCAAGCTGGCCGACCGCTTCCGCCCCGGCCACGCGGACTACACCTACTTCCAGAAATACGGCGTCCCGCCCCAGCCGGGCGGGGGGCGCGCCTCGGGCCGCGAGACCTGGGCCCGGGTGGCCGCCGGGGCGGTGGCCCGGGTGGTGCTGGCTCCCCTGGGCGTGGAGCTGGCCGCCTACACCATCCAGGTGGGCGCGGTGAAAGCCGAGGCCATCGACCTGGCCTTTGCCCGTGGGCACCTACTGCGCGCGGCCGACCCGTCCCAAGCCGAGGCCATGGTGGCCGAGATTCAGGCCGCCCGCGCGGCCGGCGACTCGGTGGGCGGGGTGGTGGAGTTGGTGGCTCGCGGCGTGCCCGCCGGCCTGGGCGACCCGGTGTTCGACAAGCTCGACGCCCGCCTGGGGGGAGCCATGCTCTCCATAGGCGGAGTCAAGGGGGTGGAGATCGGCGACGGCTTTGCCGTGGCCAGCCGCAGGGGCTCGGCCAACAACGACCAGATGGACGCGGACGGTTTCCTGAGCAACCACGCGGGCGGCATCCTGGGCGGCATCAGCAACGCCATGCCCATCGTGCTGCGCCTGGCCATAAAACCCACGCCTTCCATCGGCCGGCCCCAGCGCACCCAGAGCCTGAGCGGCGAGGCGGTGGAGATCGAAACCCACGGCCGCCACGATCCCTGCCTTTGCCCGCGCATCGCGCCGGTGGCCGAGGCCATGGCCGCCCTGGTGCTGGCCGACGCCTGGCTGATGCAAAAGGCCCAAGCGAGGAGCGAGTCATGAAGATCCTGGTGCTCAACGGCCCCAACCTGAACATGCTGGGCCGCCGCGAGTCGGAGCATTACGGCAGCCTGACCCTGGACGAGATCAACCAGCGCCTGCAAGGCAAGGCCGATAAGCTGGGCCTGGAGCTGGAGTTCACGCAATCCAACTCCGAGGGCGAGCTGGTGAGCGCCCTGCAAGGGGCGGGCGAAACCTGCGCCGGGGTTGTGCTCAACGCGGCGGCTTACACCCACACCAGCGTGGCTCTGCGCGATGCGGCGCTGTGCTGCGGAGTGCCGGTGGTGGAGGTGCACCTAAGCAACCCGGCGGCCCGGGAGCCTTTCCGGCACGTGTCCTACCTGGCCGGGGCGGCGGCGGGCTCCATCGCCGGATTCGGCTGGCGCTCCTATGCCCTGGCCCTGGAATGGCTGGCCGAAACCTGCGTGGCATGAGGGTTACATAGGGGACAGCTACTTTTTAGCTCTTGACAAGGACGGTTCGGGAGAGTTTACTTGGCAGCATCGGCACCAAGTGGGCCGGTGAAAGACAAGAGATATGAACACGAGCAGACGCGACATATCCTTCCAGAGCGCGGGGCAGTTTAGCTCCGGCGCCTTCTATTTTTATTTTTATTACTTTACCACCGTCTGCTCGCGTGCCGAGGAGGGATAAGCCGAACTAGGCTGAACCAAGCGAAAGCAACCAAGGCCATGGGCAGACCGCAAGAGTCGCCCATGGCCTTTCTTTTTGGCTCCGGGCGGGGAAGGCGGGACCCAGGCAACAAGACAAGGGATAAAGAAAATGCCGGGAGTCAGTGAGATGATCAGCGTAACGGAGAGCCAAGAGGCAGTCACCGCCGAGGCGGTGGCCCATAAGCTCAAACCCGAGGCCCTGCTGGTGAGCCGCGAGGCCAAGGCCGAGGACACCGTGGTGCACGCCGGTTCGGCCACCATCGGCGGCGGAGGTTTCACGGTGATCGCGGGGCCCTGCTCGGTGGAGAACGCGGAGCAGATGATCTGCACCGCCCGTTTCGCCCACAAATACGGCGCCACCGTCATCCGGGGCGGCGCCTACAAGCCGCGCACCTCGCCCTACAGCTTCCAGGGCCTGGGCGCCGAGGGGCTGGAGCTATTGGCCCAGGCGCGCCGCATCACCGGCCTGCCCGTGGTCACCGAGGTGATGGACACCGCGGACGTGGATTTGGTGGAGTCCTACGCCGACGTGATCCAGGTGGGCGCGCGCAACGTGCAGAACTTCTGCCTGCTCAAGCGGGTGGGCCAGGCGCGCAAGCCGGTGCTCTTGAAGCGCGGCCTTATGACCACCATCAAGGAGTTCCTCATGGCCGCGGAGTACATCCTGGCCGGGGGCAACAACCAAGTGATCCTCTGCGAGCGGGGCATCCGCACCTTCGAGACCGCCACCCGCAACACCCTGGACCTGAGCGCGGTGTGCGTGCTCAAGGAGTCCACCCATCTCCCGGTGGTGGTGGACCCCAGCCACGCGGTGGGCAACCGGCGCTACGTGAAGCCTCTGGCCCGGGCCTCCCTGGCCGTGGGCGCGGACGGCATCATGGTGGAGATGCACTGCAAGCCCGACACCGCCATGTGCGACGGCGACCAGTCGCTCACCCCGGCCGACTTCAAGGACCTGATGACCGAGCTCAAGGCCATGAGCGCTCTGCGTTCGGCCTGGTCCGCCTGCTGAGGAGATACGAGCCATGAACACCATGCCCGGCCAGGTTTTGCCGCTTAACGAGCACAGCCAGAACAACATCGATGAGCTGCGCGGCCAGATCGACGAGATCGACCAGCGCCTGGTGGATCTCTTGGGCCAGCGCGCCCGCCACGCCCTGGAGATCGGCCGCCACAAGCGGGCCGCCGGTCTGCCCGTGTTCGTGCCCGAGCGGGAGATCGACCTGCTTTCCCGCCTGAGCCAGAGCAACCGTGGGCCTCTGCCCGACGCCTATCTGCGCAACATATTCCGCGAGATCATTTCCGCCTGCCGCGAGGTGCAAAATCCCTTGTCCGTGGCCTACCTGGGCCCCGAGTTCACCTTCAGCCATCAGGCGGCGCTCAAGCACTTCGGCCACAGCAGCCAGCTAAAGGCCCTGGCCAGCATCGGCGAGGTGTTCCGCGAGGTGGAGCGGGGAGACTGCTCGGTGGGCCTGGTGCCGGTGGAAAACTCCGGCGAGGGTGCGGTGAACGCGGCCCTGGACCAGCTGATGACCTCGGGCCTCAAGGTCTGCGGCGAGGTGTACGCTCCGGTGAGCCACGTGCTGATGAGCATCGAGGATGAGCTGGAGTACATCGAGGAGGTCTACTCCCATCCCCAGGCCCTGGGCCAGTGCCGCCAGTGGCTGTCCAACCACTTGCCCAAGGCGCACCTGATGGAGACGGCCAGCACCGCCGCCGCCGCCCGCAAAGCCGCTGAAAATCCCGGTTCGGCGGCAGTGGGGGCCCTGGCCGCGGCGGAGCCCTACGGCCTCAAGGTGCTGGCCGAGGGCATCCAGGACTACTGCCACAACGCCACCCGCTTCGTGGTGGTGGGCAAGCACGACGCCCCCTCCTGCGGGCAGGACAAGACTTCCGTGGTGTTCATGGCCTCCCACCAGCCCGGCTCGCTGCACCAGGCCCTGGGCGAGCTGGCCCGGCGGGGCATCAACCTTACCCGCATCGAATCGAGGCCCACCAAGGACCGCCCCTGGGAATACGCCTTCTTCGTGGACCTGATGGGCCACCGCGAGGACCCGGAGGTGGCCGACGCCCTCACCGCCTTGCAGAGCCAGGTGGAGCAGCTCAAGGTATTGGGCTCCTTCCCGGCCGGGGAGCTGTGCTCATGAACTCGGAGGCTGACTTTAGCGGCTTTAGGCAGCCGCCCGCACCCCTCCCGGCGGGCCGGCTCAGCGTGGGCATCATCGGTGGGCAAGGGCGCATGGGCGCCTGGCTCAAGGCCCTGCTGGAGCCGGCGGTGGGCCGGGTGCTGGTGGCCGACAGCAAGGGCGAGCCGGTAACCCCGGAGTTCGTGCGCGCCTGCAACATGATCATCCTGGCGGTGCCGGTGCACGCGGTGGACGAGGTGATGCGTGCCATCGGCCCGCACACCGACCCGGAGGGGGTGGTGGTGGACATCACCTCGCTCAAGCAAAAGCCCATGGCCAGCATGTTGGCCCATGCCCGGGGCGAGGTGGTGGGGGCCCATCCCCTGTTTGGGCCGGGCGCTCCCTCCCTGGAGGGGCAGATCGTGTTCCTCTCCGAGGGACGCGGCCGCCGTTGGCTGGCCTGGCTGCGCCGCTTCCTGAGCCAACAGGGCGCGCGGGCCGTGGTCATGTCCCCGGAGCGCCACGACCGGCTCATGGGCCAGGTGCAGACTCTCAGGCACCTGATGCTCTACGCCTTCGGCTGGAGCCTGATGCAGATGGGCTTCCACCCCAAGGACGACGGCGAGATCTCCGGGCCCTGGTTCCAGGAGCTCTTGGGCCTGCTCTGCCGCCAGAGCGGCCAACCCGCCGAGCTCTACGCCGACCTGGCGCTCAACAACCCCGACGGCCTGGACGCGGCCCGCACCCTGCAACGCGGCCTGGACGGGCTGATCAGCGCCCTGGAAGGCAGCGACCGGGGCGCCCTGGTCAAGACCATGGAAGAGGTGGGCGCTTTCATAAAGGGCGGCGCGCCCGCAATATGCGCTTGACGCGGGCTTCGTTTGGGAGTAATTTTTGTATACAATTTTTGAGCGAGGAGCCTAAAGACATGTTTGCGACCTGCTGGCGTTATTGGTGGTGGTACGAGGACAGGAGTGGTCCACCCGCGTCAGTGCGCTAGGCTCAGACGATAAGACCTTAACCGGGGCCGTGGACCAGAGAGTTCACGGCCCCGGTTCTTTTTTTGGGGTTTCGTTAGGGGAGACAAGACATGATTCAGGAAGCCATCGCCCTGGCGGTAAGCGGGCAAGACCTGAGCGAAGAGCAGATGATCGCGGCCATGGAGCAGATCATGGAGGGCCAGGCCACCCCGGCTCAGATCGGGGCCTTTTTGGTGGCGCTGCGCATGAAGGGCGAATGCCTGGCCGAGATCGCGGGGGCGGCCCGGGTGATGCGCGACAAGGCCACGCCCGTGGCCTGTCGGGCCCTGGCCGAGGGCGAGGTGCTGGTGGACACCGTGGGCACCGGCGGCGACGGGGCCGGCACTTTCAACGTCTCCACCACCACCGCCTTTGTGGTGGCCGGGGCGGGGCTCAAGGTGGCCAAGCACGGTAACCGGGCCATCAGCAGCTCCTGCGGCGCGGCCGACTTGCTGGAGTCCCTGGGCGTGCCCCTGGACCTCACCCCCGAGCAGATTGCCGCCTGCATCGACGAAGTGGGGGTGGGCTTCTTGTTCGCGCCCGCCCTGCATGGGGCCATGAAGCACGCCATCGGCCCCCGCCGCGAGGTGGGGCTGCGCACCGTGTTCAACCTGCTGGGCCCGCTGACCAACCCGGCCGGGGCCAACGTATTGGTGGTGGGGGTCTACGACCAGGCCCTGGCGGAGCCCCTGGCCCATGTGCTGGGCCGCCTGGGGGTGAATAACGCCTACGTGGTGCACGGCGACGGCATGGATGAGATTACGGTGACCGGCGCGACCTTCATGGCCCGGCTCAAGGAAGGCGCGGTGGAGACCATGGAGATCACGCCAGAGCAGTTCGGCCTGGGGAGGGCGTCCAACCAGGACGTGGCCGGGGGCACGGTGGACCAGTGCCGGGCGCACACCCTGGCCGTGCTGAAGGGCGAGCCCGGTCCCAAGCGGGACATGGTGCTCATGAACGCGGCCGCCGCCTTGGTGGCCGCCGGGCGGGCCCCGGACCTGGAGCAGGGCGTGACCCTGGCCGCCGAAATCATCGACTCGGGCGCGGCCCTGGCCAAGCTGGAGGCGCTGGTGGCATTCGCCCAGGGCCAGCAAAAGCAGGCGGTCAATGCCTGAGCGGGGCAAGAGCGACCTGGGTGTGCTGGCCCGCATCCTGGGCAACAAGCGCCAGGAGGTGGCCGCGCTCAAGGCCACGACCTCGCCCCAGGAGCTCAAGGCCGCGGCTCTGGACGCCCCGCCGCCCCGAGGCTTCCTGGCCGCCTTGCGCGCCTGCGCCCAGGTGCCGGTGATCGCGGAGATCAAGCGGCGCTCCCCCTCGCGGGGCGAGCTGGACCCGGGCGGCGACGTGGAGAGCCGGGCCCGGGACTACGCCCAGGGCGGGGCTTCGGCCCTGTCGGTGCTCACCGATGCGCTCTTTTTCGGCGGCTGCCTGGAGGATCTGAGCGACGCCCGCGCAGCGGTGCCCCTGCCGGTGCTGCGCAAGGACTTCATCATCGACCCGGCCCAAATCCTCCGGGCCCGCGCGGCCGGGGCGGACGCGGTGCTCCTTATCGCCGCCGCGCTGGAGCCCGCCCAGCTGGCCGAGCTCTACGGCCTGGCCCGCGAGCTGGGCCTGGACGTGCTTCTGGAGGTGCACGCCGAGGCCGAGCTGGAGCCGGTCTTGGCCCTGGAGCCGCGCCTGGTTGGCATCAACAACCGCAACCTCAAGACCCTGGCCGTGCGCCTGGAGACCAGCCTGGAGCTTCGGCGGCTCATCCCGCCCGAGGTGACGGTGGTGGCCGAGAGCGGCATCAGCGCGCCAGCCCAGGTCCGCCTGCTGCGCGAAGGCGGGCTCGACGCATTTTTGGTGGGCACCAGCCTGATGCAGGCCCCGGACCCGTCCAAAACGCTGCGAGCCCTGGTGGAGGCCTAGGCATGACCCGAGTGAAGGTCTGCGGCATCACCAACCTGCCCGACGCCTTGGCGGCCTGCGCGGCGGGGGCCTCGGCCTTGGGCTTCGTCTTGGCCCACAGCTCCCGGCAGGTGGCCCCGGACCAGGCCCGCGCCATCATCGCCGCCCTGCCGCCCCTGGTGGCCACGGTGGGGGTGTTCGTGGACGCCCCGCCCCGGGAGGTGGCCGAGCTGCGCGCCTATTGCGGCCTGGACTGGGTGCAGCTCCACGGCGAGGAAAGCGAGGCCGAGGCCGCCTCCCTGGGGCCCCGCGTGATCAAGGCCCTCAAGGTAGGGCCGGGCCGCGAGCCCGATCCCGTGGCCTATCCCGGCTGCCATCTGCTTCTGGACACCCACGACCCGTCCCAGGCCGGAGGCACGGGCCAGGCCTTTGACTGGTCCCTGGCCAAGCCCGTGGCCGCCCGGCGGCCCATCATCCTGGCCGGGGGCCTGAACCCGGACAACGTGGCCTCGGCCATCGCCCAAGTGCAACCCTTCGCCGTGGACGTTTCCAGCGGCGTGGAAATCGAGAAAGGCAAGAAGGACCATGAGCTCATCGCAAGCTTCCTCGCTCGGGCCGCTGCCTGACGAGCGGGGCCACTTCGGGCCCTACGGCGGGCGCTATGTGCCCGAAAACCTCATGCCAGCCCTGGAGGAGCTGCACGCCGCCTACCTGGCCGCCCAGCAGGATCCATCCTTCCACGCGGAGCTGGAGGATCTCTTGGCCAACTACGCCGGGCGGCCCACCCCGCTCTACGAGGCCAAGAACCTGAGCCGCGAGCTGGGGGGAGGGCGCATCTTCCTGAAGCGCGAGGACCTGACCCACACCGGGGCCCACAAGATTAACAACGCCCTGGGCCAGGTGCTCTTGGCCAAGCGCATGGGCAAAAAGCGCATAATCGCCGAGACCGGGGCCGGGCAGCACGGGGTGGCCACGGCCACGGTGGCCGCGCTCATGGGCCTGGAGTGCATGGTCTACATGGGCACCCTGGACATGGAGCGCCAGGCGCTCAACGTGACCCGCATGCGCATGCTGGGGGCCACGGTGGAGCCGGTGACCAGCGGGAGCCGCTCGTTGAAGGACGCCACCACGCAGGCCATCCGCGACTGGGTGACCAACGTGAAGGACACCCACTACATCATCGGCTCGGTGGTGGGGCCGCATCCCTATCCTCTGCTGGTGCGCACCTTCCAGTCGGTGATCGGCAAGGAGGCTCGGGCCCAGCTGCTGGAGCGCGAGGGCAAGCTGCCCAAGGCGGCGGTGGCCTGCGTGGGCGCGGGCTCCAACGCCATCGGCCTGTTCCATCCCCTCCTGGACGACCCCATCGACCTCATCGGCGTGGAAGCGGCGGGCTATGGCCTGGACAGCGGTGAGCACTCGGCCAGCCTGAGCGCGGGCAAGCCCGGCGTGCTGCACGGGGCTTACCTGTACTTGCTGCAAGACCCCCACGGCCAGATCATCGAGGCCTATTCCATGGCCGCGGGCCTGGACTACCCCGGGGTGGGGCCGGAGCACAGCCATCTCAAGGATATCAAGCGGGTGACCTACGCCACGGTGGACGACACCCAAGCGGTGCAGGCCTTCATGGACCTGGCGCGGCTGGAGGGCATCATCCCCGCCCTGGAGAGCTCCCACGCCCTGGCTCACCTGAGGGAGCTGGCCCCGCGCTACGCCAAGGACGACATTATTCTGGTGTGCCTATCCGGCCGGGGCGACAAGGATGTGTCCCAGGTGGCCGCCTATCTGGAGAAACAGAAATGAGCAAGGACCTGCGCGAACAGTTCGCCAACGCGGCCGAGGCCGGACGGGCCGCTTTCGTGCCCTACGTGACCGGAGGCTTCCCGGACCACGGCACCTGCGGGGAGCTGATCATGGCCCTGGACGGCCTGGGCTCCGAGGTTATCGAGGTGGGCATCCCCTTCTCCGATCCCTTGGCCGACGGCCCCACCATTCAGCAGGCCAGCCAAGCCGCCCTGGAGGCCGGGGCCACGCCAAGCAACGTGCTGGAGGCGGTGGGCGCCATCGCGGGCAAGGTGGATGCCGCCCTGGTGGCCATGACCTACGTGAACCCGGTGCTGGCACTGGGCTATGTGGGGTTCGCCCAGCGGGCCGCCGAGGCGGGCATCAGCGGGGTGATTATCCCGGACCTGACACCAGAGGAGGCGGACGACTGGCTGGAGGCTTGCGATAAATACGGCCTGGCCCCGGTGTTCATGGCCGCGCCCGGCACCCCGCCCGCGCGCCTGGAGCGCATCCTGGAGGCGGGCAAGGGCTTCCTCTACTACGTGTCCATGGACGGGGTGACCGGCTCGGACCTGGAGCTGGGAACCGAGCGCCTGGCCGCCATGCAGCGAGTGCGGGCCACCTCCTCGCTGCCCGTGGCGGTGGGTTTCGGCGTGGCCACTCCGGCCCAGGCCGCGGCCCTGGCCCCGGTGGCCGACGGCGTGGTGGTGGGCAGCGCCCTGGTGCGGCGGGTGCAGGAGGCCGAGGGCCCGGCCGAGGCGGTGGGCTCGCTCAGTGAGCTGGCCGCTCAGCTGCGCGGGGCCCTGGTGCGCTAGGGCCTAGACCGCGTCTTCCAGCGGCTTCACCCCGAAGACCATGGCCGCGGCGGCAAGGTCGACGAAGATGAACACCAGGTAGGCCGCGTCGTAGGACCCGGTGAGCCGGAAGGACTGGCCCATGGCCACGTAGCCCACGGCTTGCAGGGAGAGGAACAGGGCCAGCACCCGAAACACCGAGGCGAAGCCGCTGCGGCCGAAGCACCAGGCGGTCATGATGGGGAAGGTAGACATCACCCCGCCCATGCCGAAGCCGAAGATGACGATGAACAGGCCCACGGTTATGGGGCCGCTGGCGATGAGCCCCATGACCTGGCCGAGGCCCACCACGCAGAACATGATGGCCGCCAGGCGGCTGGGTTCGAAGCGGTCGCACATGAAGCCCCAGGTGAACTTGCCGCAGGTGCCGGCAATGGCCGCGCAGGTGACCAGAAGCATGGCCGTGTTGCCGGTGTAGCCTAGGTCCTGGAAGCGGGGGCCGAGCTGGAAAACCACCGCGAAGACCCCGGCGCTGGCCAGGCCGTAGGCCAGGCCCACCCGCCAGAAGCGGCCGGTCTGTATCAGGCCCTTCACCGGCACGGAGCACACGGCCATGGCCGAGGGTAGGGCGGCCCCATCGCCGCGCTCCGGCGGGCGGCCGTCGGGCCAGAGGCCCTTGGATTCCGGGGAATCGCGCACCACCAGCCAGGCCAGGGGCGACAGGCAGCCGATGCCGATGCCGATGAAGAGGAAGGCGTGGCCCAGGCCGTAGGCGTGCAGCAGATGGTGGGCCGCGAAGGGGATGATCACCCCGGATAGGGTGAGGCCGCTGGTGGCCATGCCCAGGGCACGGCCCCGGTAGCGCACGAACCAGTTGGACACCGCCGTGTTGGCCACCAGGTTGGCCATGGCCGCGTTGCCTATGATGACCATGGTGTAGGCCAGATAGAACATGCCCAGGGTGTCTACTTGGCCCAGGCAGGTGAAGGCGGTGGCCGAAACCAGGGCACCCGCGGTAATGAAGCGGCGGGGGCCCACCCTGTGGATCACGGTGCCAAAAAGGTATTGCCCGGCCAGGCCGCAGCCATAGCCGATGATGGGGGCCAGGTTGATGTCGGCCCTGGTCCAGCCCCGCGCCTCGCACAGGGGCAGCATGAAGGCGTTGAAGGCATAGAACTGGCTGGCCGCGGAGGCGAAGTTGGCCAGGAAGGCCATCGCCACCACAAACCAGCCGTAGAATAAGGGCCGCCGCGCGGACGGCCCGGCCAATGGGTTCTCCGGGCCGGGACTCACCGGCAGCGGTATCGCGGCTTGCGCTTTTCCACGAAGGCCTTGGCCCCCTCCTGCATGTCCTCGCTGTTGGTCAGGGATGCCCAAGCCTCGGTCTCCACTTGCAACGACTCGGCCAGGACCAAGTCCCGGTTGCGGTTGATGACTTTCTTGGCCGCAGCCACGCCCAGGGGACCCCGCTTGGCGATGCTTTTGGCCAGCTCCTGGGCCGCGCCCAACACCTCGCCCTGGGGCACCACCTTCTCCACCAGGCCGTATTCATAGGCCTCGGCCGCGTTGATGCGCCGCCCGGTGTAGACAAGTTCCTTGAAGCGCCCCAGCCCCAGATAATACAGGCCGCGAGCCATGCCGCCGTTGCCCGGGAAGATGGACAGGTTTACTTCGGGGAACCCCAGGACGGCATCCTCGGAAGCATAGCGGATGTCGCAGCAAAGAGCCAGCTCCAGGCCGCCCCCCAGGCAGAAGCCGTGGATGGCCGCGATGACCGGCCAGCGGAAGTTCTCCACCAGGGAAAAGATGCCGTGGGTCTTCTCCAGACGGGGGCGGGCGGTTTCCGGGGTGAGCCCCAGGAAGGCCTTTACGTCGGCCCCGGCGGCGAAGGCCTTGTCGCCCCCGCCGGTGAGCACCACCGCCCGGATGTCGTCGCTGGCTGCCTCCAGCTCCAGGAACACGTCGCGCAGGGCCTCGCGCACCGGCATGGTCAGGGGGTTCACCGGGGGATTGTTCAGGCTCACCGTGGCGATGTTGTCATTGATTTCGCAAAGAACCAGGTCGCTCATAAGGCACCTCAGAACTGGGAAGAGAAGTATTGCATGGTGGCGTCGGGCAGCACCGCCACCCGGGAACCCGCTCCGTGCCTGGCCTCCAGGAGAGCCAGGGTGGAGGGCCAGTCGCGGGTGAAGGTGATGACCTCGGGGTTGGCGAACCAATCGCCAAAGGTGCGGTCCAGATGGGGAGCCATGATTATCAGCTCCAGCTCCGGCCCCAGGGGGCGCACCGGATACTTGCGGCCGCCGTGGCTGGGCCCGAAGCGGCCCAGGAGATAGTGCACCACCTGGCCCTCGGGCGCATCGGCGATGACCACCACCGTACCGCCTGCCGGCTTGAGCGCGGCCCGGCCCAGGGCCACGGCGATGGGCATCTCGTTGGCCTTTACAAAAGCGTTGGCGATGATCAGGTCCTGGTCAACGGGCTTGGGCCTGGTGGCGTACCAGGGGGCGGCCAGCTCCACCGCCTTGGCGTGGGAGGCCAGCATGTCTCCGGCCACCACCGCGGCGGCTTGGCCCCGCTGGTTCACCAGCACGTTCACCGAGAAATCCAGGCCCACCATGGCGGCGGCCTCGTCCAGATCGGCGCGCATCAGGTTGCCCGCGAACTTGCCCAGGCCGATGCTTTCCGGCGCCATGGCCATCACCTGGTTGTGGTGATGGGCGATGGTGTCGATGTGGGCCACTCCGGGCATGAGTATCTTGCCGCCGCCGGAGTAGCCGGCATAGGGATGGGCGGTCACGCAGCTCAGGGCCACCTTGAGCTCGGCCTCCATCACCGCCCGGTTGATGGACACCGGAGTGCCCCGGCTGGTGCGGCCCAGCTCCAGACAGTTCTCATAGCAGTTGTGGTTGAACACCCGGAAGCGCTCCACCAGCTTTGGCCCCAGCTTCTTGCGCAGCTCGTTGAAGCTCAGCGCGCCGTGGCAACCCAGGGCACAGACGAAGCTGATGTTCTCCTCGGGTATTCCAGCGGCCAGCATGTCCTCGATGATCAGCGGCGCGAACTGCTCCACCCGGGTGGGGCGGGTCATATCGTCGAAGATGATCACCGCCGAGCGCTTGCCCTGGGCCAGCTCGGCCAGGGGCGGCGAGCCCACCGGCCGGGCCAGGGCATCGGCGATCTGCTCCTCGCTCAGCGGTGGCTCGTCGGCCCCGCGCATGGGGCAGACCCGGGTGTCCCAGTGATCGGGCAGCTCGATATCCAGCGAGCCGTTGCCGTACCACAGGCGCTGGGGGAGGGAGAGCTTCATGCCCGCCTCAAGCCGCCACCATGGACGCGCCCAGGTCAAAGGCCTCCAGGTTGCGGGGCACCTTGGCCGGGCCCAGGCTGCGCGTGAGCTCGCGCTCGAAGTCGTCGCGGTTCATGGGCAGCTCGCCCAGGGAGGCCAGGGCGCCCAGCATGATGATGTTGGCGTAGATGGGCGCGCCCAGCTCCAGAGCGGTCTTGGTGGCCGGGATGGTCCAGGCCCTGGCGGTGAGCTTGGCCAGCTGCTCGCGCATCTCGCCGGTGTCGGGGTAGGGCGCCTTGCCGGTGATGGCCGCGTAGGGCAGGACCGGCCGGTCGTTTACAATGGCCTGGCTCCCGGGGTTGCCGTATTTAAGCAACACCCTGAGCGCCTCCAGGGGCTCCAAGGCCAGCACCATGTGCGCCTGGCCTGAGGGTATCTGGGGTGACCAGGAGCCTTGTTGGGACAAGCGCAAATGGCTCATCACCGAGCCGCCCCGCTGGGAAGCGCCGAAGGTCTCGCCGATGGTGACCCAAAGGCCCTGGCTGGTGAGCACGCTGCCCAGCATACGCGAGGCCAGCACGTTGCCTTGGCCGCCCACCCCGGTAATGATCAGGTTGTAGGGGTCGTGTTTCAGTTCAACCGCCATGGCCTTAACCCCTCTCCGTCTTGGTAATGGCTCCGGCCGGGCACACCGAGGCGCAAACCCCGCATCCGGCGCAGATCACCTCGTCGATGCTGGCGCGTCCGGTCTCGCGCTCCCAGGTGAGCCCCGGGCAACCGAAGGCCCGGGTGCAGAAGCGGTTGCACCCGCATTGGCCGCCCAGGCACTTGTCCGGGTCGACCTGCACGTCGTAGAGCTTCTTGCCCTTGCGCTCCGGGCTGAGCGCGCAGAGCTGGCGCAGGATGAGCACCTTGGCCTTGCTCTGATCGGCCAGCATTTTGAGCGCCGCCTCGCGGGTGGCCTCCAGGTCGAAGGGATCGCACACCGTGACCTCGGCCCCCAAGGTGCGGCAGACGGCCTCCAGGTCCACCGGCGGCACGGGCTGGCCCATGGCATTGTTCTGGGTGCCGGGATGAGGCTGGAAGCCGGTCATGGCCGTGCCGCTGTTGTCCAGCACCACCAGGCTCATTGGCGAGCGCTGGTGCACCGCGTTGATCAGAGCCGGGATGACCGCGTGATAGAAGGTGCTGTCGCCCGACACCGCCATCACCGGCTGGTCCATGCCGAAGCGGCCCAGCTGGCCGAAGCCAGAGGCCAGGCCGGTTCCCGACCCCATGGCGTGCAGGGTCTTGAGGATGCCGTAGTTGGAAGGCCGCGCGCCCATGGCATAGCAGCCGATGTCGCCGCAGATGAAGCCGTCGCGGCCGTCCAGGGCCAAGGCGTTCTTGAGCGACCAGAAAGAGGCGCGGTGGGGGCAGCCGGGGCAGAAGGCCAGCTCGCGGGGGGAATCAGTGGACGGAGCGGCGGCCTGGGCCAGGGCCGCGTACTCGGCGGGCCTAGGCTGGTATTGGATATCCAGGGCCCGGGCCAAGGCCTCGGCCACCAGGTCGGGGTTCAGTTCGCCGGTGGAGGGGATGTAGCCCTCGCGCTTGGCCAGGAACTCTTTGGGCCCCACCTCTGCGGCCATCTCGGCGGCCAGTATCTTGAGGTTCTCCTCCAGGAAGGGGATCACCTCTTCCACCACCATGATGCGCCCACAGCGCTGGAGGTTCTTTTGGATGAGCTTGGGGGGCAGGGGCCAGGTTGTACCCAGCTTGAGCACGCCCACCCGGCCGGCCGCGTCCAGCATGGCCAGGGCCTCCTTTACGTAGAGCTGGCAGATGCTGGAGGTGATCACCAAAAGCTCGGGCTCTTCCGGACCCTGATAGGTGTTGAAGGGCGACTGTTCGAACAGCTCCACCGCGCGGGCCAGCTTCTCCTGCTGGCGGGCGTGCTTGACGCTCACCGGGGCCGAGGAGACCGGGCCTCGGTTGGTGTCCAGCAGGGTGCCGTGGTGCTCGAAGCGGGCCTTGGCTTCGCCCTGAGGCAGGGGGCCGGCCACCACCCCGCCGCTGGCGTGGGACAGGCGGGTGACGCTGCGCAGCATGACCACCTGGCCGAGCTCCTCGGAGAGCTCGAAGGCCCACTTGGTCATGTCCTTGGCTTCCTGGAAATCGCCGGGCTCCAGCTGAGGCAGCTCCAACATGCGCGCGAAATGGCGCGACTCGCCTTCGTTGACGCTGGAGAGGGCGCCGGGGTCGTCGCAGTGAACCAGGACCATGCCCGCCCGCACTCCCGAACCGGCCAGGTGGAGCAGGAAGTCCGAGGCCACGTTGACCCCGTTCTGCTTCATGGCGCACAGGGAGCGCATCCCGGCCAGGGAGCCGGCCGCCGCCACCTCCAGCGAAACCTTTTCGTTGACCGACCATTCCACGTAGAGGCCGTATTCATCGGCCGCCCGAGCCAGGTTCTCGATAATCTCCGAGGAGGGCGTGCCGGGATAGCCGGCCACCACCCGCACTCCGGCCTCCAGGGCTCCCCGGCAGATGGCCTGGTTGCCCATGACCGTGTGGCGCTGGCCCGGGGTCATATCCAAGTTGCTCATGCTTCTTCTCCCGTGGCCTTTTCGATCTGGGCCATGAGTTGTGCTCCCACCCGAAGGGCCTTGGGTTCGGGGTCGTCGGCCGTGCCCAGGAGCCCCTGCTGGTTGGCCGCGCGCAGGCCGCGCAGGCGCTTGCCTTGGGCGGCTCCGTCCAGGTGCTCCCAGTTGCTTTTGGGCATTTCCTCCAGCACCAGCCAGCCGCGCTCCAGCGCGGCCTCGGCCAGATCGCGGCCCTTCTCGCTACGCACGATCAGGGTGTTCCAGCCGGGGCGGCCCTCGAACATGCCCACCGAGAGGTCGGCCCACTCGGAGGTCATGTCCGGGCAGATGGCGCAGCCCGGCGGCACCAGGCCGCGAATCTCGTCCAGGGGTATTTCCAGGGTCTCGTGGTCGGTGCGCACCACCAGCACCCCGGCCGGGGGCGGCGGGATGTCCATGGAGCGGATGCGCTTCAGCTCCACCCGCGAGGCCAGGAAGGCGGCCAGGCCGCGCGGGTCCAAGGCCCAGTTGCAGAACAGGCCTAGCACCAAGTCAGCCGGATTGGTAGGCGCCTCTTGATTGACGGGCTTGAGGCCGCGCTGGGCCAGGGCCGCGCCTTGGCAGGGAGTGGCTACCACGCCCAGGCGCTCGCCGCCAGCGGCCTGGGTTCGGTTTAACGCGGCCAGGGTGGGCGCGGCGGCGAATTTGGAACCGGTGCAGGCCTTGATCTCGGCCAGGTTGCGGGCCACGATGGGTGTGGGCTCCAAGGCCTCCCCGCCGGTGAGCACCACTCCATCCACCATGCCCAGTTCCAAAGCTGCGGCGGCCAGGGCGGAGACCACCCCGCCGCCTTGATAGACTCCTTCGCCCAGGGCCGGTCCTGCCTGGGCCGCGGCCACGGAAAGACAGGGCCCCACCCCGGCGGGCGCGTAGGCTTCGCCCCACAGGGCCTGGGCCAGGGACTCAAGGTCCAGCTCGGTCTTGGGGCACCAGGCGTGGCAACGGCCTTCGCTCAGGTCGCAGTCATGCAACATGACCGTCTTGCCGCCGTGGCTGCGGAAGTAGGGACACAGCTCCACGCAGGAGCCGCATCCCACGCACAGCCCTGCTTGTTGCACTTCGCTTAACAGTTGTCTCGGTCCTCGCGTATTCATGCTTGCTTCCCGTGCTAGGGCTGGTCTGTGGCTTGGTCTTCGGATAGCAGGGCCAGGGGGTGCAGCACCCTCTGGCGGCCCAGGGCCAGGCCCAGGTAGTGGCGGCAGGCGGGGCAGGGCGTTAGCACCACCTCGGCTCCGCTTTGGGCAATGTCGTCCAGCTTGGCCGCGCGCACCCCTTGGGAAAGCTCGGGATCGCGCAGGAAAAAGTCGCCGCCCGCCCCGCAGCAGGCAGTGGGGTTGTCCAAGGGCAGATAGCGGGCTCCGGGCACCTGGGCCAGCAGGCTCAGCACCTCGGGCATAAATCCGTCGTCGTGGCCCGCGTGGCAGGGCTGGTGCCAGGTGTAGGTTATCTCGCGGGCGGATGGGGAGTCACGCAATCCCAGGCTCTTCAGGAAGGCTCCGGCCTCGCTGGCCTTGGCCGCCACTTGGGCGGCGGCGAGTCCTTCCCGGCTCTGGGCGTCGAACAGGCGCGGGTTCTTGTGGCGCAGCATGAGCAGGCAGGAGGTGCACTCGGTGATCACCGCGTCCACCTCCAGGCCCGCCAGCACGGCCAGGTTGCGCGCGGCCATCTCCGTGGCCGCCTCCACCTCGCCGGCGGCCAGGGCAGGCAGGCCGCAGCAACCCAGGCCAGGCGGCAGGAGCACCTCCACGCCCTGGGCGCTCAGGGCGGCCAGCACCGCCCGCGCGGTGTCGTCCTGAAAGGCGTTGGCCGCGCAGCCCACCAGCCAGGCCACCCGGGCGCGGGTCTCGCCCTGGGCCGGGATAAGCTCCGGGCGATCAGCCAGGAAGGGTCGGGGGGCCGGGGAGGGCAGGGCCTCCGGGGCCAGGCCCAGGAGCTTGGCCAGCTTGCTCACCTTGCCCAGAGAGCCTAGGTCGCCCCGCTGGTCCATCATCTTGCGTTGCAGGCCGCGTTTAATGGCCGCGCTGGGGCCGCTCTCGCGCAGCAGGCCGCGCGCGGTGATGGTGATTTCGTCCAGGGGCAGGCCGCCGGGGCAGGTGCGGTTGCAGGTGGTGCACAGCAGGCAGCGCCCCACGATCTCCCTGACCCGCTTGTCCACGGGCAGGGTGTGGTCCATGAGGGCGGCCTGGATCACCCGCAAACGGCCGCGCGCCGTGTGCGTCTCGAACAGGTCCGAGCCGAACACCGGACAGGAGGCCTGGCAAAAGCCGCAGGAGGAACACTTGGCCATCAGCTCGCGGTATTGTTCCAAGCCGTGCATGGTCACGCCGCCTCCGGGGGCCAGATCTTACCCGGGTTCATGATGCCGCCGGGGTCGAAGGCCTGCTTGATGCGCTTCATCAGGGCGATCTGCTCCTTGCCCAGCTCCCATTCCAGGAACTGGGATTTGTGCAGGCCCACCCCGTGTTCTCCGCTGATCACCCCGCCCAGCTCCAGGCCCGCCTTGATCAGCCGGGCCACGGCCTGGCGCACCCGCTCCTCCACCTCGGTGGTGATGTCGGTCAGACGAAAGCTGGGGTGCATGTTGCCGTCCCCGGCGTGGCCGGTCATGCCCACCGAGAGGTCCAGCTCCTTGCCGATGGCCAGGGCCCGGTGCACGAACTCGGGGATGCGGTCGCGGGGCACGGTGATGTCCTCGGTGACCAGGCGCTTGAGCTGGCTGACCACCAGGGGGTAGAGCCGGGCCCGCACCGACCAGTAGACGGCCGCGGTCTCGGGGTCCTCCACCACCCGCACCTCGGATGCCCCCAGGTCGCGGCAGGCCTGGGCCATCTCGCGGGCCGCGCGCACCGCTTCGCCGGGGCCGCCGTCGAACTCCATGAGCAGGCAGGCCTCGCCATCCTGGGGCAGGGGCGGAGAGACGAATTTGTTGAACACGGCCAGGGAGGCGGTGGTGAGTAGCTCCAGCATGGAGGGCACCACCCCGGCGGCGATGGTCTGGGCTACGATGGCCGCCGCCTGCTCCATGGTGGCGCACACCGCCAGGGCGGTGCAGCGCTCGGCCGGGCGGGGCAGCAGGCGCAGGGTGGCCTGGGTGATGAGGGCCAGGGTGCCCTCGGAGCCGGCCAACAGGTGGGTCAGGTCGTAGCCCGCCGAGTGCTTGACGCAGGAACTGCCCGCGGCGATCACTTCGCCCGAGGGCAAGACCGCCTCCAGGCCCAGCAGATAGCTGCCCGTGGTGCCGTATTTCACCGCGCGGGGGCCGCCCGCCCGGGTGGCCACGTTGCCTCCCAGGGTGCACACGGTCTTGCTCTGGGGGTCGGGCGGATAGAACAGGCCCTGGGCCTCCACCGTGTTCTGGAAGCGCTCCAGCACCAGGCCCGCCTCCACCCGGGCGGTGAGGTTGCCCCGGTTTATCTCCAGCACCCGGTTCATGCGCTTGGTGTCCACCACGATGCCCCCGGCCACGGGGGCGCATCCTCCGCTCAGGCCGCTGCCCGCGCCCCGGGGGGTGACGGGCAGCCCCTGGGAGGATGCGTAGGCCAACAGGGACGCGGCCTGGGCGGTGGTGCTGGGCAGGGCCACCGCGTCGGGCTCGCCCTGGGCAAAGTAGCTGATGGCGTCGCCCCGGTAGACCAAGAGGTCGGCCGGTTCGGTGCTGTAGCCCCCTGGCCCCAGCAGGCGGGCCAGGTCCTTGCCCAGGCCGTGCTTGGCCCCTTTACTTCGCAACCATCACCTCCGGCAGCCAGGTGGCCAGCTCGGGCCAGAGCATGACCATGGCCAGGGCCAGGGCCTGCAAGAGCACAAAGGGCCCCACCGAGCGGTAGATGTCGCTCATGCTCACCTCGGGAGGCACCACGCTCTTGAGGATGAACAGGTTGAAGCCGAAGGGCGGGGTGATGTAGGCCATCTCCATGTTGATGATGAACAACACGCCGAACCACAGGGGGTCGAAGCCGAGATGGTTGATGATGGGCACGAAGATGGGGGTGGTGAGCAGGATGATGCCCGCCGGGTCCAGGAACATGCCCAGCACGAAGAACACGCACTGAATGGCGATGAGGATCACCCAGCGGTTCACATCCATGCCCACGATGGCCTCTTGCAGCATGTCCTGAATGCCCGCGAAGGCCAGGAAGGTGGTGAAGGTCACCGCGCCGATGATGATCCAGAACACCATCACCGTGAGGCTCAGGGTTTCCTTGAGCGCCTGCCAGAAGCGGTCCCAGGTGAGTTGGCGGTGGATGGCCGCGGTGAGCACCGCGCCTCCCGCGCCCACGCCCGCCGCCTCGGTGGGGGTGGCCACTCCGGCGTAGATCACGCCCAGCACCAGCACCACCAGGCCGATGGGCAGCACCACGCCCTTGAGCACCCGGAACTTGTCGCGCCAGGTGTAGCGCTCGCTCACCGCGGGCCCCAGGTCCTTCTGGAAGAAACAGCGGATGGCGATGTAGCAGATGAAGATCGCCGCCAGCATGATGCCCGGCAACATGCCGCCCGCGAAGAGCCGCCCGATGCTCACCTCGGCCATGTTGCCGTAGAGGATCATCAGGATGCTGGGCGGGATGAGAATGCCCAGGGCGCCGCCCGCGTTGATGCAGCCCACCGCCATGACCTTGTCGTACTTGCGCGCCAGCATGGAGGGCAGGGCGATGAGCCCCATGGAGATGGTGGCCACGCTGGAGATGCCGGCCATGGCCGCGAAAATGGCACAGATCACCACGGTGCCCATGGCCAGGCCGCCCCGCAGGCCGCCCATCCAGCGATAGACCACCTCGTAGAGCTTGTCGGCCAGGCCCGAGAATTTGAGGATGTTGGCCATGAATATGAACAGAGGCACGGCCAAGAGCAGGTAACTGGTGCCCTCGGCGTAGGCTGTGTTGAACAGGACCAACAGGCCGGGGGGGCCCCAGGTGAAGTAGATGCCCACCGTGGCGATGGCCAGCATGGCAAAGGCGATGGGAATGCCGATGGCCAGCATGACCACCAGGACGGAAAATACGATCAGGGTCAGCAGCCAGGTTTCCATGTGCTTACTCTCGACCCTGTGGCGGGGTTTGACCGGTTAAGAGGAAATTGGCGTTGTCCACCGCGTTGGCCATGCCCTGGACCAGCAAGAAGATGGCGCCCAGGGGCACGGTGGCCTTGGCGGGCCAAAGGGGCAGGGCCGCCGCCGACGAGGAGACGTCGCCCACCATGAAGGCCTCCACCGATACCTTGGTGCCGAACCAGATGATGGGCAGCATGGCCAGGACCAGGATGAAGGCCACGAATATCTCGAGCCAGGCGCGGGACCGGTCGCTCATCCGGGCGTGCAGAATGTCCACCCGGGTGTGGCCGTAGTGGCGCAGGGTGTAGCCGCTGCCGAACATGACCAGGCCGCAGAGGAAGTATTCGCCCACCTCCTGGGCCCAGGTGGTGGGGGCGTGGAAAAAGTAGCGGGCAAAGACTTCGTAGAGGACCACGGCGGTCACCACCGCGATGAAGGGCGCGGCGATGAACCCCATGGCCAAGTTGAAGGCGCGCACGGCGCGCGAAAAGGCCAGCATAAGCTCTCCCGGATGGACCAGATACCTGGGGGACAGGGCTATTGTGGGACCCACAATCCCGTGGCCCCGCGGGCCGGCCGCGAGAAGGGAGGCCGGCCGGGGGCCCGAAGGCGCCCGGCCGGCCGGGGGTTTGTTAGAACTTGACGCCCTTGGCCTTCAGGTTCTCCTTGAGGATGTCCACCAGCTTGCGGCAGTAGGGCGACTTGGCCGCGCTCTGCTCGTAAAGCGGCATAAGCTTCTGGCGCCACTTGAGAAGCTCGGCGTCGGAGAGCTTGATGATCTTGACCTTCTTGGTCTTGGCGAAATCGATGGCTTCCTGGTCCCACTTGGGGCTCATGGCGAAGGAACGGTCCATGGCCATGGTGGCGGCCTTCTTCACCGCCTCCTGCTGGTCGGCGGGCAGCGAGGCCATGACCTTGCTGTTGATGGCCAGCTCGATGATGCCCGGGGTGTGGAAGGCGGGATCGCTCACGAAGTCCAGCACCTCGTAGAGCTTGTACTTCTTCAGGGTGTACCAGGGGTAGTCGGTGCCGTCCACGGTGCCGCGCTGCAGCGCCATGTACTGCTCGGCGCCGGGGATGGCCGCGGCGGCGCCGCCCAGGGCCTGCACGATCAGGGCCTCAAGACCGAAGGCGCGGATCTTCTTGCCCTCCAGGTCGGCCAGGCTGTTGACCGGGAACTTGGTCATCAGGCCCATGGTGGCCACGGAGATGGAGCCCAGGTAGGTGACTCCCAGCTTGCTCATGGCCTCGGCGAAGACCTTGCCGTAGCCCTTGTTGCGCAGGATGTCCATGGCCTCGGCCGGGCTGGACCAGTTGAAGGGCAGCCACTGCACGTTGACCTCGGGGAAGACGCCGGTGAAGTAGAGGAAGGAGCCGGAGTAGCCGTCGATCATGCCGGACTTGAGAGCCTCCAGGGCCTCGCGGGACTTGACCAGCTGGCCGGGCCAGAAGACCTTCACGGCCAGCTTGCCCTTGGTCAGCTCCTTCACCTTGTCGGCGAAGAACTTGGTGGTCTGGCCGGCGTAGGCCGTTTCGGGATACACGCACTGGAACTTGAGGGTCTTGGCTTGGGCCATCCCGGCGGTCAGCAACAGGCCGAGGCAGGCGACGAGCATAAACAATTTACGGGCCATGTTCTTCTTTCTCCCTTTTCCCCGGAGGAAAGCACCCCTCCCCCGGCTATTAAAAAACATCCCT
This sequence comes from Desulfarculaceae bacterium, assembly GCA_020444545.1. NCBI lineage: Bacteria > Pseudomonadati > Thermodesulfobacteriota > Desulfarculia > Desulfarculales > Desulfarculaceae > Desulfarculaceae bacterium. The sequence continues at coordinate 256,879 of JAHLKT010000004.1, read as the reverse complement.
CTCTCTTGGCATTAAAAAAACGGGGCCTCCCGTGCGCCCCGTAAGTTCCCCTATAGTGTGATCGCCCTCTTTAGCACCTTGCCGGTGTGAGTCTTGGGCAGCTCGCCCACCAAGCGCACGATGCGGGGGTATTTGTAGGGAGCCACCCGTTCCTTGACAAAGTCGCGGATCTCCTCGGGGGTGGCTTCCACGCCGGGCCGCAGGGCGACCATGGCGGCGATCTCTTCGCCCAGGTCATCGTGGGGCACGCCCAGCACCGCCGCTTCCAACACGGCCGGATGCTTGTAGAGCACCTCTTCGATCTCGCGGGGGTACACGTTGTAGCCACCCCGGATGATCATCTCTTTCTTGCGGTCCACGATGTAGATGTAGTCGTCGTCGTCCTGGCGGGCCATGTCGCCGGTGTGCAGCCAGCCGCCCTTGAGCGTCGCGGCCGTGGCCGCGGGCTGATTCAGATAGCCCTTCATCACGCCGGGGCCCTGGATGATCAGCTCGCCAACCTCGCCCTTGGCCACGTCCTGGTCCATCTCGTCCACGATGCGGGCCTGGAAGCCTGGGATGGGCCGCCCGATGGAGCCGGGCCTGGTGGGCTTGCCGTAAGGGTTTTCCACGCATACCGGCGAGCACTCGGTGAGGCCGTAGCCCTCGTAGATGGTGGCGCCGTAGGCCTTTTCGAAGCGCCTGAGCACCTCCACCGGCAGGGAGGCCCCGCCGGAGATGGCGAACTGCAAGCACGAGCGCTTGGGCGGGTGGTTCACGGCCATCTCGGCCAGGCGGTTGTAGATGGTGGGCACCGCGATGAGGATGGCCTTGTCCAGCTCCTCTATGGCCCGGAAGGTCTCGTCCGGGTCGAAGTGCTCCCACAGGCGCAGGGTGAGGCCCAGGTACACCGATGAGTTGAGGCTTGAGGTCTGGCCGAAAATGTGGAACAGGGGAAGCACGCCCAGGCTGATGGCATCGCGGTCCGTGGAGCGCATGTCCGAGATGATCTGAGCGTTGCTGGCCAGGTTGTGGTGGCTGAGCATGGCCCCCTTGGGCAGGCCGGTGGTGCCCGAGGTGTAGATGATGGCCCAGGTGTCGTCGTTGTCGCTCGGATAAATGGGGTAGGGGCCGTTATCGCGCATCAGGCTCTCGAAGGGCAAAAAGCCCTCGGGAGAATCGCCCGCCACCGCGCGGATGTCGATCTGGGGTATTTCCTCCAGCACCGGCCCCGCATACTTCAGGTGGTCGGCGTGGCCGATGAAGGCCCGGGCCCCGGAGTCGCTGAAGATGTGTTTGAGCTCTTCGGAGCGGTAAAGGAAGTTGACCGGCAGCACCGCCGCGCCCAGCTTGGCCAGGGCGTAGTAGGCGATGACCCACTCCAGGGAGTTGGGCATCATGAGCACACAGACCTGGCCGGGTTCGAGACCTTGCTCCTTGAGGCCCCAGGCCAGGGCGTCGCTCATCTGGTCGTATTGTGCGTAGGTAATGGAACGGTCACCGAAGATGACCGCCGGGCGCTGGGGCACCCGCTGTGCGGTGTCTCGAAGCAGTTTGGCGATGTTCAAGGGCAACCCCTCTAACCCCTGTGGGGGGCCTGACCGCGAGGCCAGGCCCCCAAATTACTAAGCCAGATTTTTGATCAGAATGGCCACGCCCATGCCGCCCCCCACGCACATGGTTGCCAGACCCAGCTCCTTTTGCGAGCGTTTCATCTCATAGATGAGCTTGGTGAGGATCACCCCGCCGGTGGCGCTGATGGGGTGGCCCAGGGCGATGGCCCCTCCGTTTACGTTGACCTTTTCCTGGTCCAGACCCAGCTCGCGGATGCAGGCCAGGGACTGGCTGGCAAAGGCCTCGTTGAGCTCGACCAGATCGATGTCGCCCAGGGCCAGGCCGGTCTTGGCCAAGACCTGACGGGTGGCGTCGATGGGGCCGATGCCCATGAGGGAGGGCTCCACGCCCACGGTGGCGTAGCCCAGGATGGCGGCCAGGGGCTTTGTGCCCAGCTCTTGGGCCCGCTCGGCCGAGGCCACCACCACCGCAGAGGCTCCGTCGTTCATGCCGCTGGAGTTGCCGGCGGTCACCGAGCCGCCTTTGCGGAACACCGGTTTCAGCTTGGCCAGGTCCTCGGCCGTGGTCTGGGGCCGGGGGTGCTCATCAACCGCGAAGAGCTTGGGCTCGCCCTTGCGCTGCGGGATGGGCACTGCCACCACCTCGTCGTTGAAAACGCCCGTTTCCAGAGCGCGCTTGGTCTTTTGCTGGCAGTCCAGGGCAAAGGCGTCCTGGTCCTCGCGGCTCACCGAATACTTCTCTGCCACGTTCTCGGCCGTCTCGCCCATGGTGTTGTTGCTCAAGGGATCGTAGAGCACCAGCTGGTCGATCATCTTGGCGTGGCCCAAACGCGAGCCCCAGCGGTTGGTGGGCACCAGGTAGGCCGCGCCCGACATATGCTCCACCCCGCCGGCCACCATTAGGTCGGCGTCGCCGGCCTTGACGGCCTGAGCGGCCAAAAACACCGTCTTGAGCGACCCGCCGCAGGCGTGGGACACGGTGTATTGGGGCTTTTCGATAGGCAGCCCCGCGTTGACCGCTATGGGCCGGGCGATGTTGGGGGGCAGCACGCCGGTGCGATATTGCTGGGCCAGGCAGACCTCGTCCACCTGGGAAGGCTCCACGCCGGCCCGCTGTATGGCCTCTTTGATAACCAGGATGCCCAGGTCGCTGTCGGTGACCGCCTTGAGGGTGCCGCCGAAGCGGCCCACCGGGGTGCGCGCGGCGGATAGGATGACCGGTTGTTTCATGCTGGTGACTCTTTCTGTCTAGTCGGCCGGACCGAGCTTGTTGCCTTTGTCGTCGTAGCGGTACCAACCCACCCCGGCCTTGCGGCCCAGCTGGCCGGCCTTCACCTTGCGCCGGAGCAGCAGGGGGGGATACCAGCGCTCTTCGCCGGTCTCGTTGTACATGGCGGTCAGCGCGCCGAAGGTGATGTCCAGTCCCACCATGTCGCCGGTCTCGAAGATGCCCATCTTGCGGCCCGATGCCAGGCGCAGGCCCTTGTCGATGTCCTCCACCGAGGCCACCCCGGCTTCCACCAGGCGCATGGCCTCCATGGTGGAGGGGAAGTTGATGCGGTTGATGACAAAGCCGGCCACGTCGCGGTTGACCATGATCGGCTCCTTGCCGATGGCCAGGGCGAACTCGCGGCCCGTGGCAAAGGCCTCGTCCGAGGTCAGGGTGCCCCGGATCACCTCCACCGCCTGCATCATGGGCACCGGCGAGAAGAAGTGCAGGCCCAGGAAGCGCTCGGGATTTTTAACGCTGGAGGCCAGCTCACTGATGGGGATCGCGCTTGTATTGCTGGCCACCAGCGAATCGTCACCGATAACCTCGTTCAGCTTGGCGTAGACCTCCTGCTTGACCGCCAGGTTCTCGAACACCACCTCCATGACCAGGTCGGCCTCGGCGGCCGGGGCGTAGTCCACCGAAGTGGACAAACGGCCCATTACCTCGTCCAGGGTGCCCTGGACCTTGCCCTTTTCGATGAGCTTGCCCGCGGACCAGGAGATGTTTTTTACAGCCTTGTCCAGCTGCTCCTGGGACACGTCGCACAGGGTGGCGTTCAGGCCGGCCTGGGCGCAGACCTGGGCGATGCCGCTGCCCATGAGGCCCGAGCCCACGATGAATACGTTCTTCACCGCCATGGCTACTTGCCTCCCTTGAGCAGGTTGCGGGCGATGACCACCTTTTGGATCTCGTCGGTGCCCTCGTAGATGCGGGTGAGCCTAAGGTCGCGGTAGAAGCGCTCCACCGGGAAGTCCTTCATGTAGCCCATGCCGCCGTGCACCTGCACCGCCATGTCGGCCACGCGGTTGGCCATCTGGGTGCAGAACAGCTTGACCATGGAGGCTTCCTTGATCACCGAAGTGCCCTTGGTGTCGCGGAGCCAGGCGGCGTGATAGAGCATCTGGCGGGCGGCGTAGATCTGGGTGGCCATCTCGGCCAGCATGAACTGGATGGCCTGGAACTCGGCGATGGGCTTGCCGAACTGCACCCGCTGCTGGGCGTACTCTACTGACAGGTCAAGCAGCTTCTGGGCCGAGCCCAGGGCCGAGGCGCCCATGGTCAGGCGGCCCTTGTCCAGGGTCTTCATGGCGGTCTTGAAGCCCTGGCCGATCATGGCGTCGCCGCCGATGACCCGGTCCTTGGGGATGCGGCAGTTATCGAAAATCAGCTCGCAGGTGTGTGAGCCGCGCATGCCCATCTTGCGCTCGATGGTGCCCACGAAGAAGCCGGGGTCGGTTTTCTCGACCACGAAGGCGGTGATGCCGCCCCGGGCCTTTTTGGCGCGGTCGGTGAGGGCGAAGACGGTGGAGCAGTCGGCGATGTCGCCGTTGGTGATGAAGTGCTTGCGGCCGTTGAGCACCCAGGAGTCGCCTTCCAGCACGGCGGTGGTCTGCACGTTGGAGGCGTCGGAGCCGGCCTCGGGCTCGGTGAGCGCGAAGCAGCCGATCCACTCGCCGGAGGCCAGCGGGGGCAGGTACTTCTCGCGTTGCTCCTCGGTGCCGTCGATGGCGATGCCCTGGGAGCCGATGCCGTTGTTGGTGCCGATGCGGGTGCGGAAGCAGGCGTTGACCGTGGAGAGCTGCTCGTAGACCAGGCACTCGCCCAGGCAGCCGACCTCCAGGCCGCCGTACTGCTCTTTGGTGGCCAGTCCGAACAGGCCCAGCTCGCGCATGGTCTGCACGATCTCCTCGGGGATGCGGTCTTCCTCTTCAACCTGCTGGCTGATGGGTTCCAGGTCCTGCTTAACGAAACGCCTGACAGTGTCGACCATCATGCGAAGATTTTCAGGGATTTCAAAGTCCACTTGAAAGCTCCAGTTCTAAGTATATGAGGGGAAGGCGGCATGGCGGCCGCGCTGGGATAAACCCGCTTTACAGCCGAACTGAGAGTTTGCAAACGATGTGCCATGGTGGCCTCTGGCGGCTAAACCTTGGTAACTATATGGAAAATAGTTGCGGTGTCGGCGTGGGGCAAGCCTTGGCAGAGGCCGGATGGGCACGTATGTAGAAATATTTATACATATTACTGAGGGTGCTTCAGATAAATTATGCGATATTTCAGGGGGTTGTTTCGGCGCGAAAAGTCCGTCTCTGTGTGTCTAGAAATGTCTACAAGTAGAATAATTTATACACAAGATTAATCCAGGCCATACTTTTTGATCTTTTGGTGCAGGCCGGTGCGGTGGATGCCCAGCAGCTCCGCCGCTTGGGTGCGGTTGCCTCCGGTGTATTTAAGGGCCCGCTCCAGGGCCTGGCGCTCGGCCTCGGCCATCTCCGCCTTCAGGGAGCGGGGCGCCGGCGAGACCACCTTGCTCTGGGGCGCGGCTTCCAGGAAATCCGGGGGCAGGTGGTCCGGGAGCAGGGTGCCGCTGCCGGCCACGGCCGCGGCCCGCTCCAGGACGTTCTTGAGTTCGCGCACATTGCCCGGCCAGTCGTGGGAGCTCAGCAGCTGCATCACCTCCTGGGAAACCCGCGCGGGCACCGGGCGCTTGCCGGTGCGCAGGCCCGAGAGGATGTGATAGGCCAGGCGGGGGATGTCGCCGCGTATCTCGCGCAAGGCCGGGGTGCGCAGGTGGAAGATGTTCAGGCGGTAGTAGAGGTCCTGGCGGAACTTGCCCGCGCGCATCATGGCCTTGAGGTCCCGGTTGGTTGCCGCGATTACCCGGAAGCTGAGCTTGAGGGGCTTGGTGCCGCCCAGGCGCTCCACCTCCTGCTCCTGGATGACCCGCAAGAGCTTCACCTGCATGGCCAGGGGCAGCTCGCCCACCTCGTCAAGGAAGATGGTGCCCTCGTTGGCCAGCTCGAACTTGCCCGGCTTGCCGCGCTGGCTGGCCCCGGTGAAGGCCCCGGCCTGGTAGCCGAAGAACTCCGACTCGAACAGCTCATGGGGGATGGCCCCGCAGTTAACCTTGACGATGGGCTTGTTGTGGCGGGCGCTCATGCGGTGCACCGCTCGGGCGAACAGGTCCTTGCCCGTGCCGGTCTCGCCGGTGATGAGAAGGCTCAGGTCCGACTGGGCCGCCTGGGTGGCCACCTGGCGGGCCTGCTGGATGGGCTGCGATTCGCCCACCACCAGCTGAAGGTCGTAACGGGAGGAGTAGAGGTTTTGCAGCTCCTTCTCATAATAATTGACTTTCTCCTCCAGCACCTCGGTCTGGCGCACCAGCTCGCGCACCCGCTTGACGTGCCAGAAGACCAGCTTGGCGAATGCGCCCACAATCCGGCCGTCGTCGTCGCGGATGGGGATGCGGGCGATGATGCGCTCCTTGCCGGCCATGCGCAGCACCGAGCCCACCTCGGCCTTGCCGGTCTTGAGCACCTCGGGCAGACGGGAAGCGGGGTTCACCTCGTGGATGTGGGCGCCCACCACCTGCACCGGGTCCACCTGGTAGAACTCGGCGGTGGAGCGGCTCATGAAGCGGATCTTGCCCTCCGCGTCGATGAGCAGCATGGACTCGTGGGGCGACTCCATGAGCGCGGTGACAAGGTAGTCCGGGATTTGGCGCCAAGTGCTGTTGGGCATAAGCGTCCCTGGCTTGGGGGGCTTCAACTGAGGCAATTCTACCAGATGGGACGGGCCGGAGAGCAGGGGTCTCAGCCGGACCGGCGCTCCAGGATGCAGCTAAGAGGCTTGCCTTGCAGAATCGTCTCCATGCACTTGTTGCAGGAGATGCAGCGGGCGCGGGCGTGGTCGCCGTCTTGCCAGCGGGCCACCAGGCCGGGCTCGCTGATCAGGGGGCGGCTCAGGGCCACCAGGTCGGCCTGGCCCTGGGCCAGCGCCTCGGCGCAGGCCTGGGGGGTGCGCAGGCCGCCCACCGCGATCACCGGCACCGCTACCCGCTCCTTGACCGCCGCGGCCCAGGCGCGGAAGTAGCCCTGCACCGGAGCCTTCTTGTCCTCGGGCCGGAACTCGGTCTCGCTGTAGTCGGCCCCGCGCAGGCCCTGGCTCACCTCGATGCAGTCGTAGCCCGCCTCGGCCAGCCGCTGGGCCGCCTCCAGGCCCTCGTCGAACTCAAGGCCCCCGGTAAACCCGTCGGCCAGGCCCAGCTTGATCATCACCGGGTAGTCCGGCCCCACCTGGGCGCGGATGGCGGCCAGCACCTCCAGGTGCAGGCGCAGCCGCCCCTCCAGGCCGCCGCCCCACTGGTCCTCGCGGCGGTTGGTGTGGGGCGAAAGGAACTGGGCAAAGAGATAGGCGTGGGCCCCGTGCACCTGCACCGCGTCAAAGCCCGCCTCCCGGGCCCGCCGCGCGGCCGCGCCGAAGCCGGCCACCACCGCCTCGATCTCCTCGGCGGGCATGGCCCGGTGCGGGTGCTCGAAGTAGGGGTCATGCTCCAGCAGCGAGGGAGCCCAGGCGGGCTCGCCCTGGGTGAAGGCGCGGAAGCGGGACGCCTCGCGCCCGGCGTGGAAAAGCTGCGCCGCCACCTTGCTCCCTTGGGCGTGCACCACCTCGGTCATGCGGGCCAGGTCGGCCACGCACTCGTCGTTGGCCAGGGAGTTTTGGCGCAGGGCCACCCGGCCCGACTCGTGGGCCAGGATGATGCCCGAAACGATGAGCCCCACCTGGCCCCGGGCCAGGTCGCCGTACAGCTCCAGCTGGCGGTCGGAGACCTTGCCGCTGCCCCGGCCGGAGTTGTCGAAAGTGGCCGAGCGCACCAGGCGGTTGGCCAGGGAAATGCCCTTGAGATCGTAAGGCGCGAAAAGCCGGTCCATGTCTAGGCCTCCCAGATGATGCTGGCGTCCAGGGCCAAGGGTGCGCCCTTTTCCACGGCCACGGGGTTGATGTCGATCTGGGTGATGCCCGGTTGGGAGGCGCCCAGGTCGCCCAAACGGCAGAGCAGCCCGGCCAGGGCCTCGCGGTCCAGGGGGGCCTGGCCCCGGTAGCCTTCCAGAAGCTTGGCTCCGCGAAGGCGGCCCAGCATGGCCAGGGCGCGTTGGTGGTCCAGGGGGGCCAGCTCAAAGGCCACGTCCGGCTCCAGCTCGGCCAGCACCCCGCCCAAGCCCAGCATCACGCAGGGGCCGAATTGAGGGTCGCGCAGATAGCCCGCGATCAGCTCGTAGTCGGGCCGCTGCTGGCGCTGCACCAGGATGCGTCCCTGGCCGTCCATGGCTTCGCGCAGGCGCTCCCACTGCTCGGCCAACTCCTCGGGGCCGCGCACCCCCAGCACCACCAGGCCCTTCTCGGTTTTGTGCACCTCGCCGGGCAGCAGGCCCTTGAGCACCACCGGCCAACCCAGCTTGGCCGCCGCGTCCTGGGCAGCGGCCAGCTCGTCCGTGGCCGTCTCAGCCACCACCGGGATGTCCCAGGCGGCCAGGAGGTGCTTGGAGTCGTGCTCGTCCCATACGCCCTTGCGCGGGGGCAGGCCGCCGGGCAGGGCCCGGCCCGAGGCCGGGGGCCGGGGAGCGCGCTCGCTCTTGCGCCAGCGGGCGGCCGCGGCCAGGCAATCCACCGCCCGGGCCATCTCGCCGAACAGGGGCACCCCGCCGGCCAGGGCCTGGCCCTCGAACTCCTTCATGGGCTCGGTGAGGCCCAGCCCCCAGAAGGCCAGGGCCTTGCCGCCCCCATGGGCCGCGGCCCGCATGGCTTCCAGGTCCATGCCCTTGCTGGCCGCGCCCAGGAAGGAGTGCACAAACATAAGGTCCACCCCCGGGTCTTGGGCCACGATCTCCACCGCCCGGTGCAAGGTTTCCGAGCCGCCGTGCAGCTCCATGGCCGGCCACAGGTCCACCGGGTTGGAGGGTGGCATCCAGGCCGGGAAGAGTCCGGCCAGGGCTTCCAGGGTGGGCGGGGCCAGCTCGGCCACCTCCAGGCCCTGCTCCTCCAATAGATCGCAGGAGAGGATGCCGCCCCCGCCGCTGAAGGTGAGCACCGCCGTCTTGGCCTTGGCGGGCAGATCGGGCAGCATGGCCAGGGTGCGCCCCAGGTCCACCATCTGGTGGAAGTCCCGCGCCGTGGTCACCCCGGCCGCGGCCAGGAGCCCCTCGGTGAGGCGGGCGTTTCCGGCCAGGCTGGCGGTGTGGCTCAGGGCGGCCTTGGCCCCGGAGCGGCTGCGCCCGGACTTGAGCACCACCAGGGGCTTGTCCGCGCCCTCGGCCAACTCCATGAAGCGGCGGCCCCGGGGCAGGGACTCCAGGTAGAGCCCCACCGCCTTGGTCTCGGGGTCGTCCAGGAGCACCTGAAGCACGTCGCACTCGTCCACGTCGCACTTGTTGCCCAGAGAGCAGGCCTTGCTCACCGCCACCCCGCGCCGGGTGGCCAGGTCGGCCAGGAACCCGGCCGAGAGCATGCCGCTCTGCACCACCAGGGACAGGCCGCCATGGGGCAAGAGGGCGTCGGTGATGCGGCTGTGCATGAAGGTAAAGAAGCGGCGGCCCGGCACGTCCACCAGGCCCATGCAGTTGGGGCCCCACAGGCGCATATCCGCCTGGCGGGCGATGGCCAGGCACTCCTCCTGCAAGGCGTGGCCCTCCTCGCCGGTCTCGGCGAAGCCGGCGCTCTGGATCATCACTGCCCGGGTCCCCTTGGCCGCGCAGTCCCGGAGCACCTGGGGCACGAAGCGGGCGGGCACCAGCAAGACGGCCAGGTCCACCGGGCCGGGGATGTCCTTCACCGAGGGAAAGCAGGGCAGCCCGGCCAGCTCGTTGTACTTGGGGTTGACCGGATAGACCGAGACCCCGGGAGCCAGGGCCGTGTTGGCCAGCAGGTGCTGGCCGGTGCGGTCGGGGCTGGCCCCCACCACGGCCACCGAAGCGGGCGTAAAGAATTTCTGCATGTTCGTGCTTCCTGGCAGCGGGGTGAGGGCCGGGCGGACCGGCCTACTTGGCCTGGAACGCCGGGGGCCGCTTTTCGGCAAAGGCCTTGCGGCCCTCTTCGTAGTCCTCGGTGTCGTACAGGGGCATGCCCAGGGCGTTCTCGCACCACAGGGCTTCCTCAATGGACATGCCCACGCCCCGGCGCAGGCTCTTCTTGATGGCCTGCACCGCCAGGGGGGCGCACTGGCAGATCTCGCCGGCCAGCTCCAGGGCGGAGGTCAGGACGTCTTCCTGGGGCACCACCCGGTTGACCAGGCCCATGTCCAGGGCCTCGGCCGCTGCGATGCGCCGGCCGGTGAACATCAGCTCGGCGGCCTTGGCGCTGCCCACCAGGCGGGGCAGGCGCACCGTGCCGCCCAGGCGGGGCAGGATGCCCAGGCGCGCCTCGGGGAAGGCGAAACGGGCTTTCTCGGAGGCGATACGCAGGTCGCAGGCCAGGGCCAGCTCCAGGCCGCCGCCCAGGGCCACGCCGTTGATGGCCGCGATCAGCGGCTTGTCCAGCTCCATGCCCCGAAGGGGAGTGGTGGGCATGAGCCAGGGGCGCTCGCGGCATTCCTTTACAAAGGGCAGCCAGGTTTTAACGTCCGCCCCGGCGCAGAAGGCCTTTTCCCCGGCCCCGGTGAACACGCCCACCCACAGCTGGGGGTCCTGGGCGAAGTCCTCGCAGGCGTCGTGCATCTGCCGGAACAGGTCCGGGCTCATGGCGTTGAAGGCCTCGGGCCGATTAAGCGTAAAGAGCGCGATGTGCTCTTTCTTTTCGTATAGCAGTTCCATGGTGCGCATCCTTGTCAGCGGTTTGGGCACTACCCCCACTCAGCCTTCATATACGGCATTGCGGCCCAAGAGGCAATCGCCGCGCGCGGGCGTGGGTTCAGCCCTCCCGGCCCGGCCCGGCCCCGGCCAGCTCCAACAGGGCGGGGATAAAGGCGTTCAAATCCTCCACCACCCCCACGTCGGCCAGGTTGAAAATGGCCGCGTTGGGGTCGTTGTTGATGGCCACGATGTAGCCCGAACCTTGCATGCCCACGGTATGCTGCCGCGCCCCGGAGATGCCGCAGGCCAGGTATAGGCGGGGGCTTACCGTGGCTCCGGTAAGGCCCACCTGCCTGGCGTAGCCCAGCCAGCCTAGGTCGCACACCGGCCGCGAACCGGCCAGGGCGGCGTTGGAGAACAGGGCGCTCAGGCGGCGCAGGGGCTCCAGGTTTTCCGGCTTGCCCACCCCGCGCCCGGCGGCCACCACCACCGAGGCCGCGCCCAGGGCCGCGTCGCGCTCCAGCGGGGCCTGCCCCGGCCGCACCCGCGCGCGGCAGGGCGGCAACTCGCGGGTTAGCACCTCTACCGAGCCGGGCGTTTCGGCCGGCGGCAGCGCAGGGAAGGAGCCGGGCTGCACCGTGAGTACCAGGGGTTCGGCTTGCGCCTCCACCAACTCGCTGAGCTTGCCATGCCAGGCGGCGCGGCGGAAGAGGGGGCCGCTCTCGCCATGCTCGATGGCCTCGACTCCGCTGACCAAGGCCACGCCTAAACGCATTGCCAGGCCGGGGGCCCAGTCCAGGCCGCTGGTGGTGTGGGCGGCCAACACCATGGCCGGGGACCAGGCGGGCAGCAGCTCGGCCAGCAAGGCGCGGTAGGCCTCGCCGGAGAATTCGGTTAGCCCCGGCACCTCAAGGCCGGTCACGGTCAGGCCGCTGAGGCGGGCGGCCTCGCTGGCTAAGGGCTCCACGCCATCGCCCAGCACCAGGAGGCGGGCCTCGCCGCCCAGGGCTTGGGCCAGCTCGCGGGCGCAGGCAGCCAGCTCCAGGCTGACCGGGGCCAGGCCCTCGGGGCCGTGCTCGGCCACGGCCACCACCAGGGGCTTGCCCGCCAGGCTCACAGCAGGGCCCTTTCGCGCAGCAGGTCCAACAGTCGGGACGCCTTGGCCTGAATGTCGCCGGAGAGCATCAGGCCTGCCCGGGTCTTTACCGGCAGACGATATTCACGCACCGCTTCCAGGGGCGGGGCCGGGGCGGTAGGGTCGATTACCAGCGGCGCGGTCTCTTTGGCTTTGAGTAGCTTGGACAGGGTAGGGTAGCGCGGGCGGGCGGGGCCGGAGTTGATGGTTGCCAGGGCGGGCAGGGGGAGCGTTACCTCCTGGCGGCGGCCGCCCTCCATCTCCCGCTGCGCGGTCAGCGACTTGGCGTCCTCGGCCAGGGCCAGCTCCACCGCGCCGGTGGCCAGCGGCAGGCCCAGCAGCTCGGCCAGCATGGGCCCCACCGCGCCTTGCATGGCGTCGTCGGACATGACCCCGGCCAGGATCAGATCGAAGCCTTGGCCCTCGGCCCAGGCGGCCACGGCCGAGGCCACGGCCAGGGGGCGGGCAATGGTTTCGTCCAGGTCGTCCAGGCGCACCGCCCGGTCCGCGCCCATGCCCAGGGCCCGCTCCAGCACGGCCTCGCAGCGGGCCGGGCCCAGGGAGAGGGCCGTCACTTCCGTGTCGGGCCGGGCGTCCTTGAGGGCCAGGGCGGCCTCCAGGGCGTACTCGTCGTAGGAACTCATCTTCCAGCGCGCGGGCGGGCGCAACACCGGGCGGCCCTCTTGCAGGTCAAAGAGGCTCTCCGGTTCGCAGACTTGCTTGAGCAGGCACAGGACGCGCATGGCTCTCCCCTCGCGGCCAAACCCGGCCGTCTGGGGAAAAGTGTAGACCAGCTTGCGGAAGGTCACAAGAAAAAACGAACATTCGTTCGGAAATAACTTGCCATGCCCCGTGGCCGGGTGCACAATGGGCCCATCATCCATCACGGCCCGCCCGAATGGGGCGGCGGGGAGCGCGCTCGGCATGAGCCTCTTTTACGTCATGCGCCACGGCCAGGCCTCCTTTGGCCAGGAAAACTACGACCGCCTGTCCGAGCTGGGCCAGGCGCAGGCCCGCCTGACCGGGGAGCACCTGGCCGGGCTGGGGCTCTCCTTCGACGCGGCCTACTCGGGCGACATGGCCCGTCAGCGGGACACCGCCCAGGCGGTGCTGGAGAGCCTGGAGTCCCCGCCCGTCCTGGAGATAATGCCCGAGTTCAACGAGTTCGCCTCCGGCCCCATCATCAAGGCCCTGCTGCCGGAGCTGCGCCGCGAGAACCCGGCCGTGGACCGGGCAGTGGCCACGATGTTCAGCGATCGCCGCGCCTTTCAGACCATCTACGACGCAGCCATGCACCGCTGGATCACCGGCCAATACGACCAGGGACTGCCCGAGACCTGGGAACTGTTTCTGGGCCGGGTGGGCCGGGCGGTGGAGCGGGTGTGCGCGGCCAACGGGCGGGGCAAGAAGGTGGTGCTGTTCACTTCGGGCGGGCCCATCTCGGCCATCATGCAGCGCGCCCTGAACCTGGAGCACGGGGTAGCCCTTAAGCTGACCTACGTGATCAAGAACGCCTCGCTCTCAAGCTTCATGTACAACCGCGAGGAGTTCTCCCTGGCTGAATTCAACTCCACCATGCATCTGGAGACCCAGGGCCGGGCGGAGATGGTCACCTATCGCTGACCAACACCCCATGGGGAGGTAAGCAAGCAATGGATTTCGCCGTATCGCCCAAAATGCAGACCATCCTGGAGCTCATCAACGAGTTCGTGGAAAAGGAGCTGGTGCCCCTGGAGCAGGACTTCATCCACCGCCCCTGGGAGGAGCTGGAGCCGGTGCTGGCCGAGAAACGAGAGATGGTCAAGCGCATGGAGCTGTGGAGCCCTCTGCACCCCAAGGAGTACGGCGGCATGGGACTGGACCTGGTGGAGTACGGCCTGGTCTGCGAGGCCCTGGCCCGCACCCCCACCGGGGTCTACGTGTTCGGGTGCCAGGCGCCGGACGCGGGCAACATCGAGATTCTCATCAAGTACGGCACTCCGGAGCAGAAGGAGCGTTTTCTGGCCCCGCTGGTCGCCGGACAGACCCGCTCCTGCTTCTCCATGACCGAGCCCGACCAGCCCGGCTCCAACCCGGTGCTATTGGACACCACCGCCGTAGCCGACGGCGACGACTACGTGATCAATGGGCACAAGTGGTTCACCTCCTCGGCCGACGGCGCGTCCTTCGCCATCGTCATGGCGGTGACCAACCCCGAGGCCCCGCCTCATCTCCAGGCCTCCATGATCATCGTGCCCACCGACACGCCCGGCTTCAACCTGGTGCGCAACATCCCGGTGATGGGCCATGCCGGATCGGGCTGGCACAGCCACGGCGAGATTCTTTACCAAAGCTGCCGGGTGCCCAAGGCCAACCTGCTGGGGCCCGAAGGCCACGGTTTCGTCATCGCCCAGGAGCGCCTGGGGCCGGGGCGCATCCACCACTGCATGCGTTGGATCGGCATCAGCAACCGGGCCCTGGACATGATCTGCGAGCGCGCCCTGACCCGGGATATCGCTCCGGGCAAGACCCTGGCCGACCAGCAGATCATCCGCGCCTGGATCGCCGAGAGCGCGGCCGAGATACGCGCCGCCCGCCTGATGGTGCTAAACTGCGCCTGGCGCATCGAGACCCAGGGCCAGAAAGAGGCCCGCCAGGACATCTCCTTGATCAAGTTCTACACCGCAGGGGTTATGCAGCGGGTGCTGGACCGGGCAGTGCAGGTGCACGGCGGCCTGGGGGTCACCGACGACACCGTTCTGGCCAGCTTCTACCGGGGCGAGCGCTCGGCGCGCATCTACGACGGAGTTGACGAGGTGCACAAGATCTCGGTGGCCAAGCGCATCCTCAAGGAGTACGCGGCGGAGCACGGCCTGCGATGAACTTCGCCGAGTTCAGCCGCGCGGTGGCGGTTTCGCGCCGCGACTTCTGCCAGGAGATGCTGGCCGCCAACCGCCAGGCCATCAAGGTCAAGAAAGAGGCCCTGGCGGTGAAGAACCTGGAGCGCATCTTCGACGCCACCCTCCGGGTGAGCAACCAGAAGGGTTTCCAGGCAATGACCATGCGCGACCTGAGCAAGGCCAGCGGCCTGTCCCTGGGCGCGCTTTATGATTACGTGGGCAACAAGGACGAGCTGCTTCAGATGATCCAGGCCACGGGACGCCGCCTCACCGGGCGCATCCTGCGGGAAAGCTTCGCCTCCCTGGCCGAGCCGGCCGGGCAGCTGGGCGCGGCCATACGCGCCCACCTTTTCCTGAGCGAGGCCATGCAGCCCTGGTTCTTCTTCTCCTACATGGAGGCACGCCATCTGGGCGAGCGGGAGAAGGAGCGGGCCAAGGAGAGCGAGCAGGTCACCGAGCGGCTCTTCGCGGGCATCATCCGCAAGGGCCGCAAGCAGGGGGCCTTCGGCGAGGTGGACCCCGGCCTGGCCGCGGCAATGATCAAGGCCATGGTGCAGGACTGGTACCTCAAGCGCTGGAAATACGCCAAGCGCCGGGTAAGCGTGGACCGTTACGCCGCCTTTGTGGTGGACGCGGCCCTGCGCTTGTGCCGGGCCGGCGAGGCGGAGGAGGTTGCGGCGGCATGAGCGTGATGGACCTGGCAGCCCCCACCAGGCAGGGCGAAGAGTTGGACGCGGCCCGGGTGGAGGCCTATCTGCGCGAGAGCATCCCCGGCTTGTGCGGGGCGGTGAAGATTGCCCAGTTCCCCTCGGGCTACTCCAATCTGACATATCTGATCAGCGCGGGCGAAAAGCAGATGGTGCTGCGCCGCCCGCCCCACGGCACCAAGGCCAAGAGCGCCCATGACATGGGACGGGAGTATCGCATCCTCTCGGCCCTGCACCCGGTGTTCCCCTATTGCCCCCGGCCCTTGGCCTATTGCTCGGACGAGGCGGTGATGGGCTGCCCCTTCTACGTCATGGAGCGCATCTCGGGCATCATCCTGCGCAAGGAGATGCCGCCAGAACTGAACTTCGGGCCCGCCCAGATGCGCCGGCTCACCGAGCGCCTGGTGGAGCTGATGGCCGAGTTGCACGCGGTGGACTACGTGGCCGCCGGGCTGGGCGACTTCGGCAAGCCGGCCGGCTACGCGCGGCGGCAGGTGGAGGGCTGGAGCAAACGCTACGTGAACGCGCGCACTCCGGACGTGCCCGACGGCGAGGCGGTGATGGCCTGGCTGTCGGCCGGCCTGCCTCCGGACAACGCGGTGGGCACGGTGATCCACAACGACTTCAAGCTGGACAACGTGGTGCTGGACCCGGCCGACCCTCTGAAGATCATCGGGGTGCTGGACTGGGAGATGGCCACCATCGGCGATCCGCTCATGGACCTGGCCTGCACCCTGGCCTATTGGGCCCAGGCCGACGACGAGCCGGAGCTCCTGGCCAACGCGGCCATGCTCACCTATCTGCCCGGCAGCCTGACCCGCGCCCAGGCGGTGGAGTATTACAGCCAAAAGACCGGGCGGGTGATGGACCACATCGGCTTCTACTACACCTTCGGCCTTTTCCGCCTGGCCGTGATCGCCCAGCAGATCTACTACCGCTTTTATCACGGCCAGACCAAGGACCAGCGCTTCGCGCGGCTGCCCCACGCGGTGCGCGCCCTGCTGGCCAAGGCCGAGCGGGTGATGGACAACGCCTCTTTGTAATGCCCCCCAGAAGGAGGGCGGGAGCATGGTCATGAGCAAATACGCGGTTTCCCTGGTTCGCTACGACCAGGCCTACGAGCCGGTGCGCCGGGCCTTGGAGCTGTGCGGCGGTCTGGAGCGCCTCTCCACCGGGGCCAAGGTGTTTCTCAAGCCCAACATCGTCTTTTGGACTGCCAGCGCGCCTTTTCCCAAGTGGGGAGTGGTGACCACCAGCCGCCTGGTGCACGACATGGTGCGCCTGCTCAAGGAGCGCGGGGTGGACGACATCACCATCATCGAAGGCATGGTGCTGGGGCGCTACAAGGACACCACCACCCCGGCCCACGCCTTCGAGTACCTGGGCTACAACAAGCTTAAACAGCGCTACGGGGTCAAGGTGCTGGACGCCTTCACGAGGCCTTATAAGGAAGTTGACCTGGGCGACGACATGAAGCTGAGCTTCAACGCCGACGTGCTGGAGGGCGACCTGGTGGTGAGCCTGCCGGTGATGAAGACCCACGCCCAGACCATGGTCAGCCTGGGGCTCAAGAACTTGAAGGGCCTGATCGACGTGAAGTCGCGCAAGCGCTGCCACAACGCGGACCCGGAAAAGGACCTGCACAACTGGGTCTCGCGCCTGGCCCTGCCCCTGCCGCCGGTGCTCACGGTGATCGACGGCACCTACACCTCGGAGTATGGCCCCGGCTTTGACGGCATCATGCACCGCCGCGATCTGCTGGTGGCCTCCTGGGACCTGCTTTCGGCCGACAAGGTGGGTTCCACCCTCCTGGGCCATCCGCCGGACACGGTGCCCTACCTGACACGCGCCCTGGAACGGGAGGGACGTCCCCTGGACCTGTCGGACGTGGAAGTGTTGGGCGAGCCGGTGGAGGAGAACATTAAGCCCCACGGCTGGGCCTTCCCCTACACCGAGGGCGACACCATGCCCATAGTGCTGGAGAAGAAGGGCATCCAGGGCCTGGGCTATTACAAGTACGATTCCACCCTGTGCACCTATTGTTCCGGCATAAACGGCACCGTGCTGGCGGGCATAGTCGGGGCTTGGAAGGGCGAGCCCTTCGACAATGTGGAGGTTCTCACCGGCAAGGCCATGCAACCCCGGCCCGGAGCCAACAAGACGGTTCTCTTGGGCAAGTGCATGTATCAGGCGCATAAGGACAACCCGGACATCAAACAGATGATCCCGGTGAAGGGCTGTCCGCCCCAGCCGGAGCAGATCATCGAGGCCCTGCAACAGGCGGGCATCATGGTGGACCCGGCCCTGTTCGCCAACATGGACGCCATGCCCGCCGCCTACATGCGGCGCTACAAGGACAAGCCCGAGTTCGACGAGAAGCTGTTCACCGTGGAGTAAGGCGCGCGGCGCGAGGAGGCTGGGCATGGAGCGGGTTTTGGTGGTGGGAGCCGGGTTCATGGGCGGGGGCATCGCCCAGGTCTGCGCGACGAGCGGGCGGCGGGTGCATCTGATGGACGTGTCGCCCAAAGCCTTGGACAAGGCCCGGGCGGGCATGGAGGTCTCCCTGGGCAAGTTGGCCGCCAAGGGAGTGATCGGCGAGACGCCGGAAGAGGTGCTGGACCGGCTGAGCTTGGAGCAAGACCTGGCCGCCGCGTCCGCTGCCGACTGGATCATCGAGGCGGCTTTGGAAAAAGAGGCGCTCAAGCTGGAGCTCTTCGCCGAGCTGGATCGCCTGGCGCCGGAAGCCACGCCCATCGGCTCCAACACCTCCTCGATTCCCATCGGCCGCCTGGCCGGAGCCACCGCCCACCCGGAGCGTGTATTGGGCCTGCACTTCTTCGGGCCGGTGCCGCTCATGGGCTTGGTGGAGGTTATCCAGGCCGAGGCCACCTCGGATGAGGTGTTCGAGCGGAGCCTGGCCTTCATCCGCTCCCTGGGCAAGACGCCGGTCAAGGTGCGGCGCGACTTGCCCGGTTTCGTGATGAACCGAGTCTTCGCCGCGGCGCTCAGCGAGGCTGCGGACCTGGTGGCCGCCGGGGTGGCCACGCCCGAGGACGTGGACGCGGGCATGCGCCTGGGCTACGGCTGGAAGGCGGGGCCCTTCGAGATCGCGGACAACGCCGGCCTGGACACCATCGCCCTGATCGACGATTTCCTGGTCTCCATGGGCGAAGAAAAGCTGATCAGCCGCTCGGGCCTGGTCAAGCGCATGGTGGAAGAGGGCCGCCTGGGACGCAAGGCGGGCAAGGGATTTTACCGCTACACCCCCGAGGGCAAACGCCAACCCTGGGGCGACGAGGACTGAGCCGCGCCTAATAGGTGTAGGTGCCGCCGTCCACGTTGATGGTCTGGCCGTTGACAAAGGAGGCGTCCTCCGAGACCAGGAAGAGCATCACCGAGGCCACCTCCCCGGCCTGGCCCATGCGCCCCAGAGGCACCAGGAAGCGGCGGTACATCTCCAGGGTCTCCTGGGGCACCGTGGAGAGCATTTCGGTCTCGATGAAACCCG
Organism: Desulfarculaceae bacterium; assembly: GCA_020444545.1. Lineage (NCBI taxonomy): Bacteria > Pseudomonadati > Thermodesulfobacteriota > Desulfarculia > Desulfarculales > Desulfarculaceae > Desulfarculaceae bacterium. Next base: position 238,040 of record JAHLKT010000004.1, on the reverse strand, counting down.
GAGCCACGCAGTTCACGCGCACTCCCTTGGGGCCCAGCTCCTTGGCCGCCGCGCCGGTCATGCTGGCCACCCCGCCCTTGGTGGCCGAGTAGTTCAACTGGCCCGCCGCGCCGTAGCGGCTCACCGACGATACGTTGACGATGGCCCCGGAGCCCTGCTCGCGCAGAGGGATCATGCAGGCCTGTAGGCAGTTGAAAGCGCCCTTCAGGTTCACCGCCACCACCGAGTCGAACTCGTCTTCGCTCATCTTGTGGCCGATGCGGTCGCGGATGATACCAGCGTTGTTGATCAGGATATCCAGGCCGCCCAGCTCCTGAATGGTGTCGGCCACCATCGTTTGCACAAAAGCGCGCTCCACCACGCTGCCCAGGGCCACGTGGCAGCGCCGCCCCAGGGCGCGGACTTCCTCGGCCAGGGAGTTGAGGGCGTCTTCGCGCAGGTCGCAGACGGTGAGGTCGGCCCCTTCGCGGGCAAAGAGCAGGGCCGTGGCCCGGCCGATGCCCTGGGCCGCGCCGGTGATGATGGCTTTTTTGTCTTTCAGGCGCATGGCGGTTTCCCTAATGAAAAAGCCCCTCCCACGCCCCGGGCGCGGGAAGGGCGGTTTGTGCCTTGGCGCTTAGTAGTCTTCGCGCTCGATGATGGTGGCCACGCCCTGGCCGCCGCCCACGCAGGCGTTGGCGCAGCCCCAGCGGCCGCCCTTGGCCTCCATGATGCGGGCCAGGGTGCCCACCAGGCGGTTGCCCGTGGCCCCCAGGGGATGGCCGATGGCCAGGCCGCCGCCCATCACGTTGACCTTCTCCGGGTCCAGACCCAGCTCCTTTATACAGTTAAGCGCCACGATGGCAAAGGCTTCGTTGATCTCCCAGAAGTCGATGTCCGAGGCCTTGAGGCCGATGTTGCCCAGGGCCTTCTGGCTAGCCGGCACCGGGCCTTGGCCCATGATGGTGGGGTCGATTCCCGCGAAACCGATGGAGCGGATGGTGGCCAGGGGCTTGATGCCCTTGGCCTTGGCCTTTTCCTTGGACATGAGGATCATGCCGGTGCCCGCCGCGTTGAGGGGAGAGCTGACCCCGGCGGTGATGACGCCGTCTTTTTTGAAGGCGGGCCTGAGCCCGGCCAAGTCCTCCAGGGTGGTGCCGCCGCGCACCGCCTGGTCTTTGGTCACGGTCATCACGCTGCCGTCGGCCTGCTTGGCCTCCACCGGCAGAATCTCGCCGTCAAAGAAGCCGTCCGCCTGAGCCTGGGCCGCGCGCTGGTGGGAGCGCACCGCCCACTGCTCCATATCCTCCTTGGTGCAGCCGCTCTGAGCGAAGAGCTTCTCCGCGGTGAGCCCCATGTTCATGGCGGTCATCATGTCCCAGTGCAGAAGCTCGGGATTCAGGAACAGGTTCAGGTTGGGCTGGGCCAGGCCCCGGTCCTTGGTGGTGCCGCCCATGGGCACCCGGGTCATGTGCTCCATGCCGCCCACCATGACCACGTCGGCGAAGCCCTGGGCGATCTCCATGAAGCCGATGTGGATGCCGGCCATGGCCGAGCCGCACTGCTGGTCCACGAACTTGGCCGCGATGGTCTCGGGCAGGTTGGCCAGGAAGATGGGATTGCGGCCGCCGTAGGTCCATTGCTCGCCCACGCCGGTGGCGCAGCCCACGATGAAGTCCTCCACCTCTTCCGGGGCGATGCCGGTGCGCTTGATCAGCTCGGGCAGCACCAGGGCCAGGAGCTCGTCAGCCCTCAGGGCGTGGAACCAGTCCCGGCCGGGGTCGTTGGGGCGGCAGCGCGACTGGGCGGTGCGCAGGTACCCGGCGATAACTACTTCTTGCATTTGATCTCTCCTTGCCATGACACGGGTGCCCAGGCACCCAAGGGTTTAGCGATTATCGGTTCGCCGCCTAGTCGGCGAAGTGCTCGTCTTGCACCTGAACGGTGAGGCCGTCGTCCTCGCTCAGGCGCTGGGCCAGGCCGTGGGCCTTGGGCAGCTCGTAGGCGAAGAAGTAGCGCATGGTGTTGAGCTTGCCTTGGTAGAAGTCCTGCTCCGCCTGGCTGGGCGAGCCATCCAGGGCCAGGGCCGCCACCCGGCCCTGCTTGAGCCACTGCCAGGCGATGGCCACCAGGCCGAACAGCTCCAGATACAGCGTGGCGTCGCTGAGGAAGTTCTCGACATCGCCTTTGGCGGCCAGAGCGGTCTTGGCCTCGGTGGCCTGGCGCAACAGGCCCATGGCCACGGTGAGGCGCTGGGCGTGGGGGGCCAGGTCCGCGATGTCCTCGGCGGCGGCGATGTCCCCGGCCACCTCTTGGGCGAACAGCTTGTAGGCGCGGCCGTGGTGCATCATTACCTTGCGGCCCAACAGGTCCATGCCCTGGATGCCGGTGGTGCCCTCGTGGATGGGGTGGATGCGCATGTCACGGTAGAGCTGTTCCAGGGGGAACTCGTCGGTGTAGCCGTAGCCGCCCAGGATTTGCACTCCCGCGCTGGTGGACAAGACGCCCATCTCAGAGGGGTAGCTCTTCACCACCGGAGTGATGAGGTCCAGCAGAAGGAAGGCGTCGTCGCGGCCTTCCTCCGGGCCGTGGGCCGCCAGGTCGGCGTACCAGGCCGCTTGCAGGATCAGCGACAGGGAACCGTCCACCACGGCCCGCTGCATCAGGAGCATGCGCTTGATATCCGCGTGGCGGATCAGGGGCACCTGAGGCTGGCTGGGGTCCTTGGCGCCCATGGGGCGGCCTTGCAGGCGCTCGCGGGCGTATTGCAACGAGGCGTAATAGGCGGCCGAGGCCACGGCCGCGGCTTGTTTGCCCACCCCGATGCGGGCCTCGTTCATCATCTGGAACATGTAGGCCAGGCCCTGGTTGGGCTCGCCCACCAGCCAGCCCCGGCAGTCGTTATTCTCGCCCATGGAGAGCTGCACGATGGGGCAGCCGCGATAGCCCAGCTTGTGGAACAGGCCGGCGGTGGCCAGGTCGTTGGAGACCAGCTCGTTGCCATCGGGCCGGAGCTTGGGCACCACGAACAGGGAGATGCCCTTGACCCCGGGGGGCGCGCCCTTGATGCGCCCCAGCATGAGGTGCACCACGTTGTCCGCGCCGTCGTGGTCGCCGGCGGAGATGAATATCTTCTGGCCGCTGATGAGGTAATGGCCGTCTTCCGTGGGCTGGGCGCTCACCGCCACGTCGGACAGGGAGCTGCCCGCCTGGGGCTCGGTGAGGGCCATGGTGCCTTGCCAGCGGCCCGCCAGCATGGGCGCTACGTAGGTTTCCTGAAGCTCCTCGGTGCCGTAGGAGAGGATGAGGTGGGCCGCGCCGGTGGTGAGGCCCAGGTAGGCGGCGGCCGGGAAGTTGGCCGCGTTGAACATGTACAAGCAGGCGGTGTTGATCATGGTGGGGAGCTGGAGCCCGCCGTGCTCGTAGCCGAAAGGCGCGCCCACCCAGCCGCCGTCGCCGGCCTGTAAGAGGAACTGGCGCACCAGGGGCTGCACCAGCACGCGGCCGTTCTCCAGGCGGGGCGGGTTCTGGTCCAGTTCCCTGAGGGCCGGGAAGAGCAGGTCGCTGGACAGGCGCAGGGCGGTGTCCAGCATCATGTCGAAGCTCTCCTGGTCGTACTCCGCGAAGCGGGGCCAGTCCGCCAAGCGGCCGGCCTCCATGACCTCGTATAGCAAGAAGCGCAGGTTGCGCAGGCTGACGAATCTATCGGCCATCGGGCGCTCCCCTTACATCTGGTAGAAGGTCTGGTTCTCGGCGGCCATGGTCTTGATGAGCTGGGCCGGGGCGAAGCGCTCGCCATAGGCGGCTTCCAGCTCGGTGAGCTTGGCCAAGACGTTGGCCAAGCCCCACTTGTCAGCGTAGCGCAGGATGCCCCCGCGATAGGGTGGGAAGCCGGTGCCGTAGATCATGGCCAGGTCCATGTCCGCCGGGCGATCGCAGATGCCTTCCTCGATCATCAGGGCGGCCTCGTTGATCCCCAGGGCCAGCATGGCGTCAATGATCTCCTGAGCGCTCATCTCCTTGGGCGTTACGTTGTGCTCGGCCAGGTAGGCGGCCACCACCTCGGCCAGGCGCTGGTTGGGCTTGGGCTCGGGGCCGCTGTAATCGAAGTAGCCCCGCCCGGTCTTGCGGCCGTAGTCGCCGAGCTGGTAGATCGCCTCGGTGAGCGGATGCACGTTGTAGCGCGAGCCCAGGCGCTTGGCGAAGGTCTGGTTCACGTGATAGTTGATGTCGATGCCCGTGAGGTCGGCCAGGGTGGCCGGGCCCATAGGCATTCCAAAGGAGCGCATGGCCTTCTCGATGGCCATGGAGTCCACGCCATCGGCAATGAGGAACACCGAGCCGCCCATGAGCCCGCCCAGCTGGCGCGACACGTAGAAGCCCGGTCCGTCGTTGACCACCACGGGAACTTTCTTGATGGCCCGGCCAAAGGCCACGCTGGTGGCCAGGGTCTGGTCCGAGGTCTGCTCCGCGCAGATGATCTCCAACAGGGGCATGCGCTCGGCCGGGTTGAAGAAGTGCAGGCCGATCATGCGGCCGGGGTCGGCCAGCACGGTGGCCATATCGGTGATGGGCAGGGCCGAGGTGTTGGTGCCGAAGACCACGTCCGGCCGGCAGATGCCCTCCAGCTTCTTCCAGATGTCCTGCTTGACATCCATGTTCTCCACCACCGCTTCGATGATCAGGTCGCAATCGGCCATGGCCTCCAGGCCGGTGGCCTGGGTCAGCTTGCTGTTGATGAGGATGTCGAGCTGCTCGGGCTTGAGCTTCTTGGTCTTGATCTTGTAGGCGAAGGTCTTCTTGATCGCGGCCACGGCCTTGTCCAGGGCCTCCTGGTTGATCTCCCAGAGCACCGCCTCGAAGCCGTAGGAGAGAAGCAGGTGCACGATGCTGGAGCCCATGACCCCGCCGCCCAACATGCCCACCTTCTTGATGGGCGCCGGCTTGATGCCCTTGATGCGGGGCAAACGGCCGGCGGCGCGCTCATTCAGGAAAATGCCGATGAGGTTCTTGGCCACGTCCGAGACCAGGCAGTCGCCGAAGAGCTGGGCCTCCAGGGCGATGTCCGCCTCGAAGTCCATGGACAGGCCCTTTTCCATGGCCTCGATGATCTTGAAGGGCGCGATGTAGCCCTTGGCCTTCTTGGCGGTCTCCATCTTCACGTAATTGATCAAATGCTCTTTTTCGCTGGCGCTGGGCAGGCGGTCGAAGCGGCGGCTGGCCATGCGGGTGCGGATGTCCAGCTCGCGCGACAGGAACTTATGCGCCGCCGCCTTGGCCGTGTCCAGGAGCTGGTCTGCGGGAACCACCTCGTCGATGAATCCCAGGGACCAGCCCTTGTCGGCCTTGATGAACTTGCCGGTGGTGATCAGGTCCAGGGCGTCGGGCAGGCCGGTGAGCCGGGGCATGCGCTGGGTGCCCGCGCTGCCGGGCAGCAGGCCCAGCTTCACCTCGGGCAGGCCCACGCTCACACCCTTGACCGCCACGCGGTAGTTGCAGGCCAGGGCCAGCTCCATGCCCCCGCCCAGGCAGTTGCCGTTGATGGCCGCGATGACCGGGGTGGGGTCTTGCTCCAGGGCGTTGAACCAGCGGTGCACCTCCATGAGCTTTTCCACGAAGGCGTCGCGGTCGGTCACGGTGAGAAGCTGGGTCACATCGGCCCCGGCCATGAAGTTCTTGCCCGTGCCGGTGATGATCAGGGCCTTTACCTCTGGATCGGCCAGGGCGGCCAGGGAGGCCTCTTTCAGCTCCAGGATGAAGTGCTCCGACATCTGGTTGACCGGCGGGTTGTCCATGTAAAGGACGGCCACGCCGCCATCCAGCTCCATCTTCACCGTCTTGTAGTCCGTGTTCATCTACCTCTCCCTAGGCTGAGAAAAAAAGCCTGCCCGGCATAGCGCCAAGGATTTATTGGCAATTTGGCCCTTGCGGCATAACGTTTTGCGTTACTCGATGTTAATTATTCAAAGGTGGGAATATACAAGCAAAATAAAGCCTAGATTGCAACATAAAAAATACCTGGAAAGGGCGAGAATTCCCGGGGGCCGGGCGCGCCGGCACAAAGAACCGCCCTCCGCCGCCGGGCGGCGCCTGGAGCGGGGCGATGCTTTCTAGGAGGCTGTCGGAGCCGGGAGGGCCCGGGATGGGATTAGGCTTCGCGCCCCAGATCCTGGAGATATTGCCGGGCGTACTTGCGGTAGAGGTGATAGAAGAGCACGCCCATGATCTCGTGGCCCCGTTTGGCCAGCTCCCGGCGTTCGGCCGGTTTCAGGTCCACCGTGGCCCGCTGGAAGTCGTCGATCAGGTCCTTGGCGATGTCCTTGAACGAGGTGGCCAGCATGGGCAGAGTCACCTCTGGCTTGAAGTTGTTGCCCCGGTGGATGCCGATCTTGGCCATGTTGAACATCACCTTACCTATGATGACGTCGTCCTGGGAATAGACGTTTTGCCCGTCCTCTTCCTTGGGGCTGATCAGTCCCCACTCCTGGAGCTGGGGCAGCCAGCGGGCGGCCAGGCCGGTGGCCTCCAGAAAGGCCTCGTCGCCCACCGCGCCGGTGCCCAGGTAGTGCTCCATGGGACGGAAGTAGTCCATGCGCAGCTTGAGCATGGCCTGCTTGTTGGCGCTGCGGTTTTCCCAAAGGATCTTCTTGATGGTGGGCAGGGGGAAGAAAAAGTCGTTCTGCAGCTCTTTGATCAGGTGGATGCGGTCCACGTAGCTGTCGTCGTAGTCGGCCGAGTTGCTGCCCAGCTTGCGCGGCTTGGGCAACAGGCCCGCGCGAATGTAGTAATGGATGGTCTGCTTGGGCACCCCGGTGCGCTTGGCAAGGTCGCTTATCTTCATGGGATTAAATTGCCTGCTTCCCCCCGGGCCCCAGGACAAATGGGGCGTCTCGGAGCAGTGGGTTGATGAACGCGCCTCACATATACACCAAACATATTCAAACCCCAACAAAAGCCCCTGCTTGGCGACCGTTGCGACGCTGGCGGGGCCGGAGAATAAGCCAAACCTCCCAGTCGCTTATCCCTTTATAGCAACATTAATAATGCTTGCCAAGAAGTTTGTGATTGACAACATATGGCCACATTTATATTGTGTAAATTACCAATAACGCATATCTGAGCTAAACGTTGAGTGTAGATATACAGTATACGGTCGATGGCCTGGCCGCCCCCTACCAGCCCCCCCTGCTGGCGCCGGCGGCCGTCCTGCCCCGGGCCATTGACTGTTTCCTTGGCGCCCCGGCCCTCCTTGACAGGGCAGGGGGGCATCTGAGCATAATTTCTCCGGCGGAACCCGCTCATCCTGCATCCCCACTCCCCGCCGAAATCCCGCGCCCGGCCACCTCGGCCAGCCACTTCATGGAAAAATCCGGCGCGCGCTTCGCATCTGGAATCCGCACCCAAGGCCCCGCCCCAGGGCGGCGGCCTGTCTCGGGCCCCACATCCGCATATCGCCGCCCCCGCGCCTCGGCGCCCGGGCCGCGCCTTGGCGGGGAAGTGCCCGGGCAAACCTGGTGGACGATCCCATGGGGGCCGGCCGCCGGCTAGAGGCGGCAGCTCCCGTTATTCGGCGGCGGCCGCCCACGCCGGGCCGCCCCCTGAGACAGGATTTCCGGCCACGTATGCCGCCGGGGAGGGAAAGCACCCGCCCGGCGGGGTGGCCCACCAGACACAAGGGGAGGGAACGTCGTGAAAACTATGAAGTGGTTCGGTTTGGTCTTGACCGCCATGCTGCTGGCCTTGGCTTTATGCCTGCCCGCCGGAGCAGCGGCCCCCATCAAGATCGCGGTGTTGGGGCCCATGTCCTTCACCCAGGGCGAGGGGCACTGGAACGGGGCCACCATGGCGGCCGAGGAGATCAACAAGGCCGGCGGGATCAAGGTGGGCAATCAGATGCGGCCCATCGAGCTGATCAAGGTGGACACCAACGAGTTCCTGAGCATCCCCGACGCCACCAACGCGGTGGAGTTGGCCGTGAGCCGCCACAAGGCGGACTTCTTGGTGGGCGGCTTCCGCACCGAGGCGGTGCTGGTGATGCAGGACATCGCCATGGACGCCAAGAAGGTCTTCATCGGCTGCGGCGCGGCTCACCCCGCGCTGTGCACCAAGGTGACCAAGGATTACGACCGCTACAAGTATTGGTTCCGCCTCACCCCCATCAACTCCAAGTACCTGGGCAAGGTCGACTTCATTCTGCTGGGCACCGTGGCCCACATCATGAAGAAGACCCTGGGCATCAAGAAGATCAAGGTGGCGGTGGTGGCCGAAAAGGCCGCCTGGGCCGACCCCATCGTGAACATCTCCAAGAAGCTTCTGCCCGCCAAGATGGGCATGGAGGTGGTGGGCGTATGGCGTCCCTCGCCGGTGGCCAAGGACTGCACCGCCGAGCTGGCCGCCATTCAGCGGGCCGGGGCCCACATCGTGTTCACCACCTTCTCTTCTTCGGTGGGCCTCACCTTCGCCAAGCAGATGGGCGAGCTGAAGGTGCCCGCTGCGGCGGTGGGTATCAACGTGGAGTCGCAGAAGAGCGGCTTCTGGCCGGCCACCGGCGGCAAGGGTGCGTACACCGAGACCATCAACACCTACGCCCGGGTGGAGATCACCCCCAAGACCATCCCCTTCTACGACAAGTACGTGAAGCTCTACAAGGAAGCCCCCAACTACACCGCGGGCACCTATGACGCCCTGTACATCATCAAGAACGCGGTGGAGCGGGTCGGCACCATCGATTCGGACAAGGTGGTGGCTTCCCTGGAGAAGACCGACTACGTCGACACCGCCGGCCGCGTGGTCTTCGACAAGTCCCACGACGTGACCTGGGGCCCGGGCTACGTGACCGCCATCGGCACCCAGTGGCAGGACGGCAAGATCATGTGCGTGTGGCCCTATCACTGGCAGAAGGTGTTCTACAAGGGCACCGTGCCCTACAAGCTGGCCCCCTGGGTCGTCGACTACTGGAAGAACAAGAAGTAAAACCCGCTCCCGCGCGTTCTCCCCGGGCCAATGGCGCCCGGGGAGGCCGCCGGGCCGGTCCCTGAAGTTTCCCAGGCGCGGGCGCCGACCGCCGCGCCGCTTCCAGCGGGGCTTGCCACCCAGGACCCGCGGGGTGGACGCATGTTACTGGACATCATCATCGACGGCCTGATCAAGGGCAGCGTATACGCCCTGTTGGCCATTGGCTTCTCCCTGGTGCTGGGCGTGGCGCGCATCATAAACATCGCCCACACCGCCCTGTACATGACCGCGGCCTACCTGATCTACATGGGCACCAAGATGCTGGGCCTGCCGCCTCTCATCGCCATGCCGGCGGCCATCGTGCTCACCGTGATCCTGGGCCTGCTTATCTACAACTTCTTCATCAAGCCCATCCAGGAGCACGAGGCGGCGGTGCTCATCGCCACCATCGCCGTGGCCATGATGATCCAGGAGGTCTTCCTGATGAGCTTCGGCGGCCACTACCTGGGGGTGAACCCCCTGGTGGAGGGCTACGCCACCATCCTGGGAGTCAAGGTGACCTACCAGCACCTGCTGGCCTTGGGCCTGGCCCTGGTCATCCTGGTGAGCGTGCGACTGTTTTTGCTGCGCACCCGTTTGGGCCTGGCCATCCGCTCCACGGCCCAGGACCGCGAGGTGGCCAACCTCATGGGCATGAACGTGACCCGGGTGGCCATGGGCACCATGGGCGTGTCCGTGGGCCTGGCGGCCATCACCGGGGCCATCGTGGTTCCCCTGGTCACAGTGGAGCCCACCATGTGGATGCACCCTCTCATCATGATGCTGGCCATCGTGGTGTTGGGCGGCCTGGGCAGCATCGAGGGCAGCTTCGTGGGGGCCTATATCCTGGGCTTCGCCGAGAGCCTGGTGGTGTTTCTCTTGCCCATGGGCTCGTTCCTCAAGGACTCGGTGGCCCTGTCCATCATGATCCTGGTGCTCCTGATCCGCCCGGACGGGCTCTTCGGGGTCTCTTTCGAGGAGGAGCGCTGACATGGGACTGGTAAGCGCCTACCTCCGCCGAGGCTGGACCATACTGCGCTCGGAAGTGCTGGTTCTGCCCAGCCGCCTGGCCGTGCTGCTGTTCATCCTGGCCCTGGCGGCCGTGCCCCTGTTCACGCAGGACTACTACATCCTGCGCGTCCTCATCCTAACCTCCATCTTCGCCATCTTCGCCGCGAGCTGGGATCTCTTGTCCGGCTTCACCGGCCAGATGAACTTCGGCCACGCCTTGTTCTTCGGGGTGGCGTCCTATGTCACCGCCCTGTTGAACCTGGACCTGGGCTTCCCGCCGTATCTGTCCATCCCCCTGGGAGCGGTGGGCGGGGTCTTGGCCGGGCTGGTGGTGGGCATTCCCTGCCTGCGCCTGCGCGGCTCGTATTTGGCCCTGACCACCCTGGCCTTTCCCATCATCCTCACCGGCCTGGTCTTCGCCATGCCCGACATAACCGGCGGCGAGCTGGGCCTGTCCGGGCTCTCGCGCCTGACCGGCTCGCGGGTGGGCGACTACTACCTGACCGCCGGGCTGGTGGTGGTGCTGGGCTTCGTGATGTGGAAGATCACCGACTCCAAGACCGGCATCATCCTGCACGCCATCCGCGAGGACGAGGTGGCGGTGCGCTCCTCGGGCATCAACACCACCCGCTACAAGCTGTTGGCCTTTTGCCTGAGCGGCTTCTTCGCGGGCATCGCCGGCGGGCTCTACGCCCATTTCATGCGCCTGGCCGGGCCCTCCACCCTGGAGGTGTCCCTGTCCTTCCAGGTGATCATCTGGTCGGTGTTCGGGGGCATGGTCACCATCTACGGCCCCATCGCCGGGGTGTTCATCCTGAACCCCTTGATGGAAGTGCTGCGCCTGGTGCTGAACAACTTCCCCAGCCTGCCCGAGATACGCATGTTCATTTTCGCGGCCCTGGTGCTGGTAACCCTCTTGTTCATGCCCGAGGGGCTCATCCCCTGGGTGCGCGACAAGCTGGAGTCCGAGTGCCCGCGCTGCAAGCTGCGCAACATCTTTTTCCGGCGGAGGTGCCGCGTGTGCGACACCTCCTTGGCGTGATGACCGGTCTTAACAAAGAATCCTGCAACCCGTGAGGTGAAAAACAATGGACCCGATGCAGGCTTACCTTTCCAAGCCATGGCTTAAGCATTATCCGGACACCGTCGCCCCGGAACTGGACCTACCCTCGGTCTCCATCCCCGAGCTGTTCGACGAGGTCTCCCAGAAGTACGGCAACAAGACCTCGGTGATTTTCTACGGCAAGAAGATCTCCTACAAGGAGCTTCGGGAGCTGGCCGACCGCTTTGCCAACGCCCTGGCCGGGCTGGGGGTGCAAAAGGGCGACCGGGTGGCCCTGTACCTGCTCAACTGTCCGCAGTACATCATTGCCTACATGGGCGCGCTCAAGGTGGGCGCTGTGGTCACTCCGGTGAGCCCGGTCTACACCAGCCAGGAGGTGCGCCACCAGCTCAGCGACAGCGGGGCCAAGACGGTGGTGTGCCAGGACATCCTCTATGACAACGTGGCCGCGACCGGTGTGGACTTGGACAACGTGATCATCACTGGCATCGACGAGTATCTGCCCAGGCTCAAGAAGATGTTCGCCAAGGGCGTGGTGGCCAAGGCCTACGGCGGCATGCACATACCCGACGCGGCCTTGATCGCCCAGGCGGGCTTGCTGAAAATGCAGGACCTGTTGAAGCAGAGCTCGCCCAACCCGCCGGCGGTGAGCATCGACCCGGCCACGGACCTGGCCGCCTTGCCCTACACCGGCGGCACCACGGGCCACCCCAAGGCGGCCATGCTCACCCACCAGAACATCGTGTCTTGCCAAGCCCAGGCCCTGGCCTTTTGGGAACACCAGTTCGTGGACGGGGACGAGACCATCATCGCCTTCCTGCCCTTGTTCCACATCTACGGGCAGGTGGTGATCATGCTCACCGGCCTGGTGCACGGCTTCACCCTGGTGCTGTTCACCACCCCGGACATGGACGAGATCCTGGCTGCGGTGGAGCGCTACAACGCCTCGGGCTTCTACGGGGTGCCCACCCTCTACGAGTACTTGAAGGAGTACGACAAGACCGCGCGGGTGAACTGGAAGAAGCTCAAGATCATCGTGTGCGGGGCCGACACTCTGCACGAGACCACGGTGGACGACTGGGAGCGGCGCACCGGCAGCCGCATCGTGGAGGGCTACGGCATGACCGAGACCGCCGCCGTGAGCCACACCAACCCCCTGCACCGGACCAAGAAGGGCTCCTTCGGCCTGCCGGTTCCCAACGTGACCGCGGCCATCGTGGAGGTGGACGGCGACCAGGCGGTGCCTCTGGGCGAGGTGGGCGAGATGGTGCTCAGCGGGCCCAACATCATGCAGGGCTATTGGCAGCGCGACCAGGATAACGCCGAGACCATGCTGGACATGGCGGGGATGCGCTGGATGCGCACCGGCGATTTGGTGAGCATGGACGAGGAGGGCTACTTCCATTTCTTCGACCGCAAGCGCGACCTTATCAAGCACAAGGGCTACTCGGTATTCGCCAAGCACGTGGAGGAGGTGCTCTACAACCACCCGCAGGTCAAGGCGGCCGGCGTGGTGGGGGTTCCCGATCCCAAGGTGGGGCAGCTGATCAAGGCCTACGTGGTCTTGCAGGCCGAGGCTCGGGGCAAGCTGTCCGAGGAGGAGCTCATCGCCTACTGCAAGGACGAGCTGGCCCACTACAAGGTGCCCCAGATCATCGAGTTCCGCGGCGAGCTGCCCAAGACCGACGTGGGCAAGGTGAGCCGCCGCGAACTGCGCGAGGAGGGCGAGGAGGCAGTGGCATGATCCCTCCCTTCCTGGAAGTGAAGGGGCTGCGCAAGGACTTCGGCGGCCTCACCGCCACCAACGACGTGAGCTTCGACCTGGGCCGCGAGGAGATAGTGGGGCTGATCGGCCCCAACGGCGCGGGCAAGACCACCCTGGTGCGCCTGATCAACGGCATCCTCAAGCCGGACCAGGGCACGGTCAGGTTCAAGGGCAAGAACATCACCGGGTCCAAGGCCTACGACATCGTGAACCTGGGCATCGCCAGCACCTTCCAGAACATGCGCCCCTTCCGGCGGCTGCCCATCATCGCCAACGTGATGGTCTCTTGCCTGAGCCCCCGGGCCATGAAGCGCGGCGAGTGGGTGAAAAAGGTGGAGGCCAAGGCCATGGACGCCCTGGAGTTCGCGGGCATCTCGGACATGGCCCTGGAAAAGGCCTCCACCCTGAGCCAGGGCGACTTGAAGCGCCTGGAGGTGGCCCGGGCCGTGGCCACGGACCCGGAGCTGCTCATCCTGGACGAGCCCTTCGGCGGTCTTAGCCCGGCCGAGACCGAGCTGATGGCCAAGTCGGTGGCGCGCCTGCACAAGGGCGGGCGCTTCGGGCGACTGCACAGCGAGGGCCCGGCCATGATCATCATCGAGCACAAGCTGCAACAGCTCATGAAGATCGTGGACCGCATCATCGTGTTGAACTTCGGCACCATCATCGCCGACGGCACGCCGGAACAGATCGTGAAGATACCCGAGGTGGTCGAAGCCTATCTGGGAGAGGGAGGCGTCTAAGTGCTGCTGGAGGTATCCAACCTGACGGTCTGCTACGACAGGGCCGTGTTGATCAACGATCTGAGCATGCACGTGGAGGCCGGCGAGCTGGTGAGCCTGGTGGGGCCCAACGGCGCGGGCAAGACCACCTTGCTGCGGGCGGTGACCGGTCTGGTGGCCTGGGAGAAGATGACCCAGCGGGGCACGGCCCACGGCGACATCACCTTCACCGGCGCCATCAACTTCGACAACCAGTCCATCCTAAAAACCCCAGCCCACCAGATCGTGAAGATGGGCCTGGTGCACTGCCCGGAGCGGCGGCGGCCCTTCCGGGAGATGAGCGTTTTGGAGAACCTGTTGGCCGGGGCCTATTTGCACCCGGACAAGGAGCAGGTGCACCAGGACCTGGAGCTGGTCTACGAGCTGTTCCCGGTCTTGGGCAAGCGCTCCAAGCAGGTCTCGGGCACTCTCTCCGGCGGAGAGCAGCAGATGCTGGCCGTGGGGCGCGCGTTGATGTCGCGGCCCAAGCTCCTGTGCATCGACGAGCCCTCCACCGGCCTGGCCCCCATGATGCGGGCCGAAGTGTTCAACAAGATCATGGCCATCCGCGAGATGGGCATCACCATCCTCTTGGTGGAGCAGGAGGTGGCCACGGTATTCAAGATGGCCGACCGCAACTACGTGCTCTCCTCGGGCAGGATCATCGCCCAGGGCAAGGGCGAGGAGCTCTTGGAGGACGAGGTAATCCGCAAGACCTACCTGGGGCTCTAGGCGCGGGGGGCGGCCGGGGAGAAGCTCCGGCCCGGGCGCGGGTCCCTTTCAGACAACAGCACACATCAACCGAGCCGGGCTTGGGCCCGGCGCACACACCTAGGAGAAAAACATGGGCGTCAATTACTTCCACCGCGACAGCCGCGACAGCAAATTCGTGCTCACCGAGCACCTGGACCTGAACAAACTGCTGAGCTACCCGGCCTATGCCGACTTCACCGCCGAGGACGTGGAGATGATGGTGGAGGAGGGGCTCAAGGTGGGCCGCGAGGTGCTGGCCCCGGGCCTGCAAGACGGCGACCGCATCGGCTGCGTCTGGGACGACGGGGTGGTTACCACGCCGGATTCCTGGAAGCAGACCTGGCGGGTGCTGGGAGAGAACGGTTGGATCGGGGCCACCTCCAACCCCGAGTTCGGCGGCCAGGGCCTGCCCCAAATGGTGGGCGGGATCATCCGCGAGCTGCACAACTCGGCCAACATGGCCTTCATGACCTTCGCCGGGCTGGCGGTGGGCGCGGGGCACCTCATCGAAAACTTCGGCAGCGACCAGGACCGCGAGCTGTTCGTGGAAAAGATGTACGGCGGGGTGTGGGGGGGCACCATGTGCCTGACCGAGAACGACGCGGGCTCGGACGTGGGCGCCTCGCGCACCAAGGCCGTGCCCCTGGCCGACGACCCCAGCGGCCGCTTGTTCAAGATCGAGGGCACCAAGCGCTTCATCACCTGCGGCGAGCACGACCTGACCGAGAACATCATCCACCTGGTGCTGGCCCGCATCGAGGGCGCGCCCGAGGGCACCAGGGGCTTGAGCCTGTTTATCGTGCCCAAGATATGGGTGGAGCCCGACGGCTCCTTGGGCGAGCCCAACGACGTGTTCTGCTCGGGCATCGAGCACAAGATGGGCATCCACGGCTCGCCCACCTGCTCCCTGAGCTTCGGGGAGAACGGCGGCTGCCGGGGCATCCTCCTGGGCGAGGCAAACAGCGGCATGGCCAAGATGTTCCAGATGATGAACGAGGCCCGCATCGGCTGCGGCACCCAGGCCTGCGGGGTGACCGCCAGCGCCTACGACATGGCCCTGGTCTACGCCAAGGAGCGGGTGCAGGGCGCGCCCCTGGCCGACCGCCACGGCGCGGCGGTGACCATCGTGCACCACGAGGACGTGCGCCGCATGCTGCTGAAGCTCAAGTCCGGCTCCGAGGCCATGCGCGCTTTCGTGGCCTATCTGCTTTTCCACGCCGACGTGGCCAAGCACGACCCGGACCCCGAGGCGCGGGAGCGCTCCTCCCACCGCATGGAGATGCTCACTCCCTTGGTGAAGGCCTACAACACCGACCTGGGCTACAACCTGACCCGCGACGCCATCCAGGTGTTGGGCGGGGCGGGCTATTGCAGCGACTTCCCGGTGGAGCAGTACGCCCGTGACGTGAAGATCCTCTCCATTTGGGAGGGCACCAACTACATCCAGGCTCTGGACCTGGTGGGCCGCAAGCTGGGCATTGCCAAGGGCGCGGCCTTCAAGGAGTGGATCCTGGAGGTGGTAGGCTTTGCCCAGGCCCACGCCGATGACCCGGAGTTCGGCCAGGACTGCAAGCTGTTGGAAAAGGCGGCGGGCATGGTGGGCGACACCGGCCGCCGCTTCGGGGAGTTCTTCAAAGAGGGGCGGGTGTCCCTGGTGCCGCTCTACGCCACCCGCTTCCTGGACAGCTTTGCCGAAACGGTCCTGGCCAACCTGCTCTTGGAGCAGGGGCTCATCGCCCGCGACAAGCTGGCCGCCGGAGGCCTGAGCGATTCGGAGTGCTATTTCTATCAGGGAAAGGTGGCCTCGGCCCAGTTCTTCTGCCGCAACATGCTCACCGAGGTGTTCGGCCGCTACGTGGCCTTGCAGCAAGAGGACCTGAGCGCGGTGGAGCTGCCCGAGGAGGCGTTCTAGGGCGCGGGGGGCCTAGGCCCGGCAGGCGCGCAGGAAGCGGTAGCCGTCGGCCTGGCCTAGGTCCACGGCCCGCTGCACCGCCTCGGGGTCGGCGCTCTCCCACTTGGAGATGGGCAGCGGCGCCGAGGGCTGCACGTAGGTGAGGCCGTGGTGGCCCTTGAGCTGCTCGGGCGGGTAGCGCCGGGTGAGCAGGACCAGGGCGGGGCGCTCGGCCGGGGAGAGCAGGGCCACCGGCGCGTTGTCGATGAGCCCACCGTCCAGCACCGCGCGGCCCTGCCAGAAAGCCTGCTCCATGATGGGCGGCACGCAGGAGGAGGCCAGCACCAGGTCGGCCACCTCCTCGCTGCTGGCGCAGCGGTTGGCCAGGCCCACCACCGGCGAGAAGCCCAGGGCCTGGGCCCAGGTGGGGTGCAGCGGCTTCTTGATGGCCTTCTCCAGGGTGTAGGCCAAAAAGCCCGCCAGGATGCCCAGGCTGCCCGGAGCCCAGGGCGGAGGCGCGGCCATGAGCACCCGCAACTCGGGCCCGGAGCGCAGGCGCTCCATGGGTTCACCCCTGAGCAGTTCTTCAAAGGATGCGCGGTAAAAAGCCACCCTGGCGCGGTCCGGTTTGAGGCTATATGGGCTGCGCTGGTAGCCGCTGGCGCGGCGGGCGGCGTGGCCTTCCAGGCTGTAGGCCAGGGCCTCGGCCGAGGTGCCGCCCAGGGCGTGGCAAGCGGTGCTGGCTCCGGCGCTCACCGCGGTGGCCACCTCGGGCGGCTTGGGCAGGGCGGGGCCCACCGCCTCCCAGAAGCCGGCCTGCCAAAAGCAGCGCGCCCCGCCGCCGGCAAAAACCACTGCTTTGTATTCGGGAAGCTTGGACAAGGTAGTTGCGTTCTCTGGTTGACTAAGCACGCCGTGCGGTCGGCCGGGCGTGGGACATACTTCATGCCCACCCACATAGAAGCATGACCCAAGCGGCTCGATTGGGCAAGTCCCGGCGGGCCTAAAATCGCGGCGTCGCGCTGGGTGACACATTGGGCCAAACAAAAGCCCCTCCCAGCCGCGCGGCCGGGAGGGGCGCTCCGCTCGGGGCGGTCTACTTTTTCTTTTTCTCCTGCTCGGCCAGGATGCGCTGGGTCTGCTCGATCTCCTCGGCGCTGACCCCGGCGCGCAGGGTTTCCATGCCCTGCATCACATCGCGGAAGCGCACGCCTTCGGCCGCGCTGATCCACTCCAGTTGCAGCCGCTCGGGCCGGATGCCCAGCTTTTCCATCTTGCGGTGCATCCGCTTGATGCGCTTGTCGGTCCAGTGGTTGGCGTCGATGTAGTGGCAGTCGCCGAAGTGGCAGCCGCTCACCAGCACCACCGCCGCGCCCTGGGAGAAGGCCCGCCAGATGAAGTCCTCGTCCACCCGGCCCGAGCACATGGTGCGGATCAGGCGGGTGTTGGCCGGGTATTGCAAACGCGAAACGCCCGCGAAGTCGGCCCCGGCATAGGAGCACCAGTTGCAGGCGAACACCGGGATGACGCCGGAGGGGTCGTTCTCCAGGATGGCGTCGATCTGGGCGTTGATCTGGTCGTCGGTGAAGTGGTGCATGTGGATGGCGTCCGAGGGGCACTCGGCCGCGCAGGTGCCGCAGCCGGCGCAGGCCGCCTCGGTGACCATTGCCGGCTTGCCGGACTTCTTGTCGAAGACGATGGCGTTGTAGGGGCAGACCTTGGCGCAGATGCCGCACTTGGTGCAGCCCTCGGGGCTCACCTCGGCGGTGATGGCCTCCACCAGCAGGCGGCCCGGGGTCATCAGGCGCATGGCCCGGGCGGCCGCGGCCGAAGCCTGAGTCACCGATTCCTTGATGTCCTTGGGCCCCTCGGCGCAGCCTGCGAAGAAGATGCCCCGCGTGGCCGAGTCCACTGGTTGCAGCTTGGGATGCGCCTCAAGGTAGAAGCCGTCCGAACATTTTTGCAGGGCCAGCATTTCTTGGACGATGTGCATCTCCTCGGGCGGATGCACGCCTGTGGCCAGCACCACCATTTCGGCCCGGTGCTCCTCCAGCTGGTTGGTGGCCGTGTTCTCCACGGTGAGGATCAGGTCGCCGGTGTCCGGGTCTTCTTGGATCTCGCCGGGCAGGCCCCGGATGAAGTGCACCCCCTCGCCGCGGGAGCGGCGGAACATGTCCTCGAAGCCTTTGCCAAAGGCGCGGATGTCGATGTAAAAGACCTTGAGCTCGATGTCCGGGTAGTGCTCCTTGAGTTGCAAGGTGCTCTTGATGGTGTTCATGCAGCAGATGTTGGAGCAATAGGGGTTGCCCCGCCGCTGGGAGCGCGAGCCCACGCACTGGATGAAGGCCACCGACTTGGGGCGCTCGCGGTCGGTGAGGCGCACCACCTCGCCCTGGGTGGGGCCGCCCGAGGAGATCAGGCGCTCCAGCTCCAAAGAGGTGAGCACGTTCTGGTGGCGGGTGTAGCCGTATTCGTCCAAGACGGTGGGGTCGTAGACCTCCATGCCCGTGGCCACGATGATGGTGCCCACCTCGACTTCGATCTCCTCGTCGTTCATGTCGAAGTCGATGCAGTTCTTCTGGCAGGCCTCGGCGCACTTGCCGCACTTGATGGGGTCGTGGCCCAGGCAGTTGGCCTGGTCCAACACATAGGCCGAGGGCACGGCCTGGGGAAAAGGCTGATAGATAGCGCGCCGCGAGGAAAGGCCCACGTTGAACTCGTCGGGCACCACCACCGGGCAAACCTCAACGCAGTCGCCGCAGGCGGTGCACTGGTCCTCGCGCACGAAGCGGGCCTTCTTGAGGATGCGGGCGGTGAAGTTGCCCACATAACCGCTAACCGACTCGACCTGGCTGCCCGTGAGCAGCGTTATGTTTGGATGCCGACCGGCATCCGCCATCTTAGGCCCGAGTATTCATATGGAGCAGTCCATGGTGGGATAGGTCTTGTCCAGCCGGGCCATCATGCCCCCGATGCTGGGCTCCTTCTCCACCAGGGTTACCTGATAGCCCGCGTCGGCCAGGTCCAAGGCGGACTGCACTCCTGCCACGCCGCCGCCGATGACCAAGGTGGACTTGGCCATGGGCACCTCGATCTCGTGGCGCACGGTGAGGCCCCGGGTGCGGGCCACGGCCGAGCGCACCAGGTCGCGGGCCTTGTCCGTGGCCGCGTCCGGCTCGGCGCCGTGCACCCAGGAGCACTGCTCCCTCAAGTTGGCCATCTCCAGGAGGTAGGGGTTGAGCCCCGCCCCGGAAAGGCACTGGCGGAAGGTGGTCTCGTGCAGGCGCGGTGAGCAGGAGGCCACCACCACCCGGTTGAGCCCCTGCTCGGCGATGTCCTGCTGGATGCGGTTCTGGCCCGGCTCGGAACAGCAGTAGCCGTCGTGCCGGGCCACCACCACCCCGTCCAGGCCGGCGGCGTAATCGGCCACCGCCTCGCAGTCCACCACCCCGGCGATGTTCAGTCCGCAGTGGCAGACATACACCCCCACCCGGGGCTCGACGTTTTGGTTTTGCTCGCTCATCTATATTCCCTTGCGGCTGGCCCCGGCCTTGCGGCGGGGGCGTTAAACCGGATTCGCTCAGTTGCCCTCGGCGCCGGACTTGCGGCGCGGGGTCTCGTCCTGGGCCCACTCGATCTGCTCGGCCAGGATGCTCACCAGCCCGCGCACCTTGAGCGGGGCCTCCAGGCCGGCCACCGGGTCGCGCAGGGCGCAGGAGGTGTGGATCATGCATTTGGGGCAAGCGGTGACCAGGGTTTCGGCGCCGGTGGCCCGGGCCTGGGCCAGGCGGGTCATCTGCACCCGCTTGGAAAAGGCGTCGCAGTTGATGAAGGAGCTGTTGCCGCAGCACAGGGCGCTGTGCCGGTTGTTGGCCATTTCGGCCAGCTCCAGGCCGGGCACTCGCTTTAGGAGGTTGCGCGGCTCCTCGTAGCGCCCGGCCCCGCGCCCCAGGCGGCAGGGGTCCTGATAGGTGACGCGCTGGTTGAGGGGCCTGAAGCTCAGGCCGCCCTTGTTCACCTCGCGCTCCAAAAGGTCGATCAACAGCGTGACCTTGAGGTCGAAGCCCTCGATCACCGAGGGCATGTGCACCGCCAGGGCCTGGTAGCACTCTGGGCAGTTGGTGATGATCTCCTTGACGCCGTGGTCCTTGAACTCCTGGTAGTTCAGGCGGCACAGGGCCGCGAAGTTCTCGCGGTCGCCGGTCCAGAGGAGATCATGCCCGCAGCAGCGCTCGTTGCCCAGCACCACCGGCTCGATGTCCAGGAAGTTCAGCAGGCGGATGGCGTCGGCCGAGAGGCTCAGGGTGTCCACTTCCAGGTTGGAGAAGAACACGTCGAAATAGGGCACGCAGCCGGTGAAAAAGGCCACCGGCCCGTCCGTGGCCACCTTGAGCTCCGGGGTGATCCAGTCCAGGCGGTTCTGCTCCAGGCGCGGCGAGGTCATGATGCGCATCCAGGAGTGCACCGCCCCGTCGTGGGCCCGGAAACCGGTGAGCCCCAGAGCCTTGCCCAGCTCGGCGCGCAGGTCCAGGATGGCCTGGCTGAACTGCACCCCCGAGGGGCAGCGCTCCTCGCACAGGCCGCAGGTGAGGCACTCCCACACCGCGTTCTGGATGTAGGCCGCGTCCTCCGGCTCGGCGATGAGCTTGTGAGCCAGCAGGCGGGGCGAGTACTCCTTGCCCGCCAGCAGGCGGGGGCAGGAAGCGGAGCACTTGCCGCACTCCAGGCACATGTACAGGGAGCGCTCCTTGATGATCCGCTTTATTTCCGGGCTGTCCAGCTTCACGATGCCTCGCGCTCCAGTTCGGGCTTGCCGGGGTTGGGGCCCATCTTTTCGATGTGGGCCGCAAAGTCCCACAGGGCGTCCACCAGCTCCTGCTTTTGGTCGGCCTGGAAGGTCATCTCCTTGAGGCGCTTCTGGCCGATGCCCAGGTAATGCAAGAGGCGGCGCACCCGGGCCACGTTGGAGTGGCCCAGCTCCGGGCCGGGACCGTAGCGGCAGTCGGCATCCTCGCACTCCAGGACGATCACCCCGTCGGCCCCGTATTCGAAGGCCTTGAGGATCAGCGCCTGGTTGATGCGCCCGATGCACATGACCCGCATGATCTTGAAGTTGGAGGGCAGCTCCAGGCCCGCCTGGCCCGCCGCGTTGTAGCAGGCCCAGGGGCTCCAGTTGCAGGCGATGCCCAGGATGTTCACCTTGGCCACGGCTACGCCTCCCTTCCCATGGTGCCGGCCACCATCTGCTCCAGGAGCTGGTTGGAGAAGTAGGGGATGTCCAGGGCCGAGACCGGGCAGCGGCCCACGCAGCCGCCGCAGCCCACGCAGTTGTGGCGGAACACCTGGGAGGTGAAGCTGCCGTCCGGGTTCTCCTTGAGGGCCATGGCCTCGAAGGGGCAGATCTCGGCGCAGCGGCCGCAGCCCCGGCATCGGGTGGGGTCCACCACCGGGCTGAGCTGGTGGTCCAGCAGATATGCCTTGGCCGCGGTGGTGGCCACCTCGCCGGCCAGGGCCGCCCCGGCCTGCCAGGGGTCCACCCGCTCCAGGGTTACCGGCATCATGCGGTACACCCCGGTGTGCGGCGTGTTGAAGAAGCTGAAGTCGTAGCGGTAGAACTTCTTGAGCCCGGTCTGGCCGGCATAGAGCGAGAGGCCGATGAGGTTCTCGTCGGTGAGGCACACCACGTCCGCGCTCCAGGTGCGCCAGCGGCCGTCCACCTTGGCCTTTACGCTGAAGTCGCCCAGCACGCCGTGAATGCCCTCGATCTCCGCCGCCTCCACGGCCGTAATGCCCGGCTCCAGGCTCTCATCCAGGGGCCGCGAGGCAATGTCCTCGGGCAGCTCCTGGCCGCTGGGCCAGGCCCGGTGCACCAGGCGCACGCTGAGGCCTTGCAGGGCCAGGTTGCGCGCCGCGCTGATTCCCACCTGGGAGCCGCCCAGGACCAGCACCCGTTTCTTGATCTCGGTGTCGCCCATGCGCAGGGGGCCCTGGTGGCGCACCCGGATGAAGGCCGGGCGCAGCATGGCCCGGGCCCGCTGCACGATTTCGTCCTCGCCGAACTGCCCGGCGTGCAGATGGTCGCGCAGGTTCACCGTCTCCACCATGCCCCGGTCCAAGCCCAAACGCTCGAACAGATGCAGGCGGGCGCGGGTACGCTGGTCGTTGCAGCTTATGCACTGGAAGTTGAGCGGACAGCACACGCAAGAGGCCAGGATGATCTGGGACAGGCCGTGGCGTTCCACCGCCTCGGCGATCTGGTCCGCGCCCTTGGGGTGGCAGGCCGAGAACACCGTGGCGCTGTGAGCCACGTCGGGCACCGCGCGGGCCAGCTCCAGGATACGCTCCAAGGCCGGGGCCGGGGCCATGGACTCGTTACAGGCGCACAGGAAGAAGCCGATGCGCCCGCTGGCCGCGCGGGGGCGGGGTGGGGCCTCCACGGGCACCACCGGCACCCGCAGCTTGGCGGCCGGGGCCATGGCCAGGCCTGCGGCCGCGCTGCCCATCATGAGTACGTCCATGAGGTCCGCGCTGTAGCTCTCCGGGTCGACGGCGAACACCCGCTCCGGAGCGGCCGCGCCGTTCCAGGGCGGCTCGCCGCCCTCGGCCCACACCACCGCCGGGGTTTGCACCGAGATGGCCTTGCCCTCGCGGTTGTGGTCGATGGCTCCCACCATCTCGCAGGCGGCCTCGCACTCCAGGCACTCGCAGCAAGAGGCGCACTGCAAGCAGCGCTCCGCCTCGGCTTTGGCCTGGCTAACGGTGAGCCCCAGGTCCACGGCCTCGAAGTCGCGGCGGCGCACCTTGGGCTGGCGCTGGGCCATGCGCTGGCGGGGCTCGCGCAAACGGTCTTCGGAGATGTCCAGATGCTCGCCCACCCCGTGGCTGGTCTGGTCCAGCTCGACCCAGGGCGAGGGCTCGCCGGTGAGGTGGCTCTGGATGCGCGCTGCTGCCCGGCGGCCCGCGGCCATGGCCTGCACCACGGTGGAAGGCCCGCTAACCGCGTCGCCGGCGGCGAACACGCCGGGCCGCGAGGTGGCCAGTTCTTCGTCCACGGCCAGGCGGCCTCCCCGGGCCAGCTCTACTTCGCGGCCCAGGGAGCTGTCGCCCAAATCGGTGCCCTGGCTGATGGCCACGATCACCGTGTCCGCCTCGACGACCTCCAGCTCCTCGCTGTCGAACTCGATGCGCGGCGGCTGGCCCTCGGGACGCTCCCAGTGGGCCTTGCGCAGGGCCACCTCGGCGATGGCGCCTTCGCCGCGTAGCTCCACCGGCGCGTAACCCAGGCGGAACTGGATGCCCTCCTCGGCGGCCTCGGCCACCTCGCGGGGCGAGGCGGGCAGCTCCTCCTGGGTCTCGATGGCCACCACGGTCACCTGGCGCGCGCCCAGGCGCACCGCCGTGCGGGCCGCGTCCATGGCTGAGTTGCCCCCGCCGATGACCACGGTGCGCTGTCCCACCGAGCCGCCTTGCTCCAGGTTCACCGCGCCCAGGAAGTCCAAACAGTGCACCACCCCGTCCAGCTCCTCGCCGGGCAGGTTGAGGCGCAAATCGCGCTGGGTGCCCACGGCCAGAAGCGCCGCGTCGAAGCCCTGGGCCAACAGATGCTCCACCGACTCCACCTTGGTGCCGGTGATGATTTTCACCCCGCTACGCTCCAGGGCCGCGATCTCCGCGTCCAGCACCGGGCGGGGCAAACGGAAGGCGTTGATGCCCCGACGCAACATTCCCCCGGCTTGCTCGGCGGATTCCAGTACCGTGACCGCGAAGCCCTCTTGATTAAGGAAATGCGCCGCGCTCAGGCCCGCCGGGCCCGACCCCACCACGGCCACCTTCTTGCCGCGCGGCTCGGCCTGGGGTTGGGGCAGCTCGGCCGCGCCCAGCTCGGCCTCGTGGTCAAAGAGGAAGCGCTTGATGTCGCGGATGGCCAGGGGCTCGTCCAGCTCGCCCCGGCGGCAGGCCCCCTCGCAGGGGTGGGAGCAGATGTAGCCGCACACGCCGGGCAGCGGGTTGTCGCGCCGCACCACGGCCAGGGCCTTGTCGTAGCGCTCGGCCGCGGTGAGGGCCAAATAGGCCTGGGCGTTGACTCCCAGGGGGCAGGCCTGACGGCAGGGGCTCACCGGCCGCTTGTCCAACAAGAGCGCCCGCGAGGGGCAGAAGGCCGGGCTGCGTTGCAGGGGCGGGTGGTCGCCCTCGTTCAGGGGGCACAGCTCCATGCAGCGCGAGCAGCCGGTGCACAGGTCGTAGTCCACGTAGACCGGGTCTTGCCGCAAGCGGGCCGCGCAGCCCTGGCCGTTGGCGCTCAGCTCCTCCAGCCGGGTCTGGGTTAGCGGGGTCACCAGGGGGTGCCGCGTCACACGCAGATAAAGAGGCCGGAACTGGAAGTTCAGGTCCTCGGGCCATTGCTCGAAAGGCTCCACACCCTCGGGCAGGGCCAAAAACTGCGAGGAGCGGGTGGCCCAGATCACCGGGATGCCCGCGTGGGACAGGTCCTCGGCCGCCTTGAGCGCGCCGTAGCCCGAGCCCACCACCAGCACGCCGGAGGCCGGGTCTTGCTTGGCCTTGGGGCTCACGAGGGCGACGACTCCTGCTTGGCCCGGCTCTTGAGTATGGCCAGGCCGTACTCGCGGCCGCGCTCGAAGGCCGCGTCGTTCTTTTTCTTGGTGGCCGGGGGCACCGAGCCCAGCATGGCCTCCTTGAGCGAGGCCACGCCCACCACGTCGCTCACCGCCGAGACGAAGCCCAGCATCACGATGTTGGCCATCATCTTGTTGCCCAGCTCCTCGGCCAGGCGGGTGGCGGGCACATGATAGGCGGTCCAGGCGGGGTCGAGCTCGCCGGTCTCCACCAGGTCGGTGTCCCAGACGATTATCCCGCCATCCACCAGGGCGGCCTGGTTCTTCTCGTAGCCCTCCTGGCTCATGCACACCAGAAGCTGGGGGTGCTCGGCGTAAGGGAAGGCGATCTCCCCGTCGCTGACGATGACCTGGGTGGAGCAGGAGCCGCCCCGGGCCTCGGGGCCGTAGGACTGGGTCATGGTGGCGTGGCGTCCGTCGCCGATGGTGGCCGCCTTGCCCAGGATGTTGCCGGTGAGGATGATGCCCTGGCCGCCGAAGCCGGTGATCACCACCTCGCGCTGCTTGTTATCGCTCATGCCGCTTACCCCGCCTTGCGCTTTCCGGCTCCCGAGGAGTCCACCTTGGTGGCCGGCCAGGCCTCCAGCTCGCCCCGGTTGACCATGTCGTACTGATCCAGATAGGTGGGCCGCTCGATGTCCACGAACTTGCCCACCACCAGCTTGTTGTCAAAGTCGATGGTGGCCTCGCCCGGAGCCAGGTGGTTCTTCACCACCGAGCGTTCGTAGTAGAACTTCAAGAGGTCCAGCGAGCGCCGTATCTTGTTGCGCCGCCCGAAGGCGGTGGGGCAGGGGGCAATCACCTCCACGAAGCTGAAGCCCTTCTTGTTCATGGCCTCGCTGATAGCCACGGTCAGCCGCCGGATGTGCAGGGCGGTCCAGCGGGCCACGTAGGTGGCCCCGCAGGCCGCGGCCAGGGCGCAGAAGTTGAAGGGCTCGTCCGGGCTGCCCATGGGGGTGGTGGTGGTCTTGGCCCCGAAAGGCGTGGAGGGCGCCAGCTGCCCGCCGGTCATGCCGTAGTTGAAGTTGTTCACGCAGATGACGGTAAGGTCCACGTTGCGCCGGGCGGCGTGGATGAAGTGGTTGCCTCCGATGGCCAAAAGGTCGCCGTCGCCCGATGCCACGATCACCTTGTTCTGGGGCCGTACCAGATGCAGGCCGGTGGCAAAGGGGATGGCCCGGCCGTGGGTGGTGTGGAAGCTGTCCAGATGGATGTAGCCCGCCAGGCGGCCGGTGCAGCCGATGCCCGAGACCACCGAAATGTCGTTGCGGGGGGTGTCGCACTTGGCGATGGCCGCCATGAGCGAGCCGAAGGCGATGCCGATGCCGCAGCCCGAGCACCAGATGTGCGGGATGCGGTCGGTGCGCAGCAGCTCGTCCTGGGGGTGGGCCGCCTGGGGTATGGCTTGAACTTGGGCGCTCACGGCTTAGTCCTCCAGGGCGGCTTCAACCGCCTTGATGATCCGGTCCGGGGTGATGATGGCTCCGCCGGGGTGGGACACCAGCTCCACCGGGCAGCGGCCGCCGGCCACCCGCTCCATCTCCAGCACCATCTGCCCCAGGTTGATCTCGGGCATGATCAGGGCCTTCATGCGTCCGGCCAGCTCGCGGATGAACTCTTCGGGGAAGGGCCACACCACGTTGAGCTTGACCAGGCCCACCTTGAGGCCCCGCTCGCGGGCGGCCAACACCGCGCCCCGGGCCGAGCGGGCGCTGATGCCGTAGGCCACCACCGCCACCTCGGCGTCGTCGAGCATCACGGTGTCGTAGTCAAGGATGCGGTCCAGGTTGTTGTGGATCTTGTCGATGAGCCGGGTGGTCATCTGCACCTGGGTGGCCGCGTCCATGCCCGGATAACCCCGCTCGTCGTGGGTCAGGCCGGTCACGTGCATGTAATAGCCGTCGCCGGCGGTGGCCATGGGGGCCACGCCGGAGGGACCGGCCTGGAAGGGCAGATAGCTTTCCTTGGGCACCGTGGGCTTGATGCGGTCAAAGACCACGATCTCCTCGGGCGAGGGAACCACCACCCGTTCGTTCATATGGCCCACCACCTCGTCGGCCAGGATGGTCACCGGCAGGCGGAACTCCTCGGAGAGGTTGAAGGCCTTGATGGTGAAGTCGAACATCTCCTGGGGCGAGGCCGGGGCCACGGCGATCACTTCGTAAACCCCGTGGGAGCCCCAGCGGGCCTGCATCATGTCGCCTTGGCCCACCAGGGTGGGCAGGCCGGTGCTGGGCCCGGCCCGCTGCACGTTGCACACCACGCAGGGGGTCTCGGTGCACAGGCCCAGGCCGATGTTTTCCAGCATCAGGGAGTAGCCCGGGCCCGAGGTGCTGGTCATGGACTTGGCGCCGCCCCAGGAGCCGCCCAGGATGGCGGCCATGGAGGCGATCTCGTCCTCCATCTGGATGAACACCCCGCCCACCTGGGGCAGACGGCGGCTCATGCGCTCGGCCACCTCGGTGGCCGGGGTGATGGGGTAGCCCGCGAAGAAACGGCAGCCCGCGGCCAGGGCGCCTTCGCAGCAGGCCTCGTCGCCGTTCATGAAGTGGGTTCCGGTGAGCACCGCCTTGTTGGCCATTACGCCCTCCCTTCGTCCTCTTGCGAAAAGATGGCGAACTCAGGGCAGATCACCTCGCAGAAATGACAGTTCACGCAAAGCTTGGGCGCGATCACCTCGGGGAAGTGGTAGCCCTTGCGGTTGAAGGTCTGGCTCATGGCCAAGACGCCGCGGGAGCAATAGGAGATGCAGAACTCGCAGCCCTTGCAACGATCCTCCACCACGGTCACCTTGCCACGGGTCACCTTGATGTCACCCACGTCCAGCGGTTCACGCCAAAACTTCATCAGCCGGCTCCTGGCCCCCCGAAGGGGCCGCATGAAAAACTAGCAAGCTCTATTTCAGGTGTGGCTCTTACCCCGGCGCAGCGATCGATGATCGCATGGCCGGGGCGCGGCGGGCATGGCCCCGGCGCTTCTCCCCCGCGCCCGAGGTTGCGGCCAAGAGATTCCTTGATCCAAATTTATCCATATTACCGGGCTTCGCGGGGCAAGTCAATTTTCAGGGCCATCTCGATTGTTCATATCATTAGACAACTTAGGGCCAATTGCCTAGCCGGCGGCCAGGCGCAGCCCGTCGTCCAGGTCCGGGAAAAAGGGCTCGTCGTCGGGCGAGGCGGGCTCCAGCTCGTCGAACCAGATGGCTTCGGGATCGAAGCGGGCGAAGAAGGGCCGTCCCACCAGCTCGGCCTCGCGGGCCTGGAGGTAGTCCAGCACGAACACCCGGCGGCCGCCCAGCTTGCTGAGCCCCAGCAGGCGCACCTTGCCCGGGTGGGCGCTCATGGAAGGGCCGCGCACCGTGCGGGCCAGGCCCGAGACCTGCTCGATGGCCGAGCGGTAGATGCGCCAAGCCCGGTGCAGGGTCACCTTGAAGTACTCCTGGGCCCCGGTGTCGCGGGCCACGAACATGTAATAGGGCACCGCGCCCTGGCTCACCGCCGCGCGCCACAGCCGGGCCCAGAGGCGGGCGTCGTCGTTGATGCGCCGGAGTAGAGGGGCCTGCACCCGAACCACCGCGCCGGTGGCCCGCACCCGCCTGAGGGCCTCGCGGGCGGCCGGGGCCTCCAGCTCGCGGGGATGGTCAAAGTGGGCCATGAGGGCCAGGTGCTTGCCCGCCTTGACCACCTTCTCGAACAGTTCCAAGACCTGGTCGGCGTCCGGGTCGGAGAAGTAGCGCATGGGCCAGTAGGCCAGGCTCTTGGTGCCGATGCGGATGTTCCTCAGATGCTCCAGCTCCGGTTCCAGGAGGGGCTCCAAGTAGCGGGCCAGGGCGGCCGCGCCCATGAACATGGGGTCTCCCCCGGTGATGAGCACATCGCTCACCTCCTGGTGGGCCCGTAGATAGGCGGTGAGGTGCTCCACTTCCTTGGAGGCGATCTTCAGGCCGGGCATTCCCACGAACTGGGCCCAGCGGAAGCAGAAGGTGCAAAAGGCGTGGCAGGTCTGGGCCTGGCTGGGGAAGAAGAGCACGGTCTGGTCGTATTTGTGCTGCAAGCCGGGCAGGGGCTTGCCGTTCAGCTCGGGCTGGTTGTGGGTCAGCTGGCCGGCGGGGTGAGGGTTTAGGCCGTTGCGGATGTCGTTCACCTCGCGCTTGAGACGGGCCCGGTCGCCCCGCCCCATGGCCTCGGCCAGGCGCGAGAGCTCTCGCGGCGAGAGCATCTCCGGCTGGGGGAAGACCAGGCGGAAGATGGGGTCGTCGGGCGCCGCGTCCCAGTCGATCAGCTCGTCCATTACGTAGCGGTTGGCCCGGAAGGGATATACCTGGGCCACGGTCAGGATGCCCTGCTGCTGCTCGGGGCTCAGGCGGCTCCACTGGGGGGTGTCGGCCAAGTTTTTTAGGGTCACGGGGCGGTAGTCAAAGCCGGTATAGCGATCGTCAAGCTTCATGTTTAGAACTCAATCTCCGAAGGGCCGCCGGCGGTGGAAGCAGCCGCGTGAATCAGAAGGCGAGGGGCGCCGCCCGGGCCGGAAAGCCCGGCCCGTGTCCGGGGTCTTCCGCGTCCATCCGAGACGGGGCCCGTCCCCGGGACGGGGGTTGCCCCCGCCCCCGAAGGGGTCCGCGATGCGTCAGCCTGTAAGCTAATGGCGTGGTTCTGGCCGGCCGGGAGCAGGCTCCGCGCGGCTGGTCCAGTATCGACGCTGAAGACTTAGACCTCCCACAAATAGCAAGCCTTGCCGTTAAGGTCAACGACAAATTTGTATGTAATGACGATAATGGTGAAGACATGCCCTCGGGTATAGCGCGGGCGGGCGCGGCCGGGCCAGGGAAACGCCGCGCAAAAGCGTGGCCGCGCGGGGGGCGGCTAGCGCACCGGGAAGTCGAAATAGGTCTGGGGAAAGGGCTCGTCCTTGAGGGTGTAGTGCCACCATTCCAGGTCGAAGTTTACAAAGCCGTGGCGCTCCATGAGCGATTTGAGCAGCAGGCGGTTGGCCCGCTGTTGGGGGTCGATGGCCGGGTTGGCGGTGTGGCTCAGGGCGTGGAAGCAGTCGAAGCCGGTGCCCATGTCCAGGCCGTTGTCACCGAAGCGCTGAGCAGCCGGGGCGAAGCAGGGGGACAGCTTTTGGCCGGGGCGATAGGCCGCCTGCGTGGGCGTGGGCAGGGGCACCACGGTGAGGTCCACGGTGCTGCCCCGGCTGTGCGAGGATTTTTGCGCGATGTAGCCTTGCTTGAACAGCTGGTCCTTGGGCACGGTGGGATAGAACTCGGCCTGGGTCAGGCGGTCCTCCAGGTCCTTGGCCCAGGCCACGAAATGGTCCACCGCCCGCTGAGGACGGTAGCAGTCATACACCTTGATCCCCAGGCCCAGGGGCTTGAGCTCGGCCTGCACCGCGGCCAGGGCTTGGGCCGCCTGGGGGGTCAGCAGGCAGCGGGGGGCCTGGTAGCCATTCACCGGACGGCCCACGAAGTTGTGCGGCCCCGCGTAGCGCATGTCCAGCACCAGTCCGGGCACCACGCTGGCCGCGTCCACCAGGCCCTGGGGCGGCGCGGCGGCCAGGGCCGGGGCGGCGATGAACAGCAGGGTGGCTATCAAGAGCAGAGACAAGCTTGGGCGCGGCACGGCTTTCCTCCTGGGGCGGGTTCCCATGGGCGAAACATAACAGGCCCACGGCCCGGGCCGCAAATGCCCAGGCGCCCCGGGCGTGTTATATTGGGCTCCATTGCCAGGGAGGAAACAGAATGCGGATGCTCGAGGAAAGAAAGCTGGTGGTGGAGTTTGGGCGCAAGATGGTGAGCAGCGGACTCACCACCGGCGCGGGAGGCAACATCAGCCTGCTCAACCCGGCCCGCACCCTGGCGGCCATCACCCCCAGCGGGGTGGACTACTTCGAGATGACCCCGGGCCAGGTGGTGCTGGTGGACCTGGACGGCAAACAGGTTGACGGACCCGGCCGCCCTTCCAGTGAGCTGAGCTTTCATCTGGCCCTGTACAGGGAACGGCCCGAAGCCAGAGCAGTGGTGCACACCCATTCGCCTTATGCCACCACCCTGGCCTGCCTGGGCTGGGAGCTGCCTCCGGCCCACTATCTGGTGGGCTTCGCGGGGCACAAGGTTCCCCTGGCCCCTTACCACACCTATGGCACCCCGGAGCTGGCCCAGGCGGTGGTCAAAACCATGCAAGGCTTCAACGCCGCTCTCTTGGCCAACCACGGCCTGGTGGCCGTGGGCCCCAGCCTGCCCCGCGCCTATGCCGTGGCCGAGGAAGTGGAGTTCGCCGCGCGGGTCTTTTACCAGGCCAAGACGGTGGGCGAGCCCAAGCTCCTCTCTCGCAAGCAGATGGAAAAGGTGCTGGCCAAGTTCGCCACCTACGGCCAACAGTAGCCCCGCCTCCTGCCCGGGCCCCGCGCGGCCTTGCCGTGGTCTGGCCGGGCAACCGCCTGAAAAAACGTAAAAAACGCGACATGTGGTATTTTGTTGCCGTGGAGGCACAATATTTGGTACTATGAGCATCAAGAGGAGTAGAAGAATTATGAGTCGGGAAGACCTTCAGCCGTTGCACCCTGGGGACGTGTTGCGAGACCAGTTCATGGTCCCGCGCCGCGAGACCCTCAACGGTCTGGCCGGTGAGTTGGGTGTGCCCTTGGGTATGCTCCGGCGGGTCATCTCCGGTGAAAGCTCCATGTCCCTGGCCCTGGCCCACAAGCTGGCCCAGCACTACGGCCTGGCCGTGAACTTCTGGCTGCGCCTGCAAGGCCGTTACGACCAACAGGCGGCCTAGCCCGCCTATCCCCCCGCATAGCCCCAATTCGGCGAAACCGTTTTATTTAAGGCAGGTGGCCTTTTGCCCGGCCACGTGTTAAAAAATGGCGCTGAGCCACATTGAAGGTGGCTCCGCGAGATTCAACCCAGAAAGGGAGCCCCAAAATGGCCGCGGCCGAAACCCCCGCTCCTACCAACTTCATCCGCAACATCATCGACGAGCACAACCGCAATGGGCGCTTCGAGGGCCGGGTGGTTACCCGCTTCCCGCCCGAGCCCAACGGCTATTTGCACATTGGCCACGCCAAGAGCATCTGCCTGAACTTCGGCCTGGCCCGCGACTATCAGGGCCACTGTCACCTGCGCTTTGACGACACCAACCCGGCCAAGGAGGAGCAGGAGTACATCGACTCCATCATGGACGATGTGCGCTGGCTGGGCTTCGACTGGGGCGAGAACCTCTTTTACGCCTCCAACTACTTTGAGCAGCTCTACGAGTTCGCCCTCAAGCTGATCAAGGACGGCAAGGCCTATGTGGACGACCTGAGCGCCGAGGAGATCAGGGCCCACCGGGGCACCCTCACCGAGCCGGGCAAGAACAGCCCCTTCCGGGACCGCACGGTGGAGGAGAACCTGGAGCTGTTCACCGGCATGAAGGAGGGCAAGTACCCGGACGGCTCCCGCGTGCTCCGGGCCAAGATCGACATGGCCCACCCCAACCTGGTGATGCGCGACCCCACCCTGTACCGCATCCGCCGGGTGATCCACCACCGCACCGGCGACAAGTGGTGCATCTACCCCATGTACGACTTCACCCACTGCATCTCCGACTCCATCGAGAAGATCACCCACTCCATCTGCACTCTGGAGTTCGAGGACAACCGCGCCCTGTACGACTGGGTCTTGAACCAGCTCGACATCTACCACCCCCAGCAGATCGAGTTCGCCCGGCTCAACCTGGAATTCGCGGTGATGTCCAAGCGCAAGCTTCTGGAGCTGGTCAAGGACCACCACGTGGACGGCTGGGACGACCCCCGCATGCTCACCATCCGGGGGATGCGCCGCCGGGGCTTTACGCCGGAGTCGGTGCGCCTGTTCTGCGAGCGCATCGGGGTGGGCAAAAAAGAGTCTTGGATCGACATGTACTGGCTGGAAAAGGCGGTGCGCGACGATCTGAACACCAAGGCCCCCCGGGTCATGGGCGTGCTGGACCCCGTCAAGGTGGTACTCACCAACTACCCCGAGGGCGAAGAGGAGTTCTTCGAGGCTCCCTACTACCCCGACGACCCGCCGGCCATGGGCAGCCGGGCGGTGCCTTTCTGCCGCGAGCTGTTCATCGACCGCGACGACTTCATGGAGGTGCCGGCCAAGAAGTTCTGGCGCCTGGCTCCGGGACAGGAGGTGCGCCTCCGCTGGGCCTACTTCATCACCTGCCAGGAGGTGGTCAAGGACGCGGAAGGCAACATCATCGAGCTGCGCTGCACCTACGACCCGGCCACCAAGGGCGGCGACGCCCCGGACGGCCGCAAGGTGAAGGGCACCATCCACTGGGTTTCGGCCCGGCACGGCGTGCCCGCCGAGGTGCGCCTCTACGACCGCCTGTTCACCGTGCCCAACCCGGACGCGGACAAGAGCCGCGACTACAAGGAGTTCTTGAACCCCGAGTCCAAGGTGGTGATGCCCAATGCGGTGCTGGAGCCCAGCCTGGCCGAGGCCGCGCCGGAGGCCCGCTACCAGTTCGAGCGCAAGGGCTACTTCTACGTGGACCCCAAGGAGAGCGCGCCGGGCAAGCCGGTGTTCAACCGCATCGTGACTCTCAAGGACTCCTGGGCCAAGATCGTGGAGGCGGCCAAACGCGAGGCCGCCGCGGCGGCGCGGGCGGCCAAGAAGAAAAAGAAGCAGCAGAAAAAACAGGGCTAGGCCCGGCCATGGGCCGCCGCATCGTGTGCCGCGACGCGCCCATCCGGCGGCGCTGGCCCAAGCCTCCCAAGCAAAAAA
This sequence comes from Desulfarculaceae bacterium, assembly GCA_020444545.1. Taxonomy (NCBI): domain Bacteria; kingdom Pseudomonadati; phylum Thermodesulfobacteriota; class Desulfarculia; order Desulfarculales; family Desulfarculaceae; species Desulfarculaceae bacterium. Next base: position 204,435 of record JAHLKT010000004.1, on the reverse strand, counting down.
GAGCCGCTCCGGCCTCGTGGCTGGAGCGGCTCCGTAGTTGGTTCAGACGAAAGGCTTCCTAGAGGTACTCCTCGCGGGCCAGCTTGCTCACCCCGGCGGTGAGCTCCAGGATGGCCAGGGAGCTCTCCAGGCTCAGCGAGCCCATGCCGCAGGCCGGAGTGACCAGGGACTGGCTGGCCAGGAGCTCCTTGGAGATGCCCTTGGCCTCGAAGGCGGCCAAGAGCTCCTTGAGCCCGGCCCAGAGCCCCTCGGCGGTCTCCTTGCCCTTGTACTCCAGGGTGGGCACCGCGCCCCAGGCCACGGCCCCGCCGCGCCCCATCAGCTCGGCCACGGACTCGGGATAGAGCAAAAGGTGGTCGCCGAACCCGGCCGAGTCCAGGTTGATCACGTCGGCCCCGGAGTCCACCAGCAAGGACCAGTCGGTGTTGCCGCAGCAATGCACCCCCAGGACCACCTCGCAGCGGCCCCGCGCCTCTTCCATGCACGCGCCCAAGAGACTCAGCACCGTCTCCCGGCTCACCGGGGTGAAGGCGCTGCCAAAGCCGCTCAGGGCGGGTTCGTCTATGAAGACCAGGGGGCGCCGCCCCAGGGCGGCCAGCTGTGCCGCCTGGGCCCCGGCGGCCACGCCCAGGCCCCGGGCCACGGCCTCGGCCGCCTCGTCGTCATAGAGCAGGGACTTGCCGTCGTCCCCGGGCACGCTCAAGAGCATGGTGATGGGGCCGGTGACGTGACCCTTGAGCCAGGGGAACTGATCCCCCCGCGCCGCGCCGATGCTCTCCAGGAACACGCCCCATCCGGCCGCGCAGGCCGGGTCCGGGGCGAAGTCGCTTAGGGGCGCGCCCATGAGCCGCTCGTAAAAGGCGGCCAGGGCCTCCTCGCGCGACAGCCCGCCAAAGGCCTTCACCTCGCGCGAGCCCGCCTGGCCGCTGACCAGGGGGGCCAGGGCGGTGACGTACTGCGGAGCCATGTCCTCGCAGGGGTTCCGCTGGGGCAGCTGGGGCCAATAGGGCATTTCGGTAAGCCGGGCCAGCACGTCGGCCACCGCCTCGGCCGGGCCGGGGTGGGGCAGGGTGCCTATGCCCGTGGCCATGAATTGGGGCGCAAAATCCTCAGGCACGTTCCAGGTATTCTCCAGTGCGCGTGTCTATCTTGAGCACGTCGCCTTCTTCGATGAACAGGGGGACCTGCACCGTGAGCCCGGACTCCAGGGTGGCGATTTTGGTGGCGCCGGTGGCGGTGTCGCCCTTCACGCCGGGCTCGGTCTCGGTCACCTCCAGCTCCACGGTGATGGGCAGGTCCACGCCGATGGGCTTGCCGTTGAAAAACAGCACGCTCACCTCGATGTTGGGCTTGAAGAAGTTCACTGCGTCGCCCAGGTACTCCTCGACGATGAAAAGCTGGTCATAGGTGTCGTTATCCATGAACACGTACTGGTCGCCGTCCTGGTAGAGGAACTGGGTGTGGTTCTCCTCCAGGTCGGGGATGCCCACCTTGGCCCCGGAGCGGAAGGTCTGCTCCAGCACCTGGCCGGTCTCCAGGTTTTTCAGCTTGGTGCGCACAAAGGCGCCGCCCTTGCCGGGCTTGACGTGCTGGAACTCCACGATGGTGTAGGGCTTGCCGTCGATCTCGATCTTCAAACCGCGGCGAAACTCTGCCGTGCTGTACATGAATACCTCCGGAAACTCACTATTTTTTAGCACCCCCCTCGGGCGGTTTCTTGCCCGGGGAGGTGTAGACAATCTCGTCGTCGCCCACCAGGCCCATCTCCTGGCGCACCGCGCGCTCCAGGGCGGCCTTGTCTTGGCGCAGGCGCTGCACCTGGCGATACAGGGCCCGGTTGTCATTGTCCAGGCGCTGGTTGGTTTGGCGCACCTGCTCCAACTCGCTCCGGAGCAGGGAGAGGTTGGCCGCCCCCCGCCAGATGACCAGGCCGCACAGCAGCGCCACCCCCGCCAGTATCAGGGGCCACCAGTAGCGGGCGCGCTGCTTGGGGGCCATGCCTACCTCCGGCCAGGGACTAATCCAGGGGTGAACTATAGTATGCGCCCGCTCCGCGCGCAAGGTGGGGCGAAAGGCCCGCGAGCCCCCGCGCCAGGGCGCCCCACATGTCTCCCGGGGCCAGCTCGCCCCGCAGCCAGGCGAAACCCAGCTCCAGGCCGTGGGGGTGGGTGCGGGCCAGGTGGTGGAAAAACCCCGGCGCGCGGTAGATGAGCCGGCCCAGCAGGCGGGCGTGGTGATGGTCCCGGAGCAAAGTGTCCTCGGCCCGCTTTTGGTAGAGCCCCAGGTCTCCGGCCAGGATGGCTTGGGCGGCCATGCGCCCACTGGCCACGGCCTGGGCGATGCCCTCGCCCAGCACCGGGTCGGCCAGACCGGCCGCGTCGCCCACCAGGGCGGCCCGGTTTTTCACCAAGCTCAAACGGCGGCAATGAGGGCAGGGGATAACCGCCCCCCGAGGCGTGCCTTCGGGCTCCAGGCCCAGGCGGCGGGTGAAGGCGGCCAGGCGGCGGCGCAGCCCCCCGGGACCGCCCTGGTCGTTTTGCACCAGGCCCGCCACCCCCAGGTTGAGCACCTCGCCCCGGCCAAAGGCCCAGGCATAGCCGCCGGCCACTCCGCCCAGCTCCAACAGGGCGGCGTCGCGCAGCCAGGGCTGCAGGCCCAGCGGCAGGGGCCGCTCCTGAACCAAGGCCGCGAAGCGCCAATGCCCCGGCTCCAGGCCCAGGCCGGGAACCAAGCGGGAGCCCGCCCCGGCGGCCAGCACCAGCCAGGGGGCCCGCCAGGAGCCCTCCCGCCCCTGGGCCACCCAGAGGCCGCTCTCTTGGCGCAGGGCCCGGGCGCGGGCCGCGACCACCTCGGCCCCGGCCTCGCGGGCTTTCGCGGCCAGCCAGGCGTCCAGGCGGGCGCGCTCCACCAGATAGGCCCCCACCCGGGCCGAGACGTAGTCCACCGCCGACTTGCCGGGATAGCCCACCCACAGGCGGCGCACCGGATGGGCGCTGAGCCACTCCGGCGGCTCCAGCCAGGCCAGGGCCTCCAGGCCGCGCGAGGACAGGCAGCCGCCGCAGGGCTTGGCCCGCTCCCCGGCCCCGTCCAGGGCCAGCACGTGCAAGCCCGCCCCGGCCAGCTCGCGGGCCGCCGCCGCCCCGGCCGGGCCCAAACCCACCACCATGACATCGTAGCGCGCGTCCATAGGCCCGCTTTTTATCACGGCAGCCGCCCTCCTAACAAGCGCCTGCCTTGCCGCTGGGCACCCGGCGTGTTAAACATGCCCCATACTCAACCCGGAGCCGAAACATGAGCATCGTCCACCTGCTGTACGCCGACCAGGACGGCAACATCCTGGACCACCCGGGCCTGGCCCTGGCCGGCTCGGCCGGCGGCCGCTGGGAGACGGTGGACGAGAAGCAGTGCATCCCCCTGCCTCCGGGCAGCGAGCTGTTTTTGCTGCCGGGCCGCAGGCCGGTGGGGGTGAACCCGGACGGCGGCTTCGAGGTGGTGACAGAGGATCCCTCGGGCGGCGACGGTCCGGTGAGCGCGGTGGCCGCTTTCGTGGCCCCGGCCCACACCGCCACCCTGTGGGCGGCCTATGACCGCCTGCCCGACGCGCCCAACCTGCCCCTGTTCGCCTACGCGGCGGTAGGCTTCGCGCGAGGGCGCATGTTGGCCACGGCCATCCGGGTGGACCCGCTGCCCCGCCAGGACCCGGAGCGCTTCCCCCCGCCCCAGCGCCTGCAATCCGCCGCCCAGCGCATCCTGCGGCGCTTCGGCGACAACCGCCTCATGCAGCATCTGGGGCACTGCGCCATGGGCTACGGCTGCCCGGCGGCGCGCAACCTCATGCTGGGCCGCTGGGAGGCCCCCCTGCCCACGGCCTCGGCCTGCAACGCCGGGTGCCTGGGCTGCATCTCCAGCCAGCCCGAGGGCGTCTTCCCGGTCACCCAGGAGCGCATCACCTTCACGCCCTATCCCGAGGAAGTGGCCGAGGTGGCCTTGCACCACTTCGCCACGGGCCGTGATCCCCTGGTCAGCTTCGGCCAGGGCTGCGAGGGCGAGCCGCTCACCCAGGGCGACCTCCTGGAAGAGTCCATCCGCCTGATCCGGGCCAAGGAGCCCAAGGGCACGGTGAACCTCAACAGCAACGGGTCGCTGCCCGGGGTGGTCTCGCGGCTCATGGAGGCGGGGCTCAGCTCCATCCGGGTCTCGGTGAACAGCCTGGTGCCCGAGCGCCACCAGGCCTACTACCAGCCCCGGGGCTGGTCCTTGCAGGACGCCATCGAGTCGATCAAGGTGGTCAAGGCAGCCGGAGGCCACACCTCGCTTAACCTGCTGACCATGCCCGGGGTCACCGACCGGCCCGAGGAGTTCGAGGCCCTGGCCCAGGTGGTGGCCGACACCGGCCTGGACCTGATCCAGTGGCGCAACCTCAACATCGACCCCGAGGTGTATCTGGAGACCCTGGGCCTCCAGCCGCCCACCGAGCGCATGGGCATCCCCCAAATGATAGCCGCGCTCAAGCTCCGTTTCCGGGCGCTCAAGCACGGCTATTTCAATCCCAAGTTGGAGTCCTCGCGGAGCGTCTAGAGCTCCTCGGCCAGCTCCGCCTCCTTGCCCTTGCGGCCCCGTATGCGGTCTATGATGTTGTGGATGTCGTCCAATATCAGGTAGCCGCTGGGAATCAAGAGCAGGGTGATGCCCGTGGCGAAGAGCACGCCGAAGCCCAGGCTCACCGCCATGGGGATGAGGAACTGCGCCTGTAGGCTGCGCTCGAAGATGATGGGCGCCAGGCCGCCGAAGGTGGTCAGCGAGGTCAGGATGATGGCCCTAAAGCGCATGGGCCCGGCCTCGCGTATCGCCTCTCCGGGGCTCATGCCCGCAGCCCGCAGCCGGTTGGCCGCGTCTATCAAGACCAGCGAGTCGTTGACCACCACGCCGGTGAGGCCCACCATGCCGAACAGGCTCAGCAGGCTGGTGCCCAGGCCCATGATGAAGTGGCCGGCCAGGGCCCCCACCAGCCCGAAGGGGATGGCGGCCATGACGATGAAGGGCTGGCTGAAGGAGCGGAAGGGTATGGCCAAGAGGGCGTAGATGAGGAACAGGGCCAGGACGAAGCCGTTGAGCACGTCGGAGAGCGACTCGCGCTCCTCGCGGCCCGCGCCCTCGATGGTGTAGCGCAGCCCCTGATACTTGGCGATCAGCTCGGGCAGCACGCTCTTTTCAAGCCACCGCCGAAGCTCGCTGGCGTTGGCCTGGTCTGGGTTCACGTCGGCGGTCACCTTGATCACCCGGCGGCGCTGGGCCCGGTCCACGCTGGTGTAGCCCCGGGTCATCTTGACCAGAGCCACCTGGCTGAAAGGCACCTCCTCGCCGCCCGCGGTGCGGATGCGCATGTTCTGCACGTCGGTGATGGCCCGGCGCTCGCTCTCGGGGTAGCGCACCAGCACCCGCACCTCGTCCTGGTCGCGCTGCAACCTCAGGGCCTCGGCCCCGTAGAAGGCGTAGCGCACCTGCTGGGCCAGGTCTTGCAAAGTCAGGCCCAGGCTGCGCGCGGCGGGCTTGAGCTCCAGCTGCATCTCCCACTTGCCCGGGGTGAAGCTGTCGGCGATGTCGAACACCCCGGTGTAGGTGGCCAGCCTTTCCTTCAACTCGTCCGAAGCCCGGACCAGCTCGTCTTCGTTGGGCGCGGACAAATGCACCTCAATGGGGTTGCCTGCGCTGAACAGCTCGCCGGTGAAGGTGAGCGACTCGGCACCGGCCACCGGGCCGGTCTTCTGGCGCCAGCCGTTGACCATCTCCTTGGTGCTCATGTTGCGCTTTTCGCCCTCCAGGACCTCCACGAACACCGTGGCCATATGGCCGCCGGCGCTGGCCGAGCCGCCGCTGTGGCTGCCGCGGCCGCCGGTGCTGATCCCCACCAGACTGACGGTGTACTTGTGCAGGGGCTCGGAGCCCTTGGGGCGCTTCTGGTCCGCCTCGGCCAGGGACTGCTTGGCCGCGTCCTCCAGTTGGCTCACCACCTTGGTGGTTTCCTCGGGCGGGGCCCCGGCGGGCAGCTCCAGGTTGGCGGTGAGCATGTCGCCCTCCACCACCGGGAACAGGGTGAACTTGACGAATCCTCCCATGAACAGGCCCACCGCGACCAAGAGCACCGCGATGCCCGCGGCCAGGGTGGCGTAGCGCCAGCGCAGGCACAGGTCCAGAGCCTTGGCGTAGGGGCCGCGGATGACCTTTTGCAGCCAGCGGGCGGTGAACTTCTCTTTGCCCTTGGGGCGCGGCTTGTCCTTGGAGCCCGCCAGGTGCGAGGGCAGGATGAACAGCGACTCGATTAGCGAGGCGATCAACACCGCGATGACCACCACCGGGATGTTGCGCATGATCTTGCCCATCATGCCCGAGGCCATCATCAAGGGCATGAAGGCGGCCACCGTGGTGAGCACCGAGAAGATCACCGGCTTGCCGATGAGAGTGGCGCCCTCGATGGAGGCCTTCATCGGCTTCATGCCGTCTTCGCGCAGGGTGAAGACCTGCTCGCCCACCACGATGGCGTCATCCACCACGATACCCAAGACCATGATGAAGGCGAACAGGCTGATCATGTTGATGGACACGTCGAAATAGGGCAGGGACCAGATGGCCGCCAGGAAGGATATGGGTATGCCCAGGGTGACCCAGAAGGATAGTTTGGGGCTAAGGAACAAACCCAGGATGATGACCACTAGGATAAGGCCCTGGATCATGTTTCTGAGCAGCAGGTCGATGCGGCTCTTGAGGACCTTAGAGCGGTCGGCGAAGAAGTCCACTTTGATGCCGGCCGGCAGCTCCGGGCCCACCTTGGCGATGTATTCCTTGACCTCGCTGGCCACGTCCAGGGCGTTCTGGTCGGCCACTCGGTAGACCTGGATCAGGTTGGCCGGCTCGCCGTTGAAACGGGCGAAGAGCTCCTGGTCATCCTGGAAGCCTTCGGTGATCTTGGCGATCTGGCCCAGGGTCACCTTGGAGCCGTCGGTGCGGGTGATCACCGGCACCTCGGAGTATTCCACGGCGCGGTACTTGCGGCCCTTGGCCCTGACCAGCACCTCGCCGCCCTCGGTCTTGATGCTGCCCGCGGGCAGGTCCAGGCTGGCCCTGGCCACCGCGTTGGCCACGCTTTGCAGGGTCAGGTTGTAGCGCCGGAGGGTCTGCTCCGACACCTCAATGTGAATCTCGCTGTTGCGCACCCCGAACAGGTCGGCCATGGTCACCCCGGGCAGGGTGGTGATGTCGTCCTTGAGGCGCTGAGTGACCGCCTTGAGGGTGGCCTCGGACACCTGGCCGAACACGGCCACCCAGAGCACCTGGGTGCGCCGGGTGGTCTCGCGGATCACCGGCTTTTCGGCCTCGTCGGGCAGGGTGGTGATGCGGTCAACCTCGCTCTTGATCTCGTCCAGGAGATTTTGCAGATCCCAGCCCTTGACCACCTCCACGATGATCATGGCCATGCCCTCGGTGGCCTTGGAATCGATGCGGCGGATGCCCGCCAGGCCGGCGATGTTCTCCTCGATCTTCTGGATTACGCCTTCTTCCACCTCCGAGGGGCTGGCGCCGCGATACTCCACGGTGATGGTGATGGTGTCCAGGCTGGTCTCGGGAAACACCTCCAGCTTCATGGTGAGGGCGGTGACCGCGCCGGCAAGCACGAAGAAGATCATCAGCAGGTTCGCGGCAACGTGGTTGCGCGCGAACCAGGAGATTACGCTCTTCATGGTCCTAGCCTTCCTGCCCGGCCAGGCGCACCTTCATGCCGTCGCTGACCTCGCGGAGGTTGGTGGTCACCACCTTGGTGCCGTCGGGCAGGCCCGGGCTGAGCAGGGCCTCGGTGCCTTGCACGCGGGCCACCTTGACCTTGGTGAACACCAGCTTGCCCCCGGGCCCCACGGCCCAGACCACGTCTCCCTCGCGCAGGGCGGCCCGGGGCAACAGGCTGGCCTCGGGCAGGGTGCGGCCCATGATCTCCACCCGCACGAAGGCCCCCATGGCCAGGGGCGGCAGGGTGGCGTAGGGTTCCTCGACTTGGACCACCACGCCCACCAGGCGGGTGCTCTGGTTGACCGTGCCCAGGGCGCGCACCACCCGGCCGCGCCAGGAGCCCTCGCGGCCCGCGAACTGTGCCCTGACCACGGCCGGGGAGCCTTCCTGGCCCCGCACGGTGAGGCCGGGCACCTTGATCCAGGCCAGGTCCCGGTCCTCCAGGTAGACGTTGATTTCCGCCGCCTTGATGGAGAACACCGTGGCCACGTTGGCTCCCTTGGCCAGGTACTGGCCCAGGTCCACGTTTTCGCTGACCACCCGGCCGGCAAAGGGCGCGTGGATCTCGGTGCGGCTAAGGTTCAACCGGGCCTGCTCCACCTCGGCCAGGGCTGCTTCCATGTTGGCCTTGAATTGGGCCAGCTGGGGCGCCTTGACCATCAGTGCCGGGGGTTCGCCCCGCTTCTTGCCGTCATCTTTTTCCAGGAGCCTCCACTCGTCGCGGGCGGCGGCCGACTCTTCCTCGGTGGTTCGCAGGTTGGTCTGGGCCGCCTTCACCTTGGCCTCGGCCAGGGTCAGGGCGAGCTGATAGTCCCTCTGCTGGATGCGCAGCAAGAGGTCGCCTTTGTTGAAGGCGCCGCCGGCCACCAGCTTGGGCGAGACGTACTCCACCTGCCCGGCCACCTCGGCGGCCAGCTTGGCCTGGCTGAAGGGGGTGACCGTGCCCTCGCCGTGCACCAGCACCTGGCGGGGCCCCTTGTCCACCTCGACGGCCTTGACCAGGGGGCTCAGGTTGACCGCCTTTTTGCGCGAGGGCGGCTTCTTGCTCAGGGCGAAGGCGGTGAGCGCCGCCGCGCCGGCGGCCAGGATGAGCACCACTACCAGGATCTGCCAGAGGGCTTTCTTGTTCCGAGGCATGACGATCTACTTTTCCGCCTGGGCCAGGGCCGGGGGATTGGCCCAGCCGCCGCCCAGGGCGCGATGCAAGGTTACGCGATTGGTCAAAATTGCCTGCTCGTTGAGCACCAGTTGATCAGCCAGGCTGTAGCGGGTCTGCTGGGCCTCCAACACGGTTAGGTAGTCCTGCAAGCCCCGCAAATAGCGCCGCTGGGCGGTGCTCTGGGTGGCCTCGGCCTCCTGCACCGCGTCCTTGAGGCGCTGGCGGCGGTCCTGCTGCTGCTTGCGGGTCAACAGGGCGCCCTCCACCTCGCCGAAGGCGGTGAGCACCGTCTTGGCGTAGTCGGCCACGCCCTGGCTATAGCGAGCCCGGGCCGCCTTTTCCTGGGCGGCCAAACGCCCGGCGTTGAACACCGGCTGGCTGATGCCCAGGGCCAGGTTCCACAGCTGGTTTTGCGGGGTGAACAGCTTGTCCAGTGCGCTGCTGGTGTAGCCGAAGCCGCCGGTGAGGCTGATGGTGGGGAAGCGGGCCGCGCGGGCCACCCCGATCTTCTCGCTGAGCGAGGTGAGGGTGGCTTCGGCGGAGCGCAGGTCCGGCCGGCGCAGCAGCAGGTCCGAGGGCAGGCCCGGGGGCACCTGCTTCATGCGGGCCAGATAGTCGATTCCCTTGTCCGGATCGGGCTTGATGGTGGGGTAGCGCCCCAACAGCACCGCCAACTGCTGCTTGGCCAGGCCCAACTCCTGCTCCAGGGCAGGCCGTTGGGCCTTGGCCTGGGCCAGGGAGCGCCGGGCCTGCCGGAGGTCCAAAACGCTGATCAGGCCCCGCTCATAGCGGCCCTCAACCACGGTGACGCTGGTGGTGTAGGCCTCGATGCTCTGCTGGTTCACCGCCAGGCGGCGCTGGATGGACCGCACTTTGAAGTAGCCGGTGACCGCAGAGGCCACCACGGTCTGGGCCACGGTGCGCCGGTTTTCCTCGGCCGCCAACAGGTCGGCCTTGGCCGCAGCCTCGGACCGGGCCAGCTTGCCCCAGAGGTCCACCTCGAAGGTGGCGGCCAGGGACAGGTTGAAGCTGTCGCGCTCGTCGGAGAGGACCTGGGTGGTTGGCAGGCTCAGCGAGGTCACCGAGCGCTGCTTCTGGCCGGTGCCGTCCAGGGTCACGGTGGGGTAGCGCTGCGAGCGGCTTACCACAAAGGCGCTCTTGAGCTCCAGCACCCGGCCGGCGGCCTTTTCCAGGTCCAGGTTCTGCTTGAGCACCTCGCTCACCACCTGGTTGAGCTGCGGGTCGCCGAACTGCTCCCACCACTTGTCCAAGTTGGCATAGGGCGACTTGGCCTTGGCCTTGGCTTTGACCTGGTCGTAGCCGGGCGGCATCTTGAAGGCGAACTCGGGACGTTGGTAGTCCGGGCCCACCTTGATGCAACCCGCCGTGCCAAGGGCCAGCGACCCGCCCAGAAGCAGGGCCAGGATGGTCCTTGCGGGACGGAGCCTCATTGCACCTTGTCTCCATTCAGCCCGTGCAGGGCGAAAGTAGTGATGTGCTCCACCAGTTGCTCCACGAATTCGTTGTCGTATTGCCGCCCGGTGACCAGGCTGACCACCGGCCGGGCGAAGTTGAAGTACATGACCTGGGCAAAGATGGAGATCGCGATGAGTTTCAGGCGCTCGGGGTCCACGGGGTGGGGCAGGCAGCGTTGCCACATGCGGGTGGCCAAGTCCATGAAGGGCACCAGGGCCTCCTGGGCCAGCAATTGAAAGACCCGGGACTGCTGCCCCATCTCCCGGGAGACGAGCTGATGGTGTCGCTGGCGCTCATCGGCGGTCAAGGTCTCGCCCAAAAAGGCGTGGGCCATGGTGCTCACCATTTCCTCGGGGCTGAAGCTCCCCCTCTTTTCCAGCTCCATTAGGGGCAGGCTTATCCTGCGGGCCCTCTCCAGCCAACGGGCGCGGAACACCTCCAAATAGAGGTTTTCCTTGTTGCCGAAGTGATAGTTAACCGCCGCCAGATGGGTCCCGGCCGAAGAGGTTATCTCGCGCACCGTCACCGCGCTGTAGCCCTTCTCGGCGAACAGGCGCTCCGCTTCGTCTAGGATGCGCTCCCGGGTGTCGTCGGGATTGTGGGTGGTTTCCGGCTTCATTCTCACCTCTCTGAATACGAACGTTTGTATCAAACAAACGTTCGTATGTCAACACGGCCGACACCTCGGCATCGCGGCGTTAATAAGCACGGGTCGTGCCATACATGCCGGCGGGAAGCTGTTGTTAAATAGAGTTGTAATTACGGCATGATATGGTGGTGTCCCCGGGGAGAGACTTGCTTGGCCCGGCCCGGCGCGCTAAAAAAATTCGCAGCCTTGGCGCCGCCTGGGTAGTATTTATCCACACCCGAATCAATAGGCATTGCATGGCCACGCCGCCCACAGACCCCGAAAACGCCGCCCAGGACCAGGGCCCCGCCCTGCCCGAGGCCTTTTGGAACCACGGCCTCACCCCCAGCTACGTGGGCCTCATCTCCCAGCCCGAGGGCTATGCCCGCCGGGCCACGGACTGCGGCGACGCCATCGAGCTTTTCCTACGCATCCGGGGCGGGGTGCTGAGCGACGCCCGTTGCCTGGCCGAGGGCTGTCTGCATACCGTGGCCTGCGCCAGCGCCCTGGCCACCCTGGCTCGCGGCAAGGACCTCAAGCAGGCCGCCGCCTTGGGCCCGGAGGAGATCAGCCGCGAGCTGGGCGGCCTGGACGCGGCCCACATGCACTGCGCCGAGATGGCCGTGGAGGTGTTGCGCGAGGCCCTGCGCGACGCCTGCGCCAAGCGCCAGACCCCCTGGCAAGCGCCCTACCAGCGGCGCTGAGCCCCGCCTGCTCCGAGTTCGCAGGGATTATTACTAACTTTTCAGTATGGTTTGAGCCCCTCCGCTCGCCCACAATATTAAGTATCCCCTCCGCCTGCCCATTCATGGACAACCTGACCTCTAAAGGAGACAACGATGCTTAAGTGGGCTGTCATTTTTTTGGTCATCGCCTTGATCGCCGCCCTTTTCGGTTTCGGCGGCATCGCGGCGGCCGCGGCGGGAATCGCCAAGATCCTGTTCTTCGCCTTTATCATCTTCTTCCTGGTGGCCCTCATCGCCGGGCTTGTCGCGCGGGGGCGCGCACCGCGTCCCTGAGGCAGGGGCTTGACCCCGGCAATTGATCTTGGCTGAATAGAAAAGGAGACATCATGGACGAGAAGAAAGCATACGAGAAAAAAGCGCAAGCCGATTTGGACCTGATGCAGGCCCGTTTGGACGAGCTAAAGGCCAAGGCCGCCAAGGCAGAGGCCCAGGGGGAGATAGACCTCCAGCAGCAGATCAAAGACCTCAAGGCCAAGCGCGACGCGGCCCAGGAGCGGCTGGCCGAGCTGAACAAGGCCGGCCAGGATGCCTGGAGCGACCTCAAAGGCGGGTTTTCCAAGGCGGCGGACGACCTCAAGGCCGCCCTGGACGACGCCGCCTCGCGATTGTCCTAGGCATGAACACTCTCTTGGATGGAGGCGCAAGCATGAGAAGAAGTCTAGTGGCCGCCCTGGCGCTGGCGTTACTGATGATGCTGGCCATGGCCGGCTGCAGCGACGACGGCGATCAGAAGATCACCGCCGAGCAGGTGAAAAAAGAGGCCAAGGAGGCCGTGGACACCGCCGTGGCCTACAGCAAGCAGAAGCACGAAGAGTACATGAACAAGGCCAAGGCCAAGTACCAGGAGTGGGAGCAGGAGAGCGCCCAGCTCATGGAGCAGGCCAAGCAGAAGGCGGCCCAGGGCCAGGCCAAGGCCCAGGAGGCGCTGGCCGACCTGCAAGCCAAGCAGGAAGTGGTCAAGCAAAAGTGGGAGGCGCTCAAGACCTCCACCGGCGAGGCCTATGTCAAGGCCAAGCAGGAGTTGGAAGAGGCGCTCAAGAACCTGCAAGAGGCCTACAAAAAGGCTAAGGCCGAGCTGGCCGGCTAAGTCCGGCCCCGGCCCGCGATACAGGGAGAATATGGCCAAGATGGACCTGGGGTCGCTGTTGCGGCCCGCTCCGGGCATGAGCCCGGAGGAGTTGGAAACCTTCCGCCGGGAGCACCCGGCCGGAAGCTGGACCCTGCTGGACGTGCGCCAGCCCAAGGAATATCGGGAAAAGCATCTGCCCGGCGCGGAGCTGATCCCCTTGCCCGAGCTGAAAGAACGCCTGGACGAGGTGGACCGGGACAAGCCGGTGGTCGCCTACTGCGCGGTGGGCGGCCGCAGCCGGGCCGCGTCCCAATACCTGCAAGGCCAGGGCTTCAAGGAGGTCTACAACCTCAGCGGGGGCATCAAGGCCTGGGACGGCGAAGTGGCCGCCGGGCCGGAGAGCTGGGGCCTGGAGCTGGCCGAGCCGGGCGAGAGCCCGGGACAGGCCATTGCCGCGGCCTACGGCCTGGAGCGGGGCCTGCAAGCCTGCTACCAGGGCCTGGCCCAACAGGCCGCAGGCGAACAGCTGCGCACCCTGTACCAGCGCCTGGCCGGCCTGGAAGACAAGCACATGGAGCGCCTGCGCGCCGCCCTGGCCGAGCTGCCCCCGGAGCAGCAGCAAGGCGTGGAGCTGAAAAGCGGCGGCGGGTCCCTGCGCATGGAAGGTGGCTGGGAAGTGTCCGACTACCTGGCCAAGCACGGCGGCCAGGGGGCGGACCCCGCCTCGACGGTGATGCTGGCCATGGGCCTGGAGACCCAGGCCATGGACCTGTATCTGCGCCTGGCCTCGCGCATGGAGCAGCCCGGTAGCCGAAAGGTGTTCCTGGCCCTGGGCGACGAGGAGCTGGGCCATTTGCAGGCCCTGGGCAAGATGCTCGACGAGATGGCCTAGAACCAACCGGCCCCAGAGCAAAGCAAAAGGCCCCGCCGCGCGATGCGGCGGGGCCTTATTATTTCGTGGGACGTTCTAGGCGGGGGCCTTGGCGCTTCTCTTGCGGCGGCGGCGGAAGAAGCCCGCGCCCGCGGCCAAAGCGCTGCCCATGAGCAGCATGGTGGCCGGCTCCGGGGTGCCCGCCGCGCCGCCGGTGCCCATGGTCAGGTCCTGGCGGTCGTTCTGGTCATTGATCAGGTACTGTCCGGTGAGCGAGATGTTGCCGTTGTTGGCGGTCTTGTACTCGCTCAGGGCCACCAGGTAGCTGCCGGCCATGGCCGCGGTCGTGCCGCTAAGGGTGTAGAAGCGGCTGTTGGTGTCAGTGACGCTGCCCGAGGTGTAGGTGGTGGAGTGATCCAGCACCACCTCCCAGATGGCCAACTGCACTGCCTGGATGGCCAGCTTCACCGCGGGCGAGCCGTAGTTCACCGAGCCGGGGTCGCTCACCCAGTCCGCGCCCGGAGCGTAGTTCTCCATGAGCCAGGCCACCTCGCGCCAGTCGTAGTTGGTCACCGGCGGGCTGATCTCCGGCCCGGACCACAGGTTGGGGTCGCCCGGGGTGATGGGGTTCTTGAAGTTCTGCAGCGGGTCCACGCAGTAGCCGAACCAGATTGCGTCCTGATAGGTGGTGGGCGTGTAAAACTCGGCAGTGATGGCGTTGCGCGACTGACCGTCAACCCATACCTGCACGTTGCTGTTGCCTCGATAGGCCACGTTCATGGTGTCGGCCATGGCCGATCCGCTGCCCAGCAGCAGCATGGTCACAGCCAACACTATGACAAACCTAATAATTCTCATGCGGACCCTCACATCTCCCGGGGCAGGGTTATTTGGTCGCGTTGCACTAGCTCTATTAAGAAATATTAGCACTTTTTTAAAAATTGCAAGCGGTTTAATGGGCCACCTTGGTTGGGGTGAAAAGGGGGGCTAAGCTTGGGCGGCCAGGGCGCGGCCCTGGGCCAATAGCTGATCGGCCTCCAGCAAGAACACCATCTCGCCGTCGGGCCGCTGGCCCACCCCGGCCAGGAGCCGCCGGTTCAGGGGGCCCAGGTCCGCCTGCTCCAGGCGCGCCGTCCCGGCGCTCACCTCCTCCACGGCCACCACCTCGTCCACGGCCAGGGCCAGGGGCCCTCCGCCGGGATTGTCGGCCACCACCGCGATCTCGCGGCCCGCCTCGCGCAGGGCCTGGCGGGCGGCCTGGATGCGCCGGGGCAAACGCGACAAGGCCAGGGCCTGGTGCCGGGCCAGCAGCTCCCGCGCCTGGCCGTATAGGCCCAGGGCCAACAGCTCGGAAACCTCGGCGGCGGCCTCATGGGCCTGACAGTGAGGCGCGTCCAAGGCGGCCATGTGGGAGATCAGGAAGGGATCATCCGGCGAGGCGGCCGCGTACCAGCGGCCAAAGGCGCACTCCTCCGGGGCCAGGGGCTGGGCGAAGCGGCGGCCCTGGTCCGCGGCCGAGGTCAGCTCTTCCAGCCAGGCGCGGTGCTCGCGCTCGCCCCGGGCCAATAGCTCGTCCATCCGGGCCATCTCCTGCTCCAGGGAGGGCAGGCCCAGCACCCGGCGCAGGTCCATCAGGGGCAGCAACTCGCCGCGCAGGTCGATCATGCCCCGCAGCAGGGGGCTGTCGCCCGGCACCGGAGTCACGGCGGGCATGGCGGTCATTTCGCGCACCTGCCGGGTGGATAGGGCCAGATGGTGCCGCCCCAGGCGCAGGATCACCCAGGGCAGCCGCTCCCGTTGGCTGGTGGGGAGCTGGGCCAAGAGCAGGCTCCTAGTTGCCCCGCCCGAAGCCGCACACCGGGAAGCGGCAGCCGTCGGCGCAGTTTTGGCAATAGCCGCCATGGGCCAGGGCCGCGATGCTGGCGCGGGTGAAGCGCTCGCCGGCCAGCACCCGGGGCAGGATCAGGTCCAGGATGGTGGTGGGGTGGAACAGGGCGCAGGCCGGCACCCCCAAAATGGGGATGTCGCCTTGGGGGGCGGCCAGGTCGCCCACCAGGAACATGGCGCCGGGCAGCACCGGGGTGCCGTAGAGCAGGTTTTTGCCCCCGGCCTCGGCGATGGCCATGCGGGTCACGTCGTCCGGGTCCACGCTCATGCCCGCGGTGGTGATGATCATCTCCGCCCCGCGCCGGGCCAGGCTCTTGATGGCGTTCATGACCGCGGCCTTGTCGTCCGGGGCCACCTCCACCCCCATCACCGAGGCCCCCAGAGCCTCCAGCTTGGCGGTGACGATGGGCGCGAAGCGGTCCTCGATGAGCCCGTGGGCCACCTCGTTGCCCGTGACCACCACCCCGGCCTTTAGCGGGCTAAAGGGCAGCACCTTGAGCAAGCCGCCGTCCTGGGCGGCCAGGGCGGCCGCCTCCTCCACCGCCGCGCGCGCCACCACCAGGGGGATGGCCCGGGTGCCGGCCAGATCCTGGCCTTTGCGCACCACGGAGTTGCGGTGGATAGTGGCGCACATCACCTCGCTGCTCAGATTGAAGCGGGTCAGGCGTTCCACATCCAGGTCGAACAGCCCGTCATGGGCCGCGATGAGCACGATCTTGCCCTCCGAGGGCGGGCCTTTCTTTTCGATGCCCGGGCCGGACAGGGCCTCGGCCAGCATCTCGGCGGCCTCGTTCTCGTGCATCTGGTCCGGGGCGATGTCCAGGACGTAGAGGTGGCGCTTGCCCATGCGGGCCAGGCGCTCCAGGTCCTCGGGGCGCACCACGTGGCCCTTCTTGAAGGCGGGCGCCTTGCTCTTGCCGGGCACGATCTCGGTCATGTCGTGGGCCAAGACCAGGCCCACCGCATCGTCAAGGGTGACCAGCCTCCCCACCGGCCCGGCGGCGCACTGGTCGCCGCAGTCGAATTCCATCACAGCTCCACTACCTCTCCCAAGTCGAAATAAGCATCCCCGGCGCAGACCGCGCACAGGCTCCGCCCCTCGCGAAGCCTGGCCTGTCCGCTGCGCACCAACACGCCGCACTGGGCGCAGGGCACCTTTTCCGGGCGCACTCCCGGCATCTGATCGGCCGGGATCTTCAGCTCGATCCGGGCTACGTCGAACAGCTCGGAGTCGGGCATTACGGCATAGGCCTCGGTCTGGGCCTGATGATCGTTGGCCGCCCCTGGGGCGTAGCGCCGGGCCAAATCGCGGGCCGAGTCCTTGGAGACCACCCGCACCGCCCGGCCGCTGGAGATCTCGCCGAAGGTGGCGGCCAAAAGGCCCAAATTTATCAGCTTGAGCGAACCGCGTCCAAAACGCAGGCCGGTGGAGCTGGCCACCGCGTCGGCCAGGCAGCGCTCGATCTCCACCACCCCGATGATGTTCTTTATCTCCGGGTAGGGCAGGGGGCAGGGATAGCCCAACAGGCCTAGCCCCAGGATGGACATGCGCACCCCGATCACCTGGCCGGGGCAGAGGTGCCCGTGGGCGCGGGAAGAGGCGGCCACCAGGGCCTCCACCTGGTCGGCGGGGGGAACCGGGGGCATGGGGTGCAGTCCTCGGGCGTCGCTTGGGTCCATGTTTATGCCATCCCTATTTGACACGCTGCAAAACGCTAACCCGCCCGTGCCCGGCCACCGGCTGGGCCTGCTGCCCGCCGTGGTGGGCCTTCACGGTCAGGGGGCGGGTACGGTAGATGGGGGTGACCGCCGCGCACACCGCGAAGAGCCTCCCCAGGGGCCAGTGACGCAGGCTCGATCCCGGCCAGGGCCGGCTGCCCGCCCAGGAACGGGGCACCGGGCCCAGCACCTCGCGCACCAGGCGGAACAAGGACCAGGGCGGCAACAGGGCCGCGTCCGCGAAGGGGTGGGCCGAGCCGGGCCGCCGGGCCAGCCACTGCCAGGGCGAAAGAGGGTTGAGCGAGATGAGGCACAGACGGCTGGAGGCCACCCGAGCCGCCTCGGCCACCACCTGAGCCCGGCGTTCGGTGAACTCCAGGGTGTTGACCAGGATCACCGCGTCGAAGCTGTTGTCCTCGTAGGGCAGCTCATGGGCGTCGCCCAGCTCCACCTCGGCCTTGGGCCCCAGGCGCCCGGCGGCCATGCGCGCGGTAACCGGCCCTGCCTCCAGGCCCCAGGTCAGGGCCCCGCGCTTGGCCAGATGGGCCAGGTGCACTCCCAGGCCGCAGCCCACGTCCAAGACCCGCCAGCCGGGGCGGAAGTCCAGGGCGCGGTCCAGCAGGGTGGTGCTCAGGCGGACGTAGTCCCGCCCCTGGCCGCTCTCCAGCCAGCGTTCGTACTTTTTGGCCTCGGCCGCTTCAAAGATTCGATCCATTCCTATAAGAATATCGCTCCCTGGCGGCCGGGGCAAGCACTGAGCGGGGTTGGCTTGGGCCGCGTCGGTGTGCTAAATTTGCTCCACCAACCCGGTGAAAAAGGCAGCGTTGAAGATGCGTCCTCGCAATCACAGGCCCCACGGGCCGGCCTTCTGGGACCGGCCGCTGACCTTCGAACAGGTGCGCGAACACCGCAACATGACCTGCGGCCTCTACGGGATGTGCCTGGAGGTGGTGGTCAAGCGGCGTTGGCCCTCGTTCACCTGCCAGCCCTGCTCCCTGTGGCGCGGCCCGGCACAGCGCGCCGCCGGCGAGGGCGCCGGCAAGGTGCTGTTCATGCCCCTGGCCCTGCGCCGCTAGGGCTTATTGCTCTTCGTTGTCCCCGTTCAGGGGGCCCCGGTCCTTGTCCAGGCGATAAAGCATCTGATAGATGCGCTCCCGCCAGATCCACACCGGAATGATGAAGCCCACGCTGAGTATCCCCAGCACGATGAAGCTCCAGTAGTTCTCGTTGTAGATCGCCGCGCCTTGCAGCGAGAGCATCAGGGTGCCCGGGATGCGCCCGATGGAGCTGATGACCAGAAAGATGCGCCAGCTTATGGGCGACAGGCCCAGGGCGAAGCAGAAGTAGTCCTTGGGGAAGCCGGGGATGATGAAGAAGATGAAGCTGGCGATGACCCCCTGGCGCTCCATGAGATAGGAGATCTTGGCCAGGAACTTGGGCGGAATCATCCGCTCCACCAACTCCTTGCCCAAAAGGCGCGCGGCGAAGAAGTTGATCCAGGAGCCTACGGAAAGCCCGATGGTGGAGTAGATCAGCGAGGGCAGCCAGCCGAAGACATAGCCTCCGGCCGCGCCCACCAGCTCGCCGGGTATGGGCGAGACCAGCACCTGAAATATCTGGAAGACGATGAAGACCGCCGGGGCCCAGGCCCCGTAGGATTCGATGCGCGCCCGGAAGGCCTCCTTGTCCTGCAACAGCTCCCACAGCTGCCAGGTGTAGTCCATCAGCGGCTTCCAGAACACGATCATCAGGACCACCACCGCCACCAGGCCCAGGACGCTGAGGACCAGGCCAAGGCGGGAGGGGCCCTTTTTGGCCGGCGGGGCGGTCTCCGGTTCCGGGGATGCTGGCTGGGGAGGCTTCACATGATCATCCTGAACGGGGTTGCCTGCCTATACTCTGGCCGGGGCCGGGGCGCCCCGCAAGGGTTTCACCAAATTGCCACGATCTCCAGCTGGGGCGGGGTCAGGCCGAGGCGGCCAGCGCGATGGCCTCGGCCAGGTCCAGGGTGCCTTCGTATATGGCCCGCCCGGTGATGAACCCGGCCAGGCCAGCGGGAGCCAGCTCCATCAGGCGGCGCACGTCGTCCAGGTCGTGCACCCCGCCCGCGGCGATGATAGGCACGGCCACCGAGCGGCAGAGCTGGGCGGTGCTTTCCAGGTTGGGCCCGGTGTGCATGCCGTCGCGGGAGATGTCGGTGAAGATGATCGCCGCCACCTGGGGAATGTCGAAGGGCTTGGCCGCCTCCAGGAAATGCAGGCCCATGTCCTCGGTCCAGCCCTGCACCGCCACCATGCCGTCGCGGGCGTCGATGCCGATGACCACCCGGCCCGGGAACAGCTCGGCCGCTTGCAAGGCCGTGTAGGGCTCGCGCGCGGCCAGGGTGCCCAGGATCACCCGGTCCACCCCCAGGTCCAGGGTCCGCTTGAGGCCCTCCAGGTCGCGCACTCCGCCGCCCAGCTGCACCGGAATGCTCAGGGCGGAGCAGATGCTCTCGATCACCGCGGCGTTGGCCGGGCGGCCTTCCACCGCGCCGTCCAGGTCCACCACGTGCAGGCGACGAGCGCCTTCCTCTTCCCAATGGCGCGCCATGGCCACCGGGTCGTGGCTGAACACGGTTTCCTTGTCCATGCGGCCCTGCTGCAAACGCACGCAGCGGCCGCCCTTCAGGTCTACGGCGGGTATTGCCTCCAAGGCTCTACTCTTTTTTCTTGGGCGGAGCCTTGCGCCAGGGGAAGGTCTCCATGATCTGGGTCATGCCGATGTTCGACAGCTGCTCGGCGGTGAGCCAGCGCAGGCCGTGCTTCATGTATTGCCCGAGGTTGAACAGGTCGGACGCCAGCGACTTCTGGGTCTGGTCAAAGGAGTTCTTCCAGATCACCGAACCGTCGCGCACCCTGACCACCGACAGGTCGAAGGCCACCGAGGCGGGATTGTTCACCCCGTAGGCGTCGCCATCGCGCTGACGGTAGCGGTAGACGAAGCCGGTGAGCACCACGTCCACGCCCAGCTCCTTGCCCGTGGCCACGATCTCTTCGCGGACCGTGTCGGTAAGGCTGCGCCCGGCCACCACGCTATAGGTCAGGCCGGCTTGGGGGTAAGGGATGAAAGGCACCTTGGAGAACTGCTTGAGCTGCTCGTTGAGCTGCTCGTTGAGCGTGTTCTCGGCGGTCACCACGATCTGGCCGCAAGTAAACACCGACCCGGTGAGGGGGCAGGACACGCTGGGGCCGGTTTCCTTGTTGGGCAGCACCTTTTGATAAGGCAGCACCGCCATTTTCTTGGGCACCCAGGTCAGGTCGCGGTTGATGGTGGTGTCCCGCGGGGGCGCGCAGCCCAGCCCCAGGGCCACCACGGCCAGCAAAGCGCCGGCCGCCAGGAGAGAAACCATACTCCGGGCTTTCATAACACCCCCTTGGTAGAGGAAGAGCCGCGACCGCGGTCCTCCCGGGCGGTGGCTTGGTCCAAGGCCCGTCCCAGGGCCTTGAAGGCGGCCTCCAGCATGTGGTGATCATTGTCGCCGTAAATAAGGCGCACGTGCAGGGTCAGGCCGGCGTTGAGCGCCAGGGCCCGCCAAAATTCCTCGGCCAGCTGGCCGTCGAAGCCGCCCACCGTGCCGGGGCGGCGCTGATACACGCCCTTGTAAAGGGGGCGGTTGGACAGGTCCACCACCACCTGGGCCAGGGATTCGTCCATGGGCACGAAGGACGAGCCGTAGCGCACCAGGCCGCTGCGCTCGCCCAGGGCCTCTTTCATGGCCTGACCCAGGCAGATGCCCACGTCCTCCACCGTGTGGTGGGGGTCCACTTCCAGGTCGCCCTTGGCCGTGAGCTTCAGGTCGAAATAGCCGTGGAAGGCCACATGAGTGAGCATGTGGTCGAAAAAGCCCACTCCGGTGGAAATTTCGCTCTGGCCGGTGCCATCCAGGTCCAGGGACAGGCTGACCTCGGTTTCCTTGGTCTCGCGTTTAATTTCGGCTCGGCGGCTCATGCTAAAATCCTTCACCGCAAAGGCACGGCGGGCACACCCCACCGCCCCGGGCCCCGCAAGGCCCGTTTTGCCTGAGATGCTAGCACGGTGGGGCCTGGCTGTCGAGAGCCTAGGGGCCGGGGGACGGGGCCGATTAGGTAAGGGCTGGTATATTGTTAGGCATGGTGGGATATGCCGGGCATTGGTTGACTTTGCCCCGCCTCGCCGGTATATTCCTCCCACGCTGGCCCGGAAGCCAAGCCGGGCCTCGTTCCGTGGGGCTGTAGCTCAGCTGGGAGAGCGCCACGTTCGCAACGTGGAAGTCGAGGGTTCGAGTCCCTTCAGCTCCACCACAACTTGATCGCATCGAGGAAGGCCTTCACGGCCTTCCTTTTTTTGTGGGGGAGGGGAAGGGTGGGAATGTGAGTGTTCGACGGGCACCCACCACAATTAAAGCCCTGATAGCATGATTTGCCCAGAGAATCCTGATTATGTTAGTTTGCTGCGGTTAAAAAGGAAGTTGGGAAAGTAAATGTTTTTTAACAAGTTGGCATTTGGTTGTTTTTTACTCATGGCTTTATCCGCCGGCTGTGTCCCCTTTGTGGATGTCATGGACGTTAATAAGGTGCCGCCGGCAGAACGCAACGCAGCCTTCAAGATCAAAATTTATCGCGGATCGGATGAATATCCGCCGGTTTTAGAGTTTCTCGGCCAAATGAAGGCTACGTCTTGCAAGCACTGGATGTGGGATGATGCAGCGACGACGGGTAATGCTCTTGAGCAACTGCGAATAAAAGGCTATCGGAAGGGTGCGGACGGGTTTGTTAATGTCGCTTGTGACTCTCTCGGGACCAACTTAGGTACTAATTGTTGGTCAAGTGTGACTTGCAGTGGAGACGCCGTTCGCTTTAACGGCAAGCCGTAGCGGCCTTTTTTTGCGTACGACAAGATGTGGTCTTGGCGGATTAGCAACATCAGCCACCACCCCTCTTTCCTTATTCCCAACCTCTTATTTCTCGCCGCCCCGCTGCCCCATGCTCCGGAAACCCCCTGGCCTCCAGACGATTTTCCCATTACAATTAAAACAATCAATTTGTGGGAAGCTATCCGCGTATGCGATTTTCCTGGTCACATAGCCTCCTGGCCTGCCTGTTGGCCCTGGGTCTGTTGTGGGCCTCGGCCCATACGGCCCGGGCTGACAACTTCGACTCGGCCGAGTTGATCCTGGCCGGTTCGGCCTACAGCGCCAGCGGCTCCAGTGGCAAGGGCTGGACCGACCTGGCCGGCGGGGCCACCTATACCGCCTGGAGCGGGTGGGTGGAGTACGAGGTCTACCTCACCGCCGGGGAGTGGACCTACGGCCTGGAGGTCATCAACCGCGGCTACCTGGGCACTAACTGGTACAGCGCCTTCCACGTGAAGGAGTCCATCACCGGCCAGACCATGTACATCCCGGCCAGCGACGACAAGGCCTATGTGGGCCAGCAGACCGCCCAGATATTCAGTGACGGCCTCTACACCATCCGCTTCTCCTGGCTCAACGACCAGTACGGCTCCAACTACAGCCCGGTGCGCGACGCCAACATCCAGATCAATTCGGTGTTTTTCGACAAAACCACCCCCAGCGCGGGCACCCCGGAGCCGGCCAGCGGCCTGCTGTTGGCCTCGGCCGTGGGCCTGGTGGCCTGGGTGCGCCGCCGGCGGCGCTAGGTCGCCGGGGAGAAAGCCTTGCCCCTGGAAGAGACCACCCAGCCCGAGCCCGAAGGCATCCTCATCAACGAGGCCCAGTTCCTCCTGGCCCAGAAGCGCACCCTGCTGGCGGCGGTGCGCACCGGCCTGGCGGTGCTGGCCGTGCCCATGGGCATCATCTCGCTGCTGGTGGTGACCTCGCGGCTCTATCACTTCTGGGACAACATCGGCTACCTGGCCCCGCTCATCGCGGTTTGCCTGGGACTCATCAGCCTGGGCCTTACTCTGATCATCCGCAACCTGGCCCACCTGCGCCGCACCGAGCGCTCCCTGCGCGCCATCCTGGAGCGGAGCCCCCATTTGCACCACCTGGAACCCTAGTCTCCCGATAAAAACCTGATGAATGTAGGGCTTTTTGTGGCCAGGCGGGCCGCTTTGTGCTATGTGTCGGCCATACCTTGATCAACCCGAGGATGCGACTCATGAGCGACACCGGTAGCGATATGACCCTGGAGCAGTTTTTGGCGGAGTGGCCCGGCGAGCAGGCAGCCCTGAAGGGGATATACCAGAGCTTCCTGGCGGGCGTGCGCGCGCTTCCCGGGGTAAAAGAGACCTTTTTGCCCCGCCCGGGGGTGAGCTACAGCCTGCGCTGGGATCTGGCCCAGCGGCCGGCCGGGCGCGAGCGGCCCTTGTTCGCCATGGCCGACGTGGTGCCCCTGGGCGCCGACGAGCTGATGCTCTCCATCTGCTTTTTCGGGGATGAGGTCAACGACCCCGAGGAGCTGGGCAATCTGATTCCGGACGGCATGTACGGCGGAGACGGCTTCTGCTTCGACGTGGAAGGCGACGACCCGGAGCTGGGCGTCTATTGCCTGGCGCGGGCCCGCGAGGCCCACGCCGCGGCCGGGAGGGGCTAGCCCTCCTCGGCGGCCCAGGCGGTCAGGGTTTCGCGCAGCTGGGGCCCTTCGATGTTGTCCAGGCGCTGGGCCAGGAACATCTTGAACAGGCCGTCCACCGCCTTTAGGGCGCTTTCCATGAGCGCCACCCGCTCCAGGGCCAGGCCCTCCAGCCCATCCGGCTCCTCGCCGGCCGGGCCGGCGCTGGGCAGCTTCAGGCTCTTCACGGCCAGCTCGGCCGCGTCCAGGCTGAGCGCATACTCCTCGCCGTGAATCTCCAGGTTGAGGCGCAGCGACTCCACCAGCTTGCCCTGGCGCAGGGCCTCGCGCGCCTCGGCCAGGGAGCCCTCGGCTCCGCTGACCGTCACCCGCGAGCCCTCAGCGCCCATGGCCGGGCCCAGCACCAAGCGCTCGCCCAGGGCCACCTCCACCCAGTTCAGCTCGCCCAGGTCGGCCCCGCCTTCGTTTTCGCCCAAGTACCACAGCCAGGTAAGGAACTCCTGGCCCAGGAAAACCTTCTGATTGAGCAGCTCCATCAGGTCCATCTGCTACGCCTCCACGGCCAGGGGTCCCCAGGGGCGGGCTTCTTCCAGGCGGGCCAGGTCCAGGCTACCGGCCAGCAGGTCGCGCGCCACCAGGAAGGGCAGGCGGGGGGTCAGCTCCAGGCCGAAGCTGGCCACGAAATGCTCCTCAAACAGGTCCAGCACCTTGCGGCTGCCCGCGCCCAGCCACAGTTCATTGCTGGCCGTGTCCCAGATCACCTCGTAGAGCTTGGTCTCGGGCGGTATGCGGGCCAAGAGGCCCAAGCGGGCCTTGTCCTTTAGCTCCTCGCGGCGCACCCGGCCCAGCTTGCGGCCCTCGTCCATGAAGCTCAGGGCCTTGTCCATCTCCAGGCGGTGGTATTTCTTGAGCAGGGAAGCGCTCACCTTGCGCTGGTCCACCCGCAGGCCCAAGAGCACGTAGGGCTCCATGGCGTAGGCCATGAAGGCGAACTCGGTGTCCAGGAAATCGTTGATGGAACACCAGCCCACCGAGATCTCCTCGGTGCTGTTCTCGATGTCCTTAAAGACGTGGGCTTTCACCCGGCGGTCGATGAAGTCCCAGAAGCCGGCGGGCGGCTCGCCGCTGACCTTGTAGCGGGTGATGCTGGCCCGTCCCTTGAGCAGTCCCATGCGCTTATTGCCTTTCTCCAGCGTGTGGAGGGGCTACTCTAGCGCGGGCGGGCGGGGCGCGCAAGGGAGGCGCTGCCTTGGGGCGTATCCTCGGGTTGCTTCGGGGAGCCGGGGCCCGGGCAAGCCGCCGCGCTAGCAGCCAAGAGGGCCCGGCGGCGGGCCGCGCCGCCCGGGCTGGGCGGGCGGTAGGGCTCTTTGTATTCCCGGCAGGTGCACATGGATTAATAATGGCCGCCACGCACCCCCCGCGCAAGCCCCGCCTTGACGGGAAGCTTCTCAGACCCTAAGTTTTAGGCACACGACAATTTCGGCCCGGAGAGAGCCATGAGCGATAAGACCGACGAAAGCAAGTACGTTTGGGTGATCACCCAGCGCGGCAAGGATTACGAGAACTTCCTGGGCCTGGAGGACGAGGCGGGCGAGCGCTTCATCCCGGTGACCGCCGAGAAGGACCATGCCTTGATCCTCATGGGCCGCCTGCCCGTGGACCCGGACGTGCAACGCACCGTGGAGGCCATGCACCGCGAACAGATCGGCGAGGCCGCCCGCGACGACGGGTTCAGCCTCTACCTGGTGGATGAGAACGGCAAGATCCTGGAGCGCATCGAGGGGCCGGCGGCCCAGTAAGGGGCCGGTCCGCCGCACTGCGGTTTGCCGCTGGGTTATGGCAGGCCAAAAATCCAGAAAGAGTTTTGAAAAAGGAAAGCCGGTGAGTTGGTTCCGGGGCGGGGCGCTGTCTGGCCCCTGGTCTACCAGCCGGTAGCCTCTATCATGGCGGGGGCGGGGCGCTCCACCAGGGCGGCGCCGCCCTTGGGTCATATTAGGCCACACCCCAGCGGGCAGATTTTCCCGCGTCTTTCTTTCTATTACCTACTTCTTTTTTCTTCCCTAAACCCTACGCCCGCCTGCCGCGAAACACCTGCCACAGCTCGCCCAGCTCCCGAAGGCGCATGAGCTTGGCGGCCAGGAAGTAGACCCCCACCCCGGCGAGGAGGGCCGCGGCCGGACGGGCCCAGCGCCACAGGGCCCCGCTCTCCGCGCCCCAGTCCGGACCAAAGGCGATGAGCCCCACCACCAGGCCCATGAAGGCCGCCGCCGCGCAGGTGCCCAGGCCCGAGCGCAGCAGGCTGCGCCCGCCCAGGAGCCCCAGCTTGCGCCGCAATAGGAACAGCAGGAGAATCAGGTTGGTGATGCCCGAGGCCGAGGTGGCCAGGGCCAGGCCGGTCTGCTTGAGCGGCCACATCAGGGCCAGGGAGAGCACCAGCTTGACCACCAGGCACAGCGCGGCCACGATCACCGGGGTGCGTATGTCCTTCTTGGCGTAAAAGGCCTGTACCACGGCCCGCACTCCAGCGATGGCCCACAGCCCCGTGGCCAGGCCCATCACCGCCCCGGCGGTCTGGCTGGCCGTGTCCAGGGTGAACTCGCCGCGCATGAACAGCAACACCACCAGGGGCCGGGCCAGGACCAATAGCCCCACCATGGCTGGCACGGTGATGAACAGGATAAGCCTGAGGCCGTAGCGCATGGTGTTCAGCAGCGCGGCCTGGTCGTTGTCCGCCGCCTGGCGCGAGAGGCTGGGCAGGATGGCCGTGGACACCGCGATGGCGAATATGCCGAGGGGGAACTGGATCAGCCGGTCGGCGTAGTAGAGATAACTGACCGTGCCGCTGGGCAAAAACGAGGCCAGGATGGTGTCCATGAGCACGGCCACCTGGTACACCGCCGCCCCGAAGATGGCCGGGACCATGAGGCGCAACATGCGCCGGAGGGCCGGGTTTTTGATGTCCCAGGCGGGCCGGAAGGGCACTCCCTTGGCCCGGAGGTAGGGCAGCTGCATCA
The DNA here is from genome assembly GCA_020444545.1 of Desulfarculaceae bacterium. Classification (NCBI taxonomy): domain Bacteria; kingdom Pseudomonadati; phylum Thermodesulfobacteriota; class Desulfarculia; order Desulfarculales; family Desulfarculaceae; species Desulfarculaceae bacterium. Next base: position 177,533 of record JAHLKT010000004.1, on the reverse strand, counting down.
GAAGCTGGGCCGCCCCACCCAGGATCACGCCCAGGGCCAGGCTGAACACCGGCGGGTCCACATAGCCCGAGAGCCCCACCGACGCCGCGATGATGCAAAGGTTGAGCAGAGCCGGGGCCGCCGCCGGAGCGAAGAAGTGGCCCATGGAGTTGAGCACCCCCCCGGCCAGGGCCACTAGGCTGATGAAGAATATGTAGGGGAGGCACCAGCGGGTCAGCTCCACGGCCAGGCCGAAGGTGCCCGCCCCGGGGGTGAAGCCCGGCGCGATGGCCCGCACCACCTCGGGCGCGAAGACCACCCCCAGGACGGTTACGATCAAGAGGCTCAGGGCTAGGAGCGAAAGGGTGGAGCGGGCCAGGAGAAAGGCCTCCTCGCGCCCTTTTTTCTTGAGCACCTCGGTGAACACGGGTATGAAGGCGATGGTCAGGGTGCCTTCGGCGAACAGCCGCCGGAGCAGGTTGGGGATGCGGAAGGCCACGAAAAAGGCGTCCGCCGCAGCCCCGGCCCCGAAGAAATAGGCGATGACCACGTCGCGCACGAAACCCAGCACGCGCGAAGCCAGGGTGGCCAGGCCCACCACCCCAGCGGCGCGGGTCATCTTGTGCTGTTCGCTGCCTTTTTCCATCAAAACCTCTTGACAGTACGCCCGGCTACCGTTAAAAGTTTGGGTCTGTCGGGGCGATGGGCCCTAAACGCCCGGAGCCTGAACTTATTCGGAGGAAGTACCGTTGGCTAACCATGCTTCGGCCCTTAAAAGGGCCCGCCAAAACCTTAAGCGCAACGCTCGCAACAAGGCTTACCGCACCCGCGTGCGCTCGGTGGTCAAACTGGTCCGTCAGGCCATCGAGGCCGGCGACGCCGAGGCCGCCCAGACCGCTCTGAGCAAGGCCGTGCCGGTGATCGACAAGGCCGCCAGCAAGGGCGTGCTGCACAAGAAGAACGCCTCGCGCAAGGTTTCCCGCCTGTCCAGCCAGGTAGCGGGCCTCTAGCCTCTCGGCGCTCTTAATCGACGATTTACGCGCCTGGATCGGCATTTGCCGGTCCAGGCCGTTGTTTTGCCATTCTGACGCCACCCCTAGGCGCATATATCCAAAACCAGGCGTTCCATGATCACCCGGTCCGAGCCGGGCGAGGACTTCAGGGCCACGTCGGCGGCCAAGACCAGCTTCAGGGCCTTGGCCAGGCTGGCCGCGCTCTCGCGCCGCGCCCGCTTCACCAGGGTCTCGGTGGCCTGGGGCGGGGTGCGCAGGGTGCGCTGCACCGCGCCCTGATCGCCGCCCTGGTCCAGCACCGCCCGCGTCTCCAATAGCTGCCGGAACAGCCGGGTGAGCATGGCCAAGACGCGCACCGCCGGCTCGCCCAGGGAGTCGAGCTGGTTGTAGGAGCTCAGGGCCCGGGCCAGGGAGCGGGCGGCCACCGCGTCGGTGAAGTCGAAGATGCTGTAGAGCCGCGACCCGCCCAAAAGCTCCTGCACCGTGGCCAGGTCGATGGCCGGCGCCTTGCCCACGAAGAGCGAAAGCTTCTCCACCTCCGAGTCCAGGGCCCCCAGGCCCAGCCCGGCCAGCTCGGCCAAATAGCTCGCCGCCGCCGGGGCCAGCTTCTTGCCCCGAAGGCGCGCCCGGCCTTGCAGCCAGGGGGCGATCTGGCGGGCGTACATCTTCTTGAAGGTGTGCACCTTGCCCGCCTTGTTCAGGGCCTTGGCGAACTTGGTGCGCGCGTCCAGCTTGGCGCCGGTCAGGAGCAGGGTGGTGGAGGGGGTTGGGTCCTCCAGGTAGGTGATGAACTCGGCCGCCTGGTCCGCCTTGTACAGGTGCACCTCGCTGACGATGATCAGGCGGCGGCTGCCCAGAAAGGGCAGGGTGCGGGCGCTGTCCAATACCTTGGGCGCGCCGGTCTCGGCGGCCAGAAAGCGCTCCACGTTGAGCGAGGGATTCTCGCTGAACCCGGGCGAATCCATAAAGGCGGCCACCCCGGCCGAAACCAGGAAGTCCTCCTCGCCGAATAGGCCATAAAGCGGCCCCGGCGCTCCGCCGGCCACTTCGGGCCAGGGCAGATCGCCGGGGTCGGTGTTGCGCTTGCCGGGCGAAGCCACGGCCGCTCCGTTATCTAGAAGTTCTCAAAAACGCTGTCGTGCAGAGTCTGGGCCATGGTCTTGGCCAAGGCGGTGATGGCCGCGCGCTTGTTGGACTCTGTGGCCGTGGTGCTGCTGCTCACGTTGTAGGTGGCGTTCTGCCACAGGCTCTTGTTTTGCCACAGCACCTTGCCGTCCTTCTTGCGGACCAGCTTGGCGTTCACCCAGATGGTGATGCGGCGCTGGCGGCTGGTGTCGCCGGAGGTGAGGGCCACGTCCACGATCTCCACCCGCTCCACGGTCCCCGAAAGCACCGCGTCGGCCTGGCCTTCGGAAACCACGCGCACCATCTGGCTGCGGGTGAACTGGAAGATGACCGCGTCGGTGAAGATCTGCTCGATGCGAATCTCGTTGGTCTTGTTCTTGAAGACCGGGATGGCGATGCTCCTCACGTCGGAGGGCAGGTTGTTCTGCTTGCCGCGGAACTCATACCCGCAGGCCGCCACCAACACCGCCAGAATCAGGATCGCCGTCACCGAAAGCTTGCTCTTCACGACACGTTCCTTTCGTCGGGCCTACACCACTATATTGACCAGCTTGCCCTGGACTACTATTACCTTTTTAAGCGGCTTGCCGTCGATGAATTTCTGCACTTTTTCATCGGCCAGGGCCGCGGCCTCCAGCTCGGCGTCGCCGGCCTCGGCGGGCAGGGTCAGCTTGGAGCGCACCTTGCCCTGCACCTGCACCACCACCGTCTTCTCCTCCCGCACCAGGGCGGCCTCGTCCCAGGAGGGCCAGGGGTGGTCGACGAGGTAGCCCTCGTGGCCCAGGCGCCGCCACAGCTCGTCGGCGATGTGCGGGGCCATGGGGCTGGCCAGGATCACTGCGGTCTCCACCGCCTCCCTGAGGGCCGCCTCGCGGCCGGGGAGCCCTGCCAGGGCCTCGTCCTGCTCGGCCAGGCTGATGGCGTTGACCAGCTCCATAACCGCGGCGATGGCGGTGTTGAACTGGAACTTGTCGCCCGCGTCCTGGCTCACCTTCTTGATGGTCTCGTGGGTCTTGGCGTGCAGGGCGGCCAGGCCCGGGGCCAGCTCGCCGCCGCTGTAGGGCGCCACGCCCTCGGCCTGCTCGGCCACGCTCAGCCCCAAACGCCACAAACGGCCCAGGAAGCGCGAGGCTCCCTCCACCCCCTGGTCCGACCACTCCAGCTCCTTTTCGGGCGGGGCGGCGAAGAGGATGAACAGGCGCACCGTGTCCGCGCCGTACTTGTCCACCATGTGGTCCGGGTCCACCACGTTGCCCTTGGACTTGGACATCTTGGCCCCGTCCTTGATCACCATGCCCTGGGTGAGCAGGTTGGTGAAAGGCTCGTCTACCTTGAGATAGCCCAGGTCGCGGAGCACCTTGGTGAAAAAGCGGCTGTAGAGCAGGTGGAGCACCGCGTGCTCGATGCCCCCGATGTACTGATCCACGGGCATCCAGTAATCGGTGGGGCCGGGGTCCAGGGGCCCCTGGTTGTAGTGCGGGCAGGCGTAGCGCGCGAAGTACCAGGAGGACTCCACGAAGGTGTCCATGGTGTCGGTCTCGCGCTGGGCCGGGCCGCCGCAAGAGGGGCAGGTGGTGTTGAGCCAGCTTTCCAGGTGGGGCAGGGGGCTGCCGCCGGTCTCGGACAGTTGGGCCTCCAAGGGGAGCTCCACCGGCAGGTCCTTCTCGGCCACCGGCACCTCGCCGCATTTGGGGCAGTGCACCACCGGGATGGGCGCGCCCCAGTAGCGCTGGCGGCTGATGCCCCAATCGCGCAGCCGGTAGTTGATGGTCTCGCGGCCCTGGCCCTTGGCCTCCAGGGCGGCGGCCACCGCCCGCTTGGCCTCGTCGGAGCTCATGCCGTCGAACTCGCCGGAGTTGACCAGGGTGCCGTAGTCGGTGAAGGCCTGGGTCATGTTCTCCACGCCCATGGGTCCGTCCGGGCCCACGATCACCTCCACCAGGTCCAGGTTGTACTCCTTGGCAAACTCGAAGTCGCGCTGGTCGTGGGTGGGCACGGCCATCACCGCGCCGGTGCCGTACTCCATGAGCACGAAGTTGGCCACGTACACCGGCATGCGCCGACCGGTCATGGGGTTGACGCAGTAGGCCCCGGTGAACACGCCTTCCTTGGTCTTGTCGTCGGCCCGCTCGGAGAATGACTGGCGCTTGACCTTGGCGATGAAATCCTTGACCGCCTGCTCCTGCTCGGTGCCCGCGCTCAGTTCCAGGGCTAGGGGGTGCTCCGGGGCCAGGCTCATGAAGGTGGCCCCGCACAGGGTGTCGGCCCGGGTGGTGAACACGCGCACCACCTCGTCGCGGCCCTCTAGCTGGAAGTGGATCTCCGCGCCGTAGGACTTGCCGATCCAGTTGCGCTGCATCACCTTGACCGGCTCGGGCCAGCCGTCCAGCTTGTCCAGGTAGTCCAAGAGCTCGTCGGCGTACTCGGTGATCTTGAAGAAGTAGCCGTATAGCTCCCGCTGGGCCACCGGGTTGTCGCAGCGCCAGCAGTTGCCCGCTTCCACCTGCTCGTTGGCCAAGACGGTCTGGCAGGTGTCGCACCAGTTGACCAGCGACTTCTTGCGGTAGACCAGGCCCTTTTCCCACATCTTCAAAAAAACCAGCTGCTCCCAGCGGTAGTAGCTGGGGTCGCAGGTGGCGAACTCCCGGCTCCAGTCGTGGGAGTAGCCCAGCTTCTTGAGCTGGGAGCGCATGTAGTCGATGTTCTCGTAGGTCCACTTGGCCGGGTGGGTCTTGCGGGCAATAGCCGCGTTTTCCGCGGGCATGCCGAAGGCGTCCCAGCCCATGGGGTGCAAGACGTTGAAGCCCTGCATTCGCTTGATACGGGCCAAGGCGTCGCCGATGGTGTAGACCCGGCTGTGGCCCATGTGGATGCGCCCGCTGGGATAGGGGAACATCTCCAGCAGGTAATATTTTTCTTTGTCAGAATCCTCGCCCACCGCGAAGACCCGGTCGGAGTCCCAGCGGTCTTGCCAGCGGGATTCGATGGCGTGGGGATCGTAACGTAGCTGCTTTTGTTCCATGCTGATGCCTTGCTGGCCTCGGGCGCGCGGGCCCGGTGCCCCTTGCTCAAGAAAAACGCCCGCTTCGGCGGGACGTATGGCGATTTTTACCACAGTGCCGCACACCTGTAAACCCGCTCCCCCGGTGCGGCGGGGTACTTGACTGAGGCAGCTTCATGGCCAATGCTGGGGGCGTCCCAGGGAGGGGAGCCATGCTGGTCGACGCGCACACTCACGCCTTTTTGCCCGAGGACCTAGAGGTCTTGGGCGAGCGCCTGGAGATGCTGGACAGCGATTTGGGGGCCAAAGACCCCAACAAATGGCAGATCCACGCCGGGGGCACCGCCGAGGCCCTGGCCGCCTCCATGGAGCGCTGCGGGGCCGATCGCTACGTTCTGTTGCCGGTCACCGGCTCCAAGGGCCGCATCGGCGAGCTGAACCGCTGGGCCGCGGCCACCGCCGCCGCCCATCCCGGCATCATCCCCTTCGGCACCCTGCACCCCACGGCCGAGCCCGAGCGCCAACTGGCCCAGCTTTTGGAACTGGGCCTCAAGGGCGTGAAGCTGCATCCTTTCATCCAGCGCATCGACCTGGACCGCCCCGAGGCGGCGGCCTTGTTCCGCCGCCTGGCCGGGGAGCGCCTGCCCGTGCTGTTGGACACCATCCACATGGAGGGCCTGTTCGCGGCCAAGCCCCACCTCCGCGACGTGCTCAAGTTCTTCGGGTTCATGGGCTGCCAGCCCCACCAGATCGCGGCCCTGGCCAAGGCCAACCCCGAGCTTCCCATCATCGCGGCCCACATGGGCAGCCTCTACGGCTGGCCCCATTTGGGCGAGCTGCTGGCCCTGGACAACGTGTATTTCGACCTGGCCTATGTCAACGGCCTGCTGGAACCCCACGCGGTCATGGAGATCATCCGCAGCAAGGGCCCGGAGCGGGTCATCTACGGCACCGACGCCCCCTGGCGCGAGCCCGTGGCCTTCCGCGAATGGTTCGAGGACCTGCCGCTCACCAGCGGCGAGCGGGAGATGGTCGCCGCCGGCACCCTGCTGGAGCTGCTGCGCCTGGCTTGAAAAGCCCTATTTCCGACAGTGCATCCGGTTTATAGTGGATATAGGCCCTTCGCCTTTATTCCATCCCCCAATCGGGAGTCCGGTCATGCTTGCCAGTCGTCTAAGCCGTGTTGCCCTTGCCTGCTTTTTGCTTTGCTTGTCCCTGGCCCTGGCCGCCCCGGCCCGAGCAACCGCGCCCCAGGGCGAGGCGCTCGCCAAGCTCTTCCAACGCTTCGAGGCCTATGCCGAGAAGAACCGCAAGGCCTTTGGCGTGCCGGGCATGGCCATTGCGGTGGTGGCCGATGACAAGGTGATCTGGTCCAAGGGCCTGGGCAGCACCGCCCTGAAGGGCGGTGCGCCGGTCAACCCCCGGACCATCTTCCAGATCGGCTCGGCCTCCAAGTCCTTCACCGCCGGGCTGGTGGGTATCATGGCCGACCAGGGCAAGCTCTCCTGGGATGATCCGGTGATCAAGCACTACCCCGGCTTCCTCATGCACGACGCCTGGGTCACGCGCAACTTCCTGGTCAAAGACCTGATGGCCCAGCACACCGGCCTGGCCCCCCATGCCGGGGAGACCCAGGCCTTCCTGGGCTTCACCACCCAGCAGATGATCGACTCCCTGCAATACATGGAGCCCATCACCAGCTTCCGCTCGGCCTTTGCCTACCAGAACATCCCCTTCCTGGTAGGCGCGGCCATGGTCAACCGCTACACCGGCGGGGATTATGCCTCTGACCTGCAAAAGCTGATCTTCACCCCCCTGGGCATGAAGAGCACCAGCGTGCCCAAGAGCGGCCTGACCAAGGGCAAGAACGTCACCCGCCTGCACCAGCGCCACGGCGGCAAGGTGGTGATGCTGGCCAAGGACTGGGCCTTCTCGGACTGGACCTACCAGTTCGCCGCGGCCGGGGGCATCTGCTCCAACGTGATGGACATGACCCAGTGGCTGCGCCTGCACATCAACCGGGGCACCGTGGACGGCAAAGAGATCATAAAGCCCGAGACGGTGGACTTCCTGCACACCCCGGCCACTCCGGCCATGGCCAAGATAAGCGAGGGCGAGCTATACCAGTATTGCCAGGGCTGGGTCTACGTGCGCTACGCAGCCCCCTACACCATGATCTTCCACAACGGCGACACCACGGCCAACCACACCATGATGGCCTTCATGCCCGGCCGCAAGGTGGGCATCGTAATGCTTTCCAACCTGGGCGGGGTCAACCTGATGGACCGCCTGGCTCACTACTTCTTTGACCTCTACGTTGGCCAGGAGCCGGGCGACTATGCCGGCGATGAGTTGAAGAAGGTGCTGGCCGCCGAGAAGGAAGCGGGCCTGCCGCCGCGCCCCAAGAACGCTCTGCCGCCCCAGCCGCTCAAAAACTACGCGGGCGTGTACAGCAACCCGGTCTACAAAAAGACCGTGGTGAAGGTGCGGGGCAAGGATCTGGTGCTCTTGATGGGCCCCAAGAAGGTGGAGATGCAGCTCAAGCCCTGGGACCGCGACGTGTTCGTGGCCATGGACATCATCGACCCCACCGAGCCCTTCAGCCAGGTGAACTTCATGAACAACGGCGACGGGGTGGTGGATAGCTTTGTGATGAGCGTGTTGGCCAACGAGGCGGGCGGGCTGTTCACGCGGGTGCCGGAGAAGAAGTAGGGGAGGGCAGTTAACGAATATAGCGGCCTACGAGGCGGTCTATCCCTCAACCCACCACTTTGTGGGAGTTGTTAAAGGGAAAGACAAGTTCTGTGCGTCAATGGTCTGTCCCAGGTCCGAGACCAAATTTGACAACCATGATGTGTGGAAATAAATAAGATGACGATAACCCGCATGTGGTTCTAGCGAAATTAGTCTATTTACATAACTTACTCCCACCGATTCATCTTTGGTCATAGGGAAGGGACAAGCATTTTTATCGGGCATATATTCGTGCGCATATGCTGAGCGAATTAGTTTGTACAGAAGATTAGCATAGCTGAAAGGGCGCAGTTTTTCCGGGGTCAGGCTAGGACAGATGTCCCTTATCACCGATTCAGATTGGTCAACGTCAGGCCCCAGCAGGATTCGTCCATAGGAAAAATTTAAGAAAGTCTTTTTTAAAACCTCACGTTCTCGCTTTTGTTCTAATGATTCAATTAACAGAGGCACACTGATTGTGGCCGGGAGGTCAGTGGCTTTTGCGAAATGGATTAATACTTCCACAAAACGCTTTTTATCTATCCCTCTTCCCGGCCACGCTTCCGCCGCCATAGCACTTATCGCAGCACACAGAATAAGTGCGGCCTCGCTATAACCGCACCCGCATCCCCCCTCATTTAGCGCCAAAGCAATATCAGCCTTGCTCTTCGCCCAATCCCCCCAAGAAAAAGCCATGCCCTTTTTCCTTACCTACCTCTTCCTTCTCCCCTGCCTTAACCCAGCCCCTACATCCTCCCCCACGGCCTGGGCAAAAACACCTCGTCGTACAGGTGCAAGGCGTAGCGGTCGGTCATGCCCGCAATGTAGTCGGCCGCGGCCTTTTGGCGCAGGCCCATGTCGCTGGGTGGGTCCCCGCCCAGGTATTTACGGTAGGTTTCGTCGTACTTGGGTTCGCAGAGCCGCTCGAACAGCTCCCTGACCACCTTGGAGGCCTTCTCAAAGTCCTCGTGCACCTCCATGTTTTCGTACACCCGCTGGTAGAGGAACTCCCGAAGCCCCACCATGGCCTCTTCCACTCGGGGGCTCATGGCCAGGGCCTTGCCGCCGTTGGCCAGGCTGGCCGCGATGAGGTCGCGCACCATGGTGTCGATCTGGCGCGAGAGCTTGGCCCCCAACACCTCCACCACCGGCTTGGGCAGCTCGGCCCGCTCGATCACTCCGCCCCGGATGGCGTCCTCGGTGTCGTGGGCGATGTAAGCCACCACGTCGGCCGCGCGCACTACCTGGCCCTCCAGGGTCAGGCGGGTCTTCTCGCCGCGCTTGGGCAAAAAGGCTCCCTTGCCCTTGGAGTGCCCGGCGATGCCCTGGCGCACCTCGAAGGTCAGGTTCAGGCCTTGGCCGTCGTTTTCCAGCACATCCACCACGCGCAGCGACTGGTCGTGGTGGTGAAAGCCGCCGGGCAACAGGCGATGCAGCACCGACTCGCCGGCGTGGCCGAAGGGGGTGTGCCCCAGATCGTGGCCCAGGGCGATGGCCTCGGTGAGGTCTTCGTTAAGGCGCAGGGCGCGGGCCACGGTGCGCGCGATCTGGGACACCTCCAGGGTGTGGGTCAGGCGCGTGCGGTAGTGGTCGCCGGTAGGGGCCAGGAATACCTGGGTTTTGTGCTTAAGGCGGCGAAAGGACTTGCAATAGAGGATGCGGTCACGGTCGTGCTGAAAGGCCGGCCGGATGCTGCATTCGGGCTCGGGGTGTTGCCGCCCCTGGCTGGCCGCCGAGCGCGTGGCGTAGGGGCTCAACATGGCCTCTTCCAGTTGCTCCCGTTGCTCGCGTAGGTTCATGCCTGCCTCCTTTACAAAAGCCACCCCAACCTTTAGACTCCCTGGCATGCCCAAGGCAAGGATAATCCATCGTTATCTCTTTTTCGAGATGCTGGGGCCATACTTCGTGGCCCTGGGGGTGTTTACCTTTGTCTTGCTCATGGCCAAGATCATGGAGCTCACCGACCTGGTGGTCAGCCGGGGCGTGGGCCTGGACGTGGTGGGGCGGCTCCTTCTCTACACCATGCCATACTTCCTGGTCTTCACCATACCCATGGGCACCTTGCTGGGCGTGCTCATCGCTTTCCTGCGCCTATCCTCGGACAACGAGATCGTGGCCATCAAGGCGGCCGGAATCAGCCTGAGCAAGCTGCTGCCCCCGGTGGCCACCCTGGCCTTGTTCTCTTGGGCGGTCACCAGCGCCCTGGCCTTCTGGGCCCTGCCCTGGGGCAACAACAGTTTTGAGAACCTGGTGTACAAGGTAGCATCCTCCCAGGCCGAGCTGGCCCTCAAGGAAGGCTCCTTCATCGACACCTTCCCCCACCTGATCATCTACATCGACAAGCTGCCCGGCGACGGGGTGCTCAAGGACGTGTTCATCGTCGACCAGCGCGACCCGGAGAAGCAGCACACCATCGTGGCCAAGCGGGGCAAGTTTTTCCCGGCCAAGGGTGGCAAGCTCACCCTTCGGCTCTACGAGGGCGGCATCTACGCGGTGAGCCCTGACCGTCGCTCGTCCCAGACCGCGGACTTCGAGACCTACGACGTGACCCTGGACGCCGGGGCCTTCGTGGCCCAGCAGCGCAAGGAAAAGCACGAAAAGGAGATGTACGTCTCCGAGCTTTTGGCCGAGCTGAAAAAAGCCCCGCCCGACTCCAAGCGCTACTACCTGGTGGACATGGAGCTGCAGAAGAAGTTCAGCCTGCCCTTCGCCTGCCTGGTCATGGCCCTGATCGGGCTGCCTCTGGGCATCCACTCGCGCTCGGGGCGCTCCTGGGGCGTGGCCGTGGCCCTGGTGGTGTTTTTGTCCTACTACCTGCTGCTCTCCACCGCCTGGTCCCTGGGCGAGAGCGGCTTCTATCCGCCGGTGGTGGGCATGTGGGTGCCCAATATCGTGTTCGGCCTCTTGGGCGCGTTCATGTTCCGTCAGGAGCTCAAGGAAAAGCCCAACCCCCTGCTAAACCTGCTGGAGCGTTTGCCCCTGCTGCTGGCCCGTATCCGGGCCCTGCGCTCCAAGCCCGCCGCGCCGGAGGCCTGAGTTGCGCATCCTCTCGCTATACGCCTCCCGCGAGTTTCTAAAGCTGTTCAGCTTTTTGGTCATCGGCTTCGTGGCCATCTTCACCCTGTTCGACTTCATCGAAAAGGTGGACAACTTCCTGGAGGCGGGCGTGCCCACCTCCACCATGATGAGCTACTTCATCTTGCAGGTGCCGGAGATCACCGCCTTGATGATCCCCATGGCCATCCTCATGGCCTCGGTGCTCTCCCTGGGGCTCATGGCCAAGAAGAACGAGATCGTGGCGGTCAAGTCCAGCGGCATCAGCATGTTCCGCTTCACCCTGCCCATCGTGCTCTTGTCCCTGGTGTTGGCCCTTACCGTGGCCCTGATCAACGAGGTGGTGCTGCCCATCACCAAGACCCGCACCAACTTCATCTGGAACGTGCGGGTGGAGAAGCAGCCGGGCAAGCTCTATCAAAAGGAGCGCTTCTGGTACAAAGGCACGGGCTCCATCTACCAGGTGGGCTTCTACCAGCCTGACAGCCAGAGCCTGTCCGACGTGAGCCTCTACCGCTTCGGCCCGGATTTCGTGCTCAGTGAGCGCATCGACGCCAAGCGGGCCCGCTATTTGGGCGGCAAGTGGATCTTCTTCGACGGGCTCTATCAGAAGCGGGTGCCCGGCGGGGGCTACGGCACCCAGATATTCAAACAGCTCGAAATGTCCCTGCCCGAGAAGCCCGGCGACTTCAACCGCCTGGCCAAGCCCTCCGAGGAGATGAGCCTGGGCGAGCTGGCCCGCTACGTGGCCAAGGTGGAAGCCAAGGGCTTCGACCCGCTCCGGCAGCGGGTGGATTTGCAAGCCAAGCTATCCTTCCCCTTCGTGTGCCTGATCATGGCCCTGATCGGCATACCCCTGGCCTTGTTCAAGGAAAAGGGGCGCTTTTTGCCCGCGGCGGTGATCATCGGCCTGGGCGTGGCCCTGTTCTATTGGGTGGGCTTCAGCTATTGCAAATCCATCTTCGGCTACGACGGGGTCTTGCCGCCGGTGCTGGCCGCCTGGCTGCCCAACCTAATTTTCGGCCTGTTCGGGGTGCTGATGTTCACCCACGTCAAGCAATAGGCGGCCCGGCCCGCAAACAACTGTAATTCCAGCCAAACAATCCGCGTTCTGATTGGGCTTGCTTTCCGGGCCCACGGCCTTACAATATATTCAGGAATAGTTACTAATGCTAATGGAGGTTGCCGTGTTGACCTTGCAGGAAATCCGCGCTGATCAGCGCTTGGTCAATGAGATCGATTGGGAAATGACCCCCGAGCTGGCCGTGTCGCAATACCTTGAGTGGGGCAACGGCTGGGATCACCTGGGCCGCATGGTGCGCAGCCCCGAGCAGGAGGCCTACTACTTCGTGGTCTACTCCTGGGAGGACGGCCCGGTGCTGCACTTCTTGCGCCGCGACACCGCCGGGGTGGACGAGCTGGCCGTGATCGAGCTGCCCGAGGAGCTCAAGCAGCGCTTCCAGGAGTACTGGAACGGGCACAAGGGCCTCTACGGCCTCACCCCGGAGATCGAGGCCTGGCTCAAGGGCGAGCTGGGGGTGGACACCGTAACCCACTAGCTTTTTCTTTGCCAAACAAAGAACCGCGCCCCCCGGAAATCACCAGGGGGCGCGGCCATGTTTCGGGCTTGGGTGCGGCTTATTCCTCGGGGAGTTTGGTCTCCAGGGCCATCTTGATCTTGTTCTTCAGCTCGGTGAGGTCGAAGGACTTGATCACGTAGAAGTCCGCCGCGATGGACTTCATGTCCTCCTTGAAGGTGTCGTAGGCGGTGCAGAGGATAACCGGCAGGTCGTAGTACTTGTTGCGGATGTCCTGCAACAGGTCCAGCCCGTTGTAGTCCACCATCTTGATGTCCAAGACCACCAGGTCCGGTTTCTCCTGTTCAATGCGCTCCAGAAGCTGATACCCGCTGTCCGCGGTGATCACCTCGTAGCCTTCGTCGGCCAGCTCCTCGGAGTACAGGAATCGGATGTGTTCTTCGTCGTCAACGATCAGTATCTTGGCCATGATCACCTCTTACGATCGCTAGGCCACCCAGTGATCCACCAGGTAGGGCTTGGTCTCCTCGAAGACCATGCATTCAGTCTCAATGTACTCCTCGGCCTGCTGAACGCTCATCCGCTCGGTCTTGCGCACATAGGAGAGCGTCTTGCCGAAATACAGCGGAATCAGCGAATCCAGCAGGGCCTGGCTGTCCATTACCCCTTTATTATAGGCCACCGCGTAATCGAACAGTAGCTTGGCCCAGGTCTGGGTGGGGAAATCGAACATGTCCTCGGGCAGCCCGGCCACCTCCTCCACCTTGGCGAAGATGGGCTCGGTGAGAATCTCCTGCCAGGCGTCACGATACTTGCCCATGCCCTCCCGGAAGTTCTCGGCCAGCTTCTCCTGGGTCACCTTCACCGGGGGCGGCATCTCCACCTCGCCCAGGCCGAAGCCGTAGATGGAGGTGGGCTTGGACCACTTCACCCGCATCCAGTAGCCCGCGCTGTGGCGCATCAGGTCGAAGATGGTGCCCACCACCTGGCTGAACATGGGGCCCAGGTCGCTGCCCGGATCCTTGGGCTTGTGGATCTTGGGCCGGCCCATGAAGGCCTGACAGATGGGCACGTTGTTGTTCATGGCCAGGGTGGTCATCCAGATGTCGATGCCGAACTGGCTCACCGCCTCGGACCAGGTGGGACTGGCCAGGTAGACCCGGGCCAGGTCGCCGGAGAAACCGAAGTCTCCGCCGATGGGCTGGCGCACCCGGCGGCCGTACAGGGCGCGGGTGAAGGGATAGGCGATGGCGTTGGTGATGGTGCCGTCGTACTTGTGGCGCACGTACAGGGGCGCCACGTAGCCGAAGTCGTTGAACAGGGGCTCGCCCAGGTGGCGGATCCACTGGGGGGTGATGGACTTGAGGTCCGCGTCCACCACCACCACCGCCTGGGCGCCCAGCTCCACCACTTTGCGGAACAGGTTTTGGAAGTTGTTGCCCTTGCCTCTCACCCCCGGTGGAGTGGAGAGGTAGATCTGGGGCACGTCCTCGGTGTCGGCCTCGAAAAAGGCCTCCTTGGTGCCGTCATCGGAATTGTTATCGCAGTTGATGATTACACAGCTCTTGTCGCCAAAGTAGCGTTTGAGCCCTTGGGCCGCCTGGGTGGTGGGATAAGCGATAAGCTTGGCCTCCCGGTAGGAGGGGATGGCCACCACCATCTCGGCCGAGGTTATGTTTTGGGGGTTCTCTTCCAGGTGCGCCTCAGTCATCGAGGTCTCCTCGTCTGCATTCAGGCGGGTGAACTTCAATTACCGCTTAGAGATACGCTAATCCCGGCCCAAAGTCAAACCCACGCCCCAGCGTTGTATACTTGACACCGAAGCGATTTTATCGGCAATATTTTGGGCAGTGCGCCTGTGGCGGCTACGGCCCCGGGGCGGTTTCATGACACTGAACCCCAATGGGTATCCGGGAGGAAACCGTGCATAAACGTTTACGCCTGATCATGCCCCTGATGGTACTGCTTCTTGTGGGCCTGGCCGTGCCGGCCCAGGCCGACGGCCTGCGTTTCCAGGAATGGGGCCTCACCGCCTTCGGCAACCTGAGCATGGACATCGACAACGCGGACCTCTACGAGGCCGGTGTGATCGGCCACGTGGCCATGCCCCTGGTGAACAACTCCGACATCCGCCTGGACTTCCGGGTGGAGGGCCTGTTCGGTGCTTTCTGGGATTACGGCAATGGCGTGGAGGTGGGCATCATCCCGGCCCTGCGCCTGTACGTGGGCAAAATGGCGGTGCAGCCCTACATCGAAGGCGGCATCGGCCCCTCCTACAACAGCCTGGACATCCAGGAGCTGGGCATCGGCTTCAACTTCCTGTCCTACGGCGGGGTGGGTCTGCGCTTCCCGCTCAAGAACAACATGAGCCTGGAGGTCGGCTACCGTTTGCGCCACATCTCCAACGCGGGCTTGGATGATCGCAACCACGGCGTGACCTCCAACCAGGTGCAGTTCGGCGTGGCCTGGGCCTTCTAAGCCGCGGCCGACATAATTCTCCGATCTTGACGGAGGGGAGCGTTGCTTCCCTCCGTTTGCTTTGGGGGGGAAGAGAAAAGAGAGTTGGGAATAATGGGAAAGGGGATAGGCAAGCGTGGCCGCCCTAAACGATGCGGCCTCCAGCGCTAGGTGCGCGGGGGGGCTGCTTGCGGAGGGGGCTGATAAAGAGGTTTGGAAAAAAAGAAAGCGGGCGGAGAGCCGGGAGATAACGTTGCCTAGCCCCGACGGCGGCGGGACCGGGACGGGTCATCGGGACGATGCGCTCCGCCCAGACATCGCGGCCCCCGGCGGTTGGCGCGCGGGGGCCTGGTAACGAAACGGCCGCTTTTGATGAGGCGATAGTGCCGGGGCAGGGCAGGGCGTTGCCTGGGCCTTATCCGCTTCTTTATCTCCCTAGCCCAGCTCCTTCTCGAACGCCACGAACAGATCCTCCAGCTCGTAGAGCAGGGTCTCGGCCTCGGAGAGCTTCCAGCCGCCGATGGCCTCGGTGATCTTCTGGTGCAGCTCCACGATCTTGGGGCCGTAGTGCTCGATGGCCCTGGAGAGCCCGGGCTCCAGCTCATGCTCGTGGCTCAGACGCACCACCAGGGGCACCAGGTCCATGAAGGTGGGGTTGGTGTCCATCAGGCTGTTGTCCAGACCGGTCACCACCCGATAGAGCTTGGGGAACTCCTTGGCGAAGCTCTTCTTGTACACCGGGTCCACGTGCACCCGTATCTGCATCCAGCGGCTCATGGCTCGCTCCTTGGGCAAGGCAGGCGCCCGGCCAGAATCTCCCGGGCCACATACTCAACTACGTCGATGCCCGCCAGGGCCGGTCCCCGGCGTCCGTACATCACGTTAAATTCTAGCAGCAGCGGCTCACCCGAAACCACGGCCACGTCAAAGCCCGCTTCGTCCAGGCCCCCGGCCCGCGCCGCGCGCACGGCCAGCTCCACCGCCGCCGGGGGCACGTCGTCAAAGCTCACCGAGGCGCCCCGGGCCACGTTGGAGCGCCACTCGCCCTCGGGCGGCAGCCGCCAGTAGGCGCACACCGGCTCATAGCCGATCACCACCACCCGCAGGTCGCGGTCAATGGGCAGGCGCTCCTGGATATAGGCCACCTTGTTCTCGGCAAGGTATGCCTCCAGCTGGGCCTGGTTCTCGATGAGATACACGCCGCGCCCCTGGGAGGACGCCCGGGGTTGCTTGGCGATAAAGGGGAAGCTGAAGTGATCCAGAATGCCCCGGCTCTGCTTGCCATAAAACACCCGGGTGCGGGGATGAGGCAGGCCCAGCAGCTTGAACAGGGTGGTCTGCTTGATCTTGTCGCCCTCCAGCAGATGGCAAGCCAGGGAGGGAAACAGACGCTTGCCCAGAGCCGCCAACTGGGGGGCCAGGGCGGCGGTGGGGTAATAGATCGTATCCGCCGCGCGGATCAGCTCCAGCTCTGCGGGGGAATAGTCGTCCAGGTTGGGGCGCGGCCCCAGGGTGGTGATCTGGGGGAAGCGGGCCAGTCGCCGGCCTATGGCCACCAGGGGACGGTTCAAGGCGCGCACCTCGCCAAGGTGAGGGAAGAACCGGAGCGGAGCCGGCGTGTAAGCCGGGTTCTGTTCCCAGCCAAAAAGGCCGGACGATGACCATTCATCTAGGGCGGCGGTTGCCCGCCGCCTCCAGCGACCTACCCGGGAGCATGGGGCGGGCCGCCCTCGTGTCGCTCCCCTATTTGGTCTTGCACCGGGTGGGGTTTGCCGTGCCTGGGACGTCGCCGCCCCAGCGGTGAGCTCTTACCTCGCCGTTTCACCCTTACCGCCGCTTAACAAGCGGAGGCGGTCTTTTCTCTGTGGCACTTTCCGTGGGGTCGCCCCCCCTGGCCGTTAGCCAGCACCCTGCCCTGCGGTGCCCGGACTTTCCTCCCGCCCTAAAGTTAGGGCCGGCGGCCATCCGGCCGGCTCCGCTCCGGTACTAGGAAGTATAACCCAAGCGCCCTAGGCGCGCCGGTCCATGGCCAGGTTGGCCAACTGGTCGGCGCGGGCGTTCTGGGCCCTAGGTACGTGTAAGATGCTCACTTTGGCGAAGGATTGCAACAGGCCCTTGGCTTTGGCGAACAGCGGCTTGAGGCCCGGGGCCTTGACCTTGTAGCGCCCCTCGATCTGGCGGACGATCAGCTCGGAGTCCAGCTTGATGTTAAGCTCGCTGGCTCCCAGGCGCTTGGCCTCTTCCAGGCCCATGATCAGGCCCTGGTACTCGGCCTCGTTGTTGGTGGCCACGCCCAAATAGCGGCTCAGCGCGGCCACCTCGTTGCCTTGGTTGTCGTAGAGCACCGCCCCGGAGCCGGCCGGGCCGGGATTGCCCCGGGACCCGCCGTCGGCTTGCAGGGTCAGCGAGAGCGCCTCGGGGCTCATTCGGCCTCCGCCTCCGCGGCCTCGGCCTTCTTGGCCTTGGCCTCGTCCGTTTCGAAACCCGGGGCGTCGGCCCAGTAGATGAGCCGGCGGCAGGAGGGGCAGGTCATGATCTTGTCCATGCGCTGCAACTCGTTGAACTGCTGCGGCGGGATGCCCATGTGGCAGGCGTTGCAGCTGCCCTCGCTCACCGCGGCGATGGCGATGCCGTCGCGGGCCTGGCGGATGAAGTCGTAGTCCTTCATCAGCTTGGAGTCCACGTCGCCGGTCAGCTTGCCGCGCTTGGCCTCCAGGCGGCGCACCTCGGCCTCCAGGCTGAGGTAGCGCTCCTCCAGCTGGGCCCGCTCGTCCTTGGAGGCGGCGCTGAGCGCGCTCAGGCGCTCGCTCAGACCGGCCACCTTCTGCTCCAGGGCTTCCACAAACTCCATCAGCTCCAGGAGCTGATTGTCGTTGTCCTTGAGCGCGTCCTTGTTGTCGTCGATCTCCGCGTTGGCCGCCTGATACTCCTTGGGGGTCTTGGAGCCCATGAGGCGGTTCTCGGCCCGGCGCAGGCGGGTGCGGATGTTGTCGGCGATCTCTTCCAGGGCGGCGCGCCGCCCCAGCAGCTCGTCCAGCTGGGCCTGCTCGCGGGCCAGCTCGGCGCCCAGAGTCTCCTCGCCTCGGGTGAGCTCGGCCAGGCGGGCGGGGATGGCGTCCCGCTCTTGGCTCAGGTCGAACATGGTTTTGTCGGTGGCTTGCAGCCTTACCAAAAGACGGAGCTGCTCGAGCAAGGTTATTCCTCCTTATGGACAACCGGATGCCAGGGGTCCACCCCTCCGGTGTACGGTTCAACGGTGCAGTCGAGGCCAAGCCCGCTAAGCTCGCGGCCCAGGCGCGCGGCCCAGGGCTCCACGATCACCACCTCGGTCTGGTAGTGCCCCAGGCACAGGATGCCCAGGCCCAGATCGGCCGCTTGCTGGGCGGCGTGGTGCGGGGCCTCGCCGGTTATAAGCAGTTGGGCGCCCCTGGCGGCGGCGGCGGGCAGCATGTCGCCGCCCGAGCCCCCCACCACGGCCACCCGTGAAATTCTCTGGGGCGGCGCGCCGCCCATATGGGCCCAGCCCGCCTTCAGCTCCGCCGCCGCGCGGCGGGCAAAGGCCCCGGCCTCCACCGGCGCGGCCAGCTCACCCACCCGGCCCAAACCAAAACCAGCCGGGGACTGCTCCAGGGGATACAGATCCACGGCCGGTTCTTCGTAAGGGTGGGCCTGGCTCAGGGCGGCCAAGGCCCGGGGCGCGGCGGAAGCGGGGATGAGCACCTCCAGGCGCAACTCCTCCAACATCTCCCTTTGGCCCGGGCTTCCCACATAGGGCTTGCCATCGGGGGGCACGCGATAGGCCCCCACTCCCAAGCCGGCAAAGGAGCATTCGCTGTAGTCGCCCACCCGGCCCGCCCCGCTGGCGAACAGCGCGGCCGATACCTGGTCCAAGGCCTCAGCCGGGGTGAACACCACCAGCTTGATCAGGCCGCCGGAACGCCCAGGGGTAAGGGGCGCCAGGCCGGTGAGGCCCAAACGCCTCCCCAAAACGTCGTTGACTCCGCCGGGGGCGGAGTCAAGGTTGGTGTGGGCGGCGAAGATGGCCATGTCCGCGGCCGCGGCTTTGATCAGGCGGGCGGCTTCCGGGCGGTCGCCGCGCAGGGAGCCCAGCGGCTTGAAGATGGGCGGGTGGTGCACCAGGAGCATCTGCACCCCGGCGGCCAAGGCCGCGTCCAGGCAGGTGTCGTCCAGCTCCAGGGCGGTCCAGATGCGCTCGGCCGGAGCGGCGGGGCGGCCCACCTGAAGGCCCACCCGGTCCCACTCCTCGGCCGCCGATGCCGGAGCCCACTGCTCCATCAACTGCATTACCTGGCCGACAGTGGCTTGTGCGCTTTGCTTGCTCATAAACCCAATAAAGCGGGCACCCCTTGATCGGGGGCGCCCGTTGCAGAGCCCTTCACGATGGAGCGTTTTCCCGCCCCGGCTCGATGCCCGGGCAAGAACCACGCGGTCATAAGGTGCTCTCCCGCTAAAGATTTGGTGGGCCCACCTGGCCTCGAACCAGGGACTATCCGGTTATGAGCCGGAGGCTCTACCAACTGAGCTATGGGCCCATGCCGAACCGGAATAGTTATTATGGCCCCGGCTCCCAAACCTGTCAACACGGGGCTTCGCCAGAATCCGGAATACGGCGTTGCCGGGCCGCGCTCCGGACTCGCTGCAGGACGGGCTAAATCTCCGTCCGTCGCTTGCCGGCGCCTTGTCTTCCGGCTTCTGGCTGTGCCCGGCCAAGCCTTGCCCGCGCCTTCGAGAAATTTTTTGTCCGTCCGCCGGGCCGAGGAAAAAAGCGTCCCGCCGGGAAGAGCTCCCGGCGGGACGATGCTAGCGCGGGGCGCGGGCCTAGTCGTCGAAGTCGCCGGCCGGGCCCTTGTCGCTGTCCAGGTTCTGGGCCTTGGCGTGGATCAGCTCCGGGGTCCACTGGGCCGGATCTTCCATTTGCTGGCCCTTGGGGCCCAGGTCGTAGCCGCCGGCCTTCAGGATGGCCTCCACCCCCAGGGGCGCGGTGTCCTGGGCGTTGAACACTTTGGTCAACAGCTCGTAGACGAAGTCCTCCACCGCCTGGACCATGCGGGCGCGCACCGAGGCGGGCTGGGCCAAGAGTTTGTTCTCGAATGGCAGGTTGAGCTTCTTGTAGTTGCCGCTCTTCCAGCCCTTGTCCGCGGCGTAGGCCTGCATCTCGGCCCACATCTCATCGCTGACGCCCTGGCCGGGCAACTTGATGAAGTCGCCGTTTTCGTCCAGCTCGGCGTTGCCGAATTCGTTGACCTTCACCCCCCAGGAGATCATCTGGAGCGCGGTGGCCACGTTGGCCTTGGTGGTTTGGGTCTCCTGGGCGATGCGCCGCAGGCGCTCGGAGGTGTTGCCGCTGGTGCCGTGCTGGGCGCCCGAGACCTTGTAGGGGGCCAAAGCCTTGTGGACCTCGGCGGTCAGCTCCACCTGGATGCCCTGGTCCGAGGTCTGGATGCCATGGGCCGTGCCGTTGTTCAGGGCGATCCAGTCAGGGAAGATGCCGTGGGCGTTGAGCCCCTGGATGAGGAACAGGGCGTCCTCCGGGGTGGAGAGCCCCTCGTTGCCCTTGATCTCGCCCACCTCGGTTTCCAGGCAGGCCCAGGCCGGGATGTACTGGTTGATCTCCAGGCTGGCCAGGAGGTTCTGGTCGTCGGGCAGGTGGGAGGCGTCCACCGCGATGGAGGTGATGCCCGCCTCGAACATGGAGGGTATCTCCACCTTGGCCTCGGCCACGTCCTGGTCGCCCTTGATGCCGTAGTGGTCGGCGTGGATGGCCACTGGCACGGTGATGCCCAGCTCGTTGATCACCTGGTCGGCCTGGCGGGCCAGGTTCCAGTAGTTCACCGCGCAGTAGGCGCTTCGCCCGCCCTCGCTCTTGGCGATCTCCAGGATCAGGCAGGCGTTGGCCTTTTGCGCCGCCCGCAAGGCTCCCCGGATCACGAAGTGGTTGCGCCCGTTGGCCGCGATGGTCATGGCCTTGCCCTTGGCCAGGAGGGCCCGGTCGATGACCTTGCCGCTCACCAGGAGGGCCTTGGAGTTGGGGAACAGGCGGGTGATGTTGGGCGGACGCCCTATGGAGAGCGCCTGGGCGAAATCCCGGGCATAGTCGGCGGACATGGCTTTGGCCTTTCCGGAAAGGCCCCGCCGGACGCGGGGCGTTGCGGTTATGTCGTTCTGGCTAAATTATAAAGCAGAGCGCCTAAAAATGGTCCACTGTCAGGAACTCCTCGGGCGGCCGGCGCTTGGGAGCCTTCACCTGCTGGGCGGGGTAACCCATGGGCACAATGGCCACCAGCTCGTACCCCTCGGGCATCTTGACCGCCCTGCCCGCGGCGTCGTGATCGAACATGCCCACCACCACCGAGCCCAGGCCCAGGCCATGGCCGGCCAGGCACAGGTTTTGGCAGGCGATGCCCAGGTCAAAGAGCATCCAATCGCCGTGCTTGGTGGTCACCACGCCGTTGTAGTAGCCCGAGGCCTCCTTGCGGGCGCAGATCACGAACAGCAGCGGAGCGCTCACAATGGCCTTGGTGGCCGGGTTGCCCTTGCCCATGCTGGCCTGCAAGGCCTCGCGCACGGCGGGGTCGTCCACCTTCACCAGCTCCCAGCACTGGGTGTTGGCCCAGGAAGGCGACCACATCACCGCCTCCATGAGCTGGTCCACCACCTCCTGGGGGATGGGCTTGTCCTCATATTTGCGTATGCTGCGACGTTCGCGGATGGCTTCCATCAGATCCATTGGGACTCCTCCAGCAACAAAATGGATGGCGGTAATCTATAACTCCCCCTGATGGCAAATTAGCACATCCTAAGCCAGACCCCAAGCCCCGGCGGGGGGCTCGGCTTCGGCCCCCAAAAGTGCGCGGTTTTGCTATCATGGCTTGGTAGCGCCACCGGTGACGGCCTTGAGGGGGGGCGCGACGACAACTCCGGGGAGTGCGCCCTAAATGCAAGGAGGAGCTTCATGGCCATAGTTACCATTTCCCGCCAAATCGGTAGCTGGGGCGACGAGATCGCCCAGCAGGTGTGCCGCGACTTGGGGGCCCGCCTGGTGGGCGGGGATCATTTCCATGCCAAGGCCCAGGAGTGCGACGAGGATTTCGCCAAGGAGTGCCGAGCCTTCGAGACCGAGAAACCCGCCGGGTTCTTCGAGCGCCTCTTCATGCGCCACCCGGCCAACACCAGCCTGTTCGCCTCGCTGGTCTACACCGAGGCCGCCCTGGGCGACGCGGTGATCCTGGGCCGGGGCGCGCAGATCGTCATGGCCGACGACCCCAAGGTGCTGCGGGTCCGGGTGGTGGCCCCGCGCCAGCTCAGGGTGGAGCGCCTGTCCCAGCGCCAGGGCTTCAGCCTGGACGACGCGGCCAGCTTCCTAGGCCGTCATGACCGCCAGCGCCGGGCCCTGATCGAGAGCATCTTCCATAAAGACTTGAGCGATTGGTCTTTATATGACATGGTGCTCAACACCAAGGACCTGGGCGTGGAGCTGGTGAGCAAGCTTATCTGCCTGGCCGCCGAGGCCGCCGGGCCGGTGGGCCCGGAGCAAAAGACCGCCTACGCCGGCCTGGCCTTGGCCAAGGCCGTGGAAGCGGCCATCAAGAAAAAAGTGGTCACTGTGCCGGTGCGCGAGGTGGAGGTGCTCAACCAGGGGGGCGGCCGCCTGGTCCTTCAGGGCGCGGTGCAGGACAAGCAAGCGCGCAAGCACGCCGAGGACATCGCGCTGGCCCATCCCGGCGTGAGCGCGGTGGACAACCAACTCGTCACCACGGAGTTGGGCTACTGATAGCCAGTCCCGGCATGATGCCTACAAGCCGGAAGGGCGGGGCATGGGCCCGCCCCGCTTTAAAAGGGGAGCTCGTTTAATGGCCGAGATGTTGTGGAAGCCATCGCCCGCCAGGATCGCCGACGCCAACCTCACCCGGTTCATCAGCTTTGTCAACGGCAAGTACGGCACCTCTTTCAGCGGATACCCCGAGCTCTATGAGTGGTCGCTCAGTGAGCTGGAAGCCTTTCATGGAGCGGTCTGGGAGTTCTTCGAGGTGATCCACAGCCGGCCCTACGACCAGGTGGTGGCCGATTCGGACCAGATGCCAGGGGCCAAGTGGTACCCCGGTGCGCGGCTCAACTTCGCCGAGAACCTCTTGCGCTTCCGCGACAAGCAAACCGCCATAATCTTCCGCTCGGAAACCGGCTACCAGCACTCCCTGACCTACGCCGAGCTGTATGCCCAGACCGCCTCGCTGGCCGCCGCCCTTCGGGAGATGGGGGTCACGGTGGGCGATCGGGTGGTGGGCTTCATGCCCAACATCCCCGAGACCATCGTGGCCATGCTGGCCACGGCCAGCCTGGGGGCCACCTGGTCCTCGTGCAGCCCGGACTTCGGCTTCCGGGGGGTGATGGACCGCTTCGGCCAGGTGCGGCCCAAGGTGCTGTTCACTGCGGACGGCTACTACTACAACGGCAAGACCTTCGACTCCCTGGCCCGGGTGGCCCACGTCAAGTCCGAGATCGACAGCATCGAGCAGGTGGTGGTGGTTCCCTTCACCCGGCGAGACCCGGACCTGGACGAGGTGCCCGGCGCGGTGCTGTTCACCGAGCTGACCAAGCGCGAAGCCCCGGATATGGAGTTCGCCCAGCTCCCGCCGGATCACCCCCTGTACATCCTCTACTCCTCGGGCACCACCGGAGTGCCCAAGTGCATGGTGCACGGCGCGGGCAACGTGCTCTTGCAGCACCTCAAGGAGCTGAGCCTGCACTGCGACCTCAAACGCGAGGACCGCATCTTCTACTTCACCACCTGCGGCTGGATGATGTGGAACTGGCTGGTCAGCTCCCTGGCCCTGGGGGCCACCCTGATGCTTTTCGACGGCTCGCCCTTCTACCCCGGCCCGGATGTGCTCTGGCGGTATGCGGCCGAGGAGAAGATCACCATCTTCGGCACCAGCGCCCGCTATCTGGCGGCCATCGAGAACGAGGGCCTCAAGCCGGGCGAGCAGTTCGACCTGAGCCAGCTCAAGGCGGTGCTCTCCACCGGCTCGCCCCTGAGCATCGAGAGCTTCCACTACGCCTACCGCGATATCAAACAGGACCTGTGCCTGTCCTCCATCAGCGGCGGCTCGGACTTGGTGGGCTGTTTCGCCGGGGGCAACCCCATCGGCCCGGTGTACGCCGGCCAGCTCCAGGTGCGCGAGCTGGGCATGGCCGTGGAGGCCTGGGACGATTATGGCAAGCCGGTGGTGGGTGAGAAGGGCGAGCTGGTCTGCGTCAAGCCCTGGCCCACCATGCCCGTGGGCTTCTGGAACGACCCGGACGGCACCAAATACCACGACGCCTACTTTGCGGTGTATCCCAACGTTTGGTTCCATGGCGACTTCTGCGAGGTGACCGCCGAGGGCGGGGTGGTGATGTACGGCCGCTCCGACGCCACGCTCAACCCCGGCGGGGTGCGCATCGGCACGGCCGAGATCTACCGCCAAGTGGAGAACATGGACGAGATCGCCGACAGCCTGGTCATCGGCCAGGACTGGGACAACGATGTGCGGGTGATCCTGTTCGTGCGGCTCAATCCGGGGGTGGACTTTGACGACGACCTAGTCAAGCGCATCAAGACCCTGGTCCGCACCAACTGCACTCCGCGCCACGTGCCGGCCAAGGTGATCCCCATCGCCGACATCCCCTACACCATCAGCGGCAAGAAGGTGGAGCTGGCGGTGCGCAACGTGATTCACGGCCTGCCGGTGAAGAACAAGGACGCCCTGAGCAACCCCGAGGCCCTGGAGCTTTACGCCGACTTGGCAGAGCTGAAGAGCTAGCGGTTAGGCAAAAGAAAAAACCACGGCCGGCGGCCCCTCGGGGTCACCGGCCGTTTGCTTGTCAAAACGTGTTACTTCCGGCTCCCTACAAGCTCTCGGCGTAGATCTCGATGGCGTGCTTGACCGCGATTTGGTCCTTGGCCTGGGAGAGCATGTCGCTGATCTGGAGCATGCAGGCCGGGCAGCCGGTGGCCACGGCCGCGGCCCCGCTCTGCTCGATGTGCTCCCGCTTGCGCCCGCCGATCTGCTTGGAGAGATCATAGTGCTGGATGCTGAAGCTGCCTCCCAGGCCGCAGCACCAGTCGCTCTCGCTCATCTCCACCAGCCGCCAGTTGGGATTGGCCGCGATGAGCCGCCGTGGTTCGGCGGACACGCCCAGGGATTTTTTCAGGTGGCAGGGGTCGTGATAGGTGACGGTCTTGGCCCCCTCGGCCGGGGCGGGCGCTTCGCCGCTGATCAGGCCGGTCTGCACCAGCATCTGCCCCAGGTCGCGGGTCTTGGCGGCCAGGGCGGCGGCCTTGGCCTGGCCCGCCGCGTCCAGGCCCCCGCTCATCAGGGGCCACATCTTGGCGATGGTGCTGGCGCAGGTGGCGCAGGCGGTCACCAGATAGTCGATCTTCTCCGGGTCGAAGCGGTCCAGGCTGTAGGCCAGGAGCTTGGTAAAGGTCTCGCTGTCTCCGGCCGAGAGAGCCGGGATGCCGCAGCAACCTTGGCTCGCGGGCATCTCCACGCCCACGCCGTGATGCTCCAGCACCTTTAGCGCGGCCTGGCCCACGGATGGGTAGAGCTTGTCGATGAGGCAGCCGGTGAAAAAGCCCACCCTGATGCCCGAGGCTCCCGGCGCGCTGTGGCGCTCGGGGATGGTGCGGTGCAGGGGCACCCGGGCCAGGCGCTTGAAGTGGCGCTCGCCCAGGGGTGGAAAGAAACGGGCGCAGGAGGTGTCCAACAGATCGTCCACCGGCGAGGCGAAGACCCGCTCGAAGCGAGGGGCCAGGCTGAGCAGGCGATTGAACAGGGCGGGCCGGGCCAGCAGCTGGCGAAACACCAGCTTCTTGGCCGGGGGCAGACCCAGATAGCCGCTGAGGATAGCCCGGGCCTTCAGGAAGATATCCAGCACCTTGACCCCGGAGGGGCAGTTGGCCGCGCAGGAGCCGCAGAGCAGGCAGCGCTCCAGGCGCTCCTGCACCGCGTGGGGGTCCTTTAATATCTCGGCGGCCAGGCCATCCAATAGGGCCAGTTTGCCCCTCGCCACGTCGGCCTCGCGGCCGGTCTGGTTGTACAGGGGGCACACGCTTTGGCAAAAGCCGCAGCGCATGCAGGCCAGGAGTTGTTCCTCCAGCTCGCCCAACAACCGGGCCAATTGGGCCACGCCGGCCATTACGCTTCCTCCACGATCTTGCCGGGGTTAAGGATGCCCTTGGGGTCCATGGCCCGTTTGAGCCGCCGCGACCACTCCACCGTGGCCGAGCCCACCTCCTTGACCAGGAAGCGGGTCTTGGTCAGGCCCAGGCCGTGTTCGCCGCTCAGGGTGCCGCCCAGCTCCAGGGCCTTGTCGAACAGCTCCTCCACCGCGGCCCGCACCCGGGCGAACTGGGCGTCGTCGCGCTGGTCAAAGACGATGGTGGGGTGCAGGTTGCCGTCCCCGGCGTGGCCGAAGGTGCCGATGGTCAGGTCGTGCTTTTGGGCCAGGCCCCGGATGAAGCGCACCAGGGCGGGCACCTGGCTGCGGGGCACCGTGGCGTCTTCCAACACCACCGAGGGCTTTAGCCGGGCCAGGGCGGGGATGGCCGAGCGCCGCGCGGTCCAGATACGGTCGCGCTCCGCCGCGTCCCGGGCCGGGCGCACCTCGGTGGCCCCCTGGGCGCGGCAGATTTGTTCCACCTTGGCCGCTTCGTCGGCTACCTGGGCCGGATGGCCGTCCACCTCTATGAGCAGCATGGCCGCCGCCTCCACCGGCAGGCCGGCCCCGGAGAAATCCTCCACCGTGCGGATGGTGAAGTTGTCCAGGAACTCCAGGGTGGCGGGCACGATCTTGGCCGCGATGATCTCGGCCACGGTCTGGCTGGCCGGCTCCATGGAGTCGTAGACTGCCAGCAGGGCCCGGCTGGCCTGGGGAGGGGGGATCAGCTTAAGGGTGATCTCGCCGAACACCCCCAAGGTGCCCTCGGAGCCCACCATGAGCCCGGCCAGGTTGTAGGCCGTGGCGCATTTCACGGTGCGCGAGCCGGTCTTGACCAGCTGCCCCTCGGTGTCGAAGAAGCTAAGGCCCATCACGTAGTCGCGGGTGACCCCGTACTTGAGGCCGCGCAGCCCGCCGGAGTTCTCGGCCACGTTGCCGCCCAGGGTGCTCACCGCCTGGCTGCCCGGATCGGGGGGGTAGAAAAGCCCCTGGGCCATGGCCGCGTCGAATAACTTCTGGTTGATCACCCCCGGTTCCACCACCGCGTACATGTCCGCCGGGTTTATCTCCACGATGCGGTTCAGGGCGGTGGTCACCACCACCACGCCCTCGCCCCGGGGGATGGCCCCGCCGCTGAGGTTGGTGCCGGCTCCCCGGATGGTCAGCGGCAGGCCCTCCTGGTTGCACAGGGCCACCACCTGGCCCAGGGCCTCCAGGCTGGTGGGGCGCACGGCCAGGCCGGGCGACTGGTGGGGCAACAGGGCCGCGTCATAGGAATAGGTGAGCAGGTCCGAGGCGTCGCTGAAGACGTTATCCTCGCCCACCAGGCGGGCGAACTCTTTTTGCAGGGCTGGGGCGATCATCCTGGCTCCAGGCTTGGCTTTTTTAGCGGGGGATGGGCCGCTCCCTAATATATGCTGCCCGGCACGATTTGCCAATGATTCCGGTGAACCATTAAATCACTCGGGCGATCTGATAAAATTGAGGCCTCACCGACCCTTGGAGGCATTGGGATCATGGACGATCTGATTGCGCGATTCACCCAGCGGGCCGAGGCGGTGGCCGCGGTGGTCAGGCCGGCGGCCGACCTGGCCGAGGCCTTTGCCTACGCCGCCGGGCTCACCGCG
Source organism: Desulfarculaceae bacterium (assembly GCA_020444545.1). Classification (NCBI taxonomy): domain Bacteria; kingdom Pseudomonadati; phylum Thermodesulfobacteriota; class Desulfarculia; order Desulfarculales; family Desulfarculaceae; species Desulfarculaceae bacterium. The sequence goes on along the minus strand of JAHLKT010000004.1, from coordinate 149,785 downwards.
AGCCAAGGCGGGGCCTGCCTGGCCGCGCCCGGCTGGGAAATGGAGCACCACCAGGCCCTTGGCGAGGCCTGCGCCCACGCCGGGGTGGAGCTGATAACCAGCGGCCTGCGCGCCGAGGTGGGGCGCTTCCATACCGGCCTAACTACTGCCCAGTGGGGCGTGGCCGAGACCGGCACCATTATCGTGGATTCGCATGACGAGCAGGTGCGCCTGGCCTCCATGCTGGCCGAGACCCACGTGGCAATCCTGCCCAAGGCCAACCTGCGCGAGGACCTCTTTGCCCTGGAGAGCGAGATGGCCGCCATCCTGGCCGCCGCGCCGGGCTACATGGCCAACATCACCGGCCCCAGCCGCACCGGGGACATCGAACTGGTGCTCACCCTGGGGGCGCACGGCCCGCGCCAACTGCACATCCTGCTCCTGGAGGACGCCTCATGAGCCGCGCCTCCCGCCGTCAGTATCACGCCCGCCTGCACGCCGCCCTGGACAACGAGTTCCTGGGCCAGACCCTCAAGCGTTTCCAAAAACACTACCGCGCCTCGCGCGCGGCGGGCTTCGCGGGCCTGGACTTCGCCGCCCTCAGCCAAGACGTGGCCCAGGCCAAGGACGCGGCCATCTCCCATCTGCCCGAGCTGTACGAGCAGTTCAAGGCCTCGGCCGAGGCGGCCGGGGCCAAGGTGCACCTGGCCGTGGACGCGGCCCAGGCCCGCGAGATAATCGCCGATATCGCCGCCCAGACCGGCTCCCGGAGCATCATCAAGTCCAAGTCCATGACCAGCGAGGAGATTCATCTCAACGCTTATCTGGAGGGCCAAGGCCTCAAGGTAACCGAGACCGACCTGGGCGAGTGGATCATCCAGCTCCGGGGCGAGGGCCCCAGCCACATGGTGGCTCCGGCCATTCATCTTTCGCGCTCCGAGGTGGCCGAGCTGTTCAGCGAGGTCACCGGCCAGGAGCAGGACCCCGAGGACATCGCCTCCCTGGTGGAGGTGGCCCGCCAGGAGCTCAGGCAGGTGATGCTCTCGGCGGACCTGGGCATCACCGGGGCCAACTTCGCCATCGCCGAGACCGGCACCTTTGCCACCGTGACCAACGAGGGCAACGCGAGGCTGGTGACCACCCTGCCGCCGGTGCACGTGGCTTTGATTGGCCTGGAAAAGCTGGTGCCCGACCTGAACACGGCCTTGAAGATTCTCAAGGTGCTGCCCCGCAGCGCGGTGGGCCAGCTGGCCGCCACTTACGTTACCTGGATCACCGGCGCGGTGGAATGCGCCGCCGCGGCCTCGGGGCGCAAGGAACTGCACATCGTGTTCCTGGACAACGGCCGTTTGGCCCTGTCCCAGGACCCGGTGTTCTCCGAGGTACTGCGCTGCGTGCGCTGCGGCTCCTGCGCCAACGTGTGCCCCATCTGGGGCCAGGTGGGGGGCCACACCTACGGCCATGTGTACATCGGGGCCATCGGCCTGGTGCTGACCTACTTCTATCACGGGGTGGAGGCGGCCCGGGAGCTGGCCAAGAACTGCCTCAACTGTCAGGCCTGCAAGGTCAACTGCCCGGCGGGCATCGATTTGCCTCAGCTCATCAAGGGCGTGGCCGGGCGGGTGAACCAGCAGGAAGGCGCGCCGCTCAAGAACCAGCTCATGCGCCGGGTGATGACCAACCGCCGCTTGTTCCACTTTTTGCTGCGCCGGGCCTATCTGGCCCAGAAACCCCTGGCCCAGGGCGGCCGGCTCATCCGCCATTTGCCCAGCTTCTTCGGCGATGAGCAGGGCTTCCGCTCCTTGCCCGTGGTCGCGGCCCGGCCCCTGCGCGACCGTTGGTCCGAGCTGGCCCCGCGCCCGGACGCGCCCAAGCTCAAGGTGGCCTTTTTCGGCGGATGCCTGGTGGACTTCGTGTACCCCGAGCAGGGCGAAGCCTTGCTGGAGCTGCTCGAGGGCCAGGCCATCTCGCTCGACTTCGCCATGGACCAGACCTGCTGCGGCCTACCCGCGGCCATGGCCAGCGAGGAAGAGACCGCCCGCGAGGTGGCCAGGCAGAACCTCGCGGCCCTGGACGCGGAGCACCATGACTACGTGCTCACCCTGTGCGCTTCCTGCGCCAGCCACCTGAAGAACGCCTATCCCCGCCTGCTGGCCGGCGACCCGGTGTGGGAGCCCCGCGCCCAGGCCATGGCGGCCAAGGTCATCGACTGCGCCAGCTTCCTGAAAGACGTGGTGGGCCTGGAAGGCGATGCCGCCCCTGGGCTAAAGGCGGCCTATCACGCGCCATGCCACCTCTGCAGGGGCATGGAGGTGCACCAGGCCCCGCGCGAGCTCATCGAGCAGGCGGGCCTGGAATACGCGCCCTATGAGGACGAGGAGGTGTGCTGCGGTTTTGGCGGGTCCTTCTCCCTGGAGTTCCCCGAGCTCTCGGCGGCGGTGCTCAAGCGCAAGCTGGACCAGGTGGAAGCCACCGGCGCGGACATCCTGGTCACCGACTGTCCGGGCTGCGTGTTGCAGCTGGAGGGCGGCTTGGATCAGCGGGGCTCGGGCATAAAGGTGAAACACTTGGCCTCGGCTTTGGCCCAGGCCAAGCGGGGCGGCAAGCCCTAGAGCTGTAGCTGTTGCGGGGCGCGCACCACCACCAGGAGCATCTTGAATCGCTCCTCTGCGGTGAGGGCGTGGGGCTTGCCTTGGGGCATGGCCACCACCTGGCCGGCGGTCACCTTCATCTTGTTGCCGTCGATCTCCACCGAGGCCGTGCCGTCGAACACCAGCACCAGGGCGTCGGCGGGCACGGTGTGGGCGCTGATGCCCTCGCCCTGGTCAAAGGCGAACAGGGTCAGGCTGAGCGCGTTGTTCTGGGCCAGGGTGCGGCTGACCACCTGGCCCTCGGCGTAGTCCACCAGGCCGTCCAGATCCAGGGCCTGGGCAAAAGCGATGTTCTTTAGCAGCTGGGGCTGGTCCATGGGCGCTCCTTGGGTGCCTCCCGTGAGGAGGGGTTGGCTTCGGGTTCCTCTCCTACAGCTTGCGGGCCTCGGCGCGGCGATGCAAGGGCCGGATCGCGGCCATGGCCGCCGCTTTCGCGTCCGGGCCCGGCCTGGCATAATTAGGGCGCCGCTCCTGAGGCGGCAAGGAGTCGCATGGCCGTAGTTTTGTTCATAGCCAAGAAGGTGATCGGCCGGCTGCTGTTCCCGGTGGGTCAGGTGCTGCTGCTTTGGCTGGCGGGCGCGCTGATCTGGTGGCGGCGTCCCCAGCGCCGCCTGGGCCCGCTGCTCATGCTGGCCGGGGGGCTGTGGCTGCTGGTGCTTTCCCTGCCCATCACCGGCACCTTGCTGCTCCACCAACTGGAGCTGCGCAATTACCGCTACGCCAATCCGGCCGCCCTCAGGCAGCAGGGGGCCGCTGCGGTGGTGGTGCTCAGCGGCGGCTTTAGTGAAGGCTCGGCCAGCCGGGCCGACCGCCTGTCCCAGGCCACCCTCAAGCGCCTTCTGGAGGGGGTGCGCCTCTGGCGGCAAATGCCCGGAGCCAAGCTGGTGCTCACCGGCGGCAGCTTTGGCGGCGAAATGAGCGAGGGCCAAGCCATGGGCGAGATGGCCCTGGCCCTGGGGGTACCGCCCAAGGCCATGATCATGGAGACCAAATCCTGGGACACCGAGGAGCAGGCCCAACAGCTGCGCTCCTTGCTGGGGCGGCGGCCTTTTGCCCTGGTCACCTCGGCCAGCCACATGCCCCGCTCCCTGGCCCTGTTCCGCTCCTACGGCATGGAACCGCTGCCCGCGCCGGCCGATTTCCGCACGCGGGATTACCGACTGAGCTTCTATTCCTTCATCCCCCAGGCCGGGGGGCTCAAGGGCAGCGAGGAAGCTTTTTACGAATACCTGGGCCTGGTCTGGCTGCGCCTCAGGCAGTCGGTGGGCCTCAGCCCGCGAGGAGTCAACCCGTGATGCTCGAGCGCGCTTCCGCCCCGCCGCCCGCCATGGCCGGCGCCTTGGGCGGCCTGGTCTACGGTCTGTATCTGCTCACCACCGGCAGCCTGGATGAGCCCCGGGGCATGTTGGTCTCCTGGGTTAGCCAGGTGAGTTGTGCACCGCCGTTGGTTCAGGTCGGCGTGCGCCACAATCGCGCCCTGTTGCCCACGCTGGCCGAGCAAGGCAAGTTCGCCATAAACCTGTTGCCCTCGGGTGACATGGACCTGGCCCGCGCCCTGGCCCGCCCAGCCGGGCAGCGCTTCGCGGGCGTGGCCCTGGCCGAATGCGAACTGGGCCTGCCCATCCTGGCCGAGGGCCCGGGAGCGCTGTGCTGCCGCATTCTTTCCAGCACCCGCCCCGGTGATCACGAACTCTTCCTGGCCGAGCCGATGGGCGCGGTGTGGCGGAGCGGCGCGGTGCTGGCCACCGATGAGCTGGACCACGCCTATCTGGGGCTGAGTTGAGCGCGCCATTCCCCCATAGCTTCGACGTGGTGGTGGTGGGCGCGGGCCACGCCGGTTGCGAGGCGGCCCTGGCCGCGGCCCGCCTGGGGGCCAAATGCCTCTTGGCCACCATCAACCTGGAGCACATCGCGGCCCTGAGCTGCAACCCGGCCGTGGGCGGCCTGGCCAAGGGGCATCTGGTCAAGGAGATCGACGCCCTGGGCGGGGAGATGGGCCTGAACACCGACGCCACGGGCATCCAGTTCCGTTTGCTCAACCAGGGCAAGGGCCCGGCGGTGTGGTCCTCCCGGGCCCAGGTGGACATCGACCGCTACCCCGCGCGCATGGCCCGAGTCTGCGCGGCCCAGCCCAACCTTTGGCTCCTGGACGACGAGGTCAAGGGCCTGGTGGTCGAGCAGGGCCGGGTGGCGGGCATCCGGCCGGGCAGGGGAGGGGAGATCGCGGCCCGGGCGGTGGTGCTCACCACGGGCACCTTTTTGCGCGGGGTGATCCACGTGGGCCTGAACCAGTCGCGCGGCGGGCGCTTTGGCGATCCCCCGGCCGACGCGCTGAGCGACCAGCTACGGGAACTGGGCCTGCGCCTGGGGCGGCTCAAGACCGGCACCACGCCGCGCCTGGAGGCCAACAGCCTGGACCTGGCTGGCCTGCCCGAGCAGCCCGGCGACGCGCACCCGCGCATGTTCAGCTTCCTCAATAGCGAGCCGGTGTTGCCCCAGCGTTCCTGCTGGCTCAGCCACACCACCGAGGCCACCCACGAGCTGATCCGAGCCAACCTGGACCAGGCGCCCATGTACGCCGGGGTGATCACCGGGGTAGGCGCGCGCTATTGCCCCTCTTTGGAAGACAAGGTGGTGCGCTTCCCGGACAAGGATTCGCACCAGGTGTTCCTGGAGCCCCAGGGCCTGGACTCGCCGCTGTTCTATCCCAACGGCATCCCCACCAGCCTGCCGGCCGAGGTGCAGGCCCAGATGGTGCGCACCCTGCCCGGCTGCGAGCGGGCGGTGATCGCCCGGCCGGGATATGCCATCGAGTACGACTACTCCGATCCCCGCGAACTGACCCCCTGGCTGGAGAGCAAGCTCCTGGCCGGGCTGTTCCTGGCCGGACAGATCAACGGCACCAGCGGCTACGAGGAGGCCGGGGCCCAGGGCCTGTGGGCGGGCATTAACGCCGCCCGTGGGGCGCGGGGCGAGGAGCCCCTGGTGCTGGACCGCTCCTCGGCCTACATCGGGGTCTTGATCGACGACTTGGTGACCAAGGGCACCAAGGAGCCTTACCGCATGTTCACCTCGCGGGCCGAGTTCCGCCTGACCCTGCGCGAGGACAACGCGGACCTGCGCCTGACCCCCCTGGGCCGCGAGCTGGGCCTGGTGGACGACGCGCGCTGGGCCTCTTTCAGCGTCAAGCGGGCCGCGGTGGAGCGGGCCCTGGCCCTTCTGGCCGAGGTGCGCCTCAACCCCACCGGCGAAACCAACGACCGCTTGCAGGCCCTGGGCAGCGCGCCGCTCAGGCGGCCCCATCCGGCCGGGGACGTGTTGCGGCGGCCGGGCATGGACCTGGCCTCCTTGGCCACCCTGCACCCGGCCCTGGAGGAGCTGGCCGCCCTGCCGGCCGACGCGGCCGAGCAGGTCCATATCAAGACGGTGTACGCGGGCTATGAGCAGCGCGAGCGGGATCAGGTGGAGCGCTTCCGGGCTAAGGAGGCGGTGGCCCTGCCACCGGACCTGGACTACCAGGACATCGAGGGCCTGAGCCACGAGGTGAAGCAGAAGCTCAGCCAGGTGCGCCCCGCCTCCCTGGGCCAGGCGGCGCGCATATCCGGGGTGACCCCGGCGGCCCTGGCCGTGTTGCAGCTGGTCTTGCACCGCCGGGAGCAGGCCGGGGCCCGGGATTAAGCCCTTGCCCCCCGCCCGCTTCCGCGCTATAGTCCGGGCCGTGTATAAGGCCGTGTTATGCCTGGCTTAAGTCCTCGCGGCCCAAGCCAGGGGGAGTAAGCTCCTTTGCCGCCGCAAGCCGCCCTGACCGCTGAAGCAACCCCGCGCCGCCCCTCGGGCGTGGTGCGCCTGGTGCCCCAGGCCGTCACTCCCAACCACATCAGCTTTTTCCGCCTGGCCTGCGCCCTGGCCATGGTGCCGGTGTCTATGAGCGGGGCCAGCCTGGGCTGGGTGGTGCTCTTGGGCTTCACCGCCGGAATGAGCGACCTCTTGGACGGGGCCGTGGCCCGGCAGCGGGGACAGGTGACCAAGCTGGGGGCCTTCCTGGACCCCCTGGGCGACAAGATCCTGGCCCTGGCCGCCACCATCGTGGTGCTGGAGCGCGGGGTCATCGGCTGGCCCATGGTGATCGCCATCCTGGCCATCGAGGCCCACGCGGTGCTCATCCCCCTCATGCACATCCTGCGGCAGTCGATCAGGCGCCAGCCGGTGTGGCCCGCGCCCAAGGTGACCCCCAGCCAGGCGGGCAAGGTGAAGACTTTCGGCCTGGCCTGCGGCCTGGGCTTCATGATCATCGCCACCTGGACGGGCTGGACCTGGCTGCTGGCCTTGGCCTGGATGTGCGCCTGGAGCGCCCTGGCCCTGGGCGCGGTGGCCAGCGCCATGTACTACGTGAACTGGTTCCGAGGAATGTACGACCCAGGCCGCGAAACCGGCGGCCCGGCCAAATAGGAAGGAAGGCTCATGGAGATCAAGACCATCGGCGTGATCGGCGCCGGACAGATGGGCGGAGGCATCGCCCAGGTGGCGGCCATGAACGGCTTCGCGGTGATCCTCAACGACATCGCCCAGGAGTTCGTGGACCGGGGCCTGGAGGTCATCGAGGGCAGCCTGGCCCGTTTGGTGAAGAAGGACAAGATCAGCAAGGGCGATATGGACGCGGCCCTGGGGCGCATCGTGCCTTCCACCAAACTGGAAGACATGGCCCCGGCCGACCTGGTGGTGGAAGCGGCCACCGAGCGGGTGGACTTGAAGCTCGACATCTTCCGCAAGCTGGACGGCATCTGCCGGCCGGGCGTGATCCTGGCCAGCAACACCAGCTCCATCAGCATCACCAAGATCGCCGGCGTGACCGAGCGCCCCGAGTTGGTCATCGGCATGCACTTCATGAACCCGGTGCCCATGATGAAGCTGGTGGAGGTGATCAAGGGCCTAGCCACGGACGACGAGACCTTCAAGGCGGTCATGGACCTGTCCAAGGCCCTGGGCAAGATTCCGGTGCCGGCCAATGACTACCCCGGCTTCGTGGCCAACCGCATCCTCATGCCCATGATCAACGAGGCCATCTACTGCGTGGTGGAGGGCGTGGGCAAACCCGAGGACATCGACGAGATCATGAAGCTGGGCATGGCCCACCCCATGGGCCCCCTGGCCCTGGCCGACCTCATCGGCCTGGACACCTGCCTGGCCATCATGGAGGTGCTGCACCGCGACCTGGGCGACAGCAAGTACCGCCCCTGCCCGCTGCTGCGTAAATACGTGGACCTGGGCTGGCTGGGCCGCAAGACCAAGCGGGGCTTCTACCAGTACTAGGCATCACGGTTCACCAGGGGGGCGCATGAGGCTGACAGCCGGCAAGCTGAGGGCCGCCGGATGGCTGGTTGTTTTGTTGGGGGTCATGGCCCTGGCCTCGGTTTTGTTCGCCACCCTGCTGAAACCAGGCGGGTTGGGCCCGGCCGCGCGGGCGGCCGACGCCCCCTGGTTCAAGGCCTACCTGGTGGCCTCAACCGCCATTGCGGTTTATTTGCTGGTGGTATTCCGGATGCTGCTCAATGAGTGGTTCGGCTGCGCCAAGCTCGACAAGGGCATAAGCCTGCTGATCGTCTGTTACATCGTTTACGCGGCCATGAAGCTGGTGCTGAACCCAGCCCATCTCGTGCTCTGGCCTCAGCTGGTGCAGCTGGGGCTGGGGCTGGGCATGATGATCCTGGCCTACTACCTGGGCTTCGCGGTGCTCAAGGGGCCGGCGGAGCTGTTCGGCTACCAGAGGAAGTTGGCCCTCGGCTCGTTGACCGCCTCCACCTCGTTCAGCATCATGGTTTTGGTGTCAATCGCAATCATGGTGATCGGGCTCTTCACCAGGTCGAGCCCGGGCATGTGGGCTGGGGTCATTTACGTTTTGCTGGCAGCTTGCATGATAGTGGGACTGTTGGCCGCTATTTTTTCCGGCGTGGTCATGGTTCGCATGTTCTTCGCCGCCGCCCGGGCGGTGGAAGCAGGCCACGAGCCGGAGGCGCTGGCCACGGTGTAAGGGTATGATATATTCCTTAAGCGCCGCGCCGGGCAAGTAGCCCGGCGGGCCATAAGGAGAGCACCCGTGATCGCCATCATAGACTACGACGCCGGCAATCTGACCAGCGTGGAGCGGGCCCTGAACTCCCTGGGCGCGCCCTGCGCCATCAGCCGGGACCCGGAGTTCATCGCCAAGGCCGAGCGCGTCATCCTGCCCGGGGTGGGCCGCGCGGGCAGCGGCATGGCCAGCCTCCGGCGCATGGGCCTGGACAAGGTGTTGGCCCAGGCCACGGCCCAGGGCAAGCCCTTCCTGGGCATCTGCTTCGGCACCCAGATACTTTTCGACTACTCCGAGGAGGACCTCACCGACTGCCTGGGCCTGATGCCCGGCAAGGTGGTGCGCTTCCCGGTGGACCACCGCGACCAGACCGGCGAGGCGCTCAAGGTGCCCCACATGGGCTGGAACGGGGTGAGCTGGAAGACCAGCCACCCGGTGTTCGCCGGGCTGCCCGAAGAGGCGGAGTACTACTTCGTGCACTCCTATTATCTGCAACCCTCCGATGAAGCGCTGGTGGCCGGGGTGACGGACTACGGCTTCGACTTCTGCTCGGCCGTGGCCAAAGGCTCCTTGGTGGCGGTGCAGTTCCACCCCGAGAAGTCCGGGCGGCCGGGGCTCAAGATTCTGGAGAACTTCGTGGCCTGGGACGGTAAGGAGGGCGCCGATGCTCTCTAAGCGAATCATCCCCTGTTTGGACGTGCGCGACGGCAAGCTGACCAAGGGCATCAAGTTCAAGGGCAACGTGGACATCGGCGATCCGGTGGAGATGGCCGAGTTCTACTACAAGCAAGGCGCCGACGAGCTGGTGTTCTACGACATCACTGCCAGCCACGAGGCCCGCGACATCATGCTGGACGTGGTGCGCCGGGTGGCCGAGCGCATCTTCATGCCCTTTTCGGTGGGCGGCGGCCTGCGCAATGTGGAAGACATGCGCGCGGTGCTGTTGGCCGGGGCCGAGAAGATCAGCGTGAACTCGGCGGCGGTGAAGAACCCCGAGATCATCAGCCAGGGGGCCGAGGCCTTCGGCTCCCAGTGCGTGGTGCTGGGCATGGATGTGCTCAAGGTGCCGGTGAGCGAGCAAATCCCCAGCGGCTACGAGATCGTGATCCACGGCGGCCGCAAGCACATGGGCCTCGACGCCTTGTGGTGGGCCCAGGAGGCCCAGCGCCTGGGGGCCGGCGAGATATGCTTGAACAGCATCGACGCCGACGGCACCCAGGAGGGCTACGAGATGACGCTCACCGAGCTGATCTCCACCCACGTGTCCATCCCGGTGATAGCCTCGGGCGGGGCGGGCAAGCCGGAGCACCTGGCCGAGGTGCTCACCAAGGGCAAGGCCGACGCCGCGCTCATCGCTTCCATGACCCACTACGGCCACTACACCGTGGCCGAGATCAAGGACCACCTGGCCGGAGAGGGCGTGCTGGTCCGCAAATACTGGTAGGGGGCAGCCATGGTATCCGCGTCAGACCTGTTCGCTTTGGACGGGGCCACCTTCGCCGATCTGTTCCAGGGAGCCGAGGCGGTGTGGGAGGCGCTGGACAAGATCAAGGCCTATGCCGCCGCCCTGGTGGACGACGCGGGCCGCACCGGGGCCCTGCTGCGCGGCAGCGGCGAGACGGTGCCCCGCACCGTGGTCTTGCATCACGGCCGGGTGTTCGACAGCGACTTCAAGCTACTGGGCGGGGACCCCACCAAAGGCCAGATGCGGGTGCTCCTGGGAGACCGCGAGGTGGAGGACGCCACCGTGGTCTATGCGGGCGCGGTGTTCATGGACGATCAGGTGCACATCGCTCCGGGCGCGGTGGTGGAACCCGGCGCGCTACTCAAGGGCCCCACCTACATCGGGCCGGGCACCGAGGTGCGCCAGGGGGCCTATCTGCGCGGAGCCTGTCTGGTGGGGGTGGGCTGCGTGGTGGGCCACACCACGGAGATGAAAAACTCGGTGATGCTCGACGGGGCCAAGGCCGGGCACTTCGCCTACCTGGGCGATTCCATCCTGGGCCGGGAAGTAAACCTGGGCGCGGGCACCAAGCTGGCCAACCTCAAGATCGTGGAGCGGCCCTATCACATCAAGGCCGGGGACACGGTGTATCACGTGGCCCGGCGCAAGTTCGGGGCCATCATGGGCGATGACTGCCAGACCGGGTGCAACAGCGTGACCAACCCGGGCACCGTTCTAGGCCGGGGCAGTCTGGTGGCCCCCTGCACCAGCGTGCCCGCCGGTTTCCACAAGGCCAAGAGCGTGATCCGCTGAGGTGGCAGCGGACCTGACCATCCTGCGCGCGGGCTCACAAGGCCCGCGCCTGCTTTTTGTGGAGCCCTACCTCACGGCCAGCCACGCCGCTTTCATGCGCGGGCTCATGGCCCACGCGCCCGCCCGCTGGAGCGCCCTGGGCCTGCCCGGCCGCCACTGGCGCTGGCGCATGCGCGGCGCGGCGGCCTACCTGGCCCGCGCGGCGGCTGAAGAGCTGGCCCGGCCCTGGGACGGCCTGGTTTGCTCGGACATGCTGGGACTGGCCGAGCTGCGGGGCCTGGTCCCCTCTCTGGCCACGGTGCCTGCCCTAGTGGTGTTCCACGAGAACCAGCTGGCTTATCCCGCGCCTGGCCGGGCCGGAGCCTCGCTGCAAGAGCGCGACCTGTATCTGGCCTTCAGCAACCTGACCACGGCCCAGGCTGCCCGGCGGGTAGTGTTCAACTCCCAGTTTCATCGCAACGAGTTTTTGGCTGCCGCCCGCGAGCTGGAAACTCGCCTGCCCGACATGCGGCCCCTGGGCTTGGCCGATGAGATCGCGGCTAAGAGCGCGGCCCTGCCCATGCCCATCGACCCGGGCGAGGCGGCGGGCCTGGAACGCGAGCCGCGCGAGGGGCCCCTGCGTATCCTGTGGAACCACCGCTGGGCCCAAGACAAGGACCCGAAGCGCTTTTTCGCGGCCCTGGACGCGCTGGCCAGCGAGGGCCTGGCCTTTGAGCTGGCCGTGCTGGGGCCCGCCCCGGCCAAGCCGCCCGCCGTGTTCGTGGCCGCGCGGCAGAGCCTGGGCGCGCGCGTCAAGCAGTGGGGTCATGTGGACGATCGGCGCGAATACTGGCGCTGGCTGTTCTGGGCCGATGTGGCGGTTTCCACGGCCCAGCAGGAGTACTTCGGCATGTCCGTGGCCGAGGCGGTGTGGGCCGGTTGCCGCCCCCTGGTGCCCGACGCCCTGGTCTACCCCGAGCTTTATTCTCCAGAGCTGCGCTACGGCCATGGCGGCCTGCGTCCGGCTCTGCGCGACTTGGCGGTTGATCCCCAGGCGGCGCGGCGCGGGGACTGGCGTCGCCTGGCCGAAAGCTACACCTGGCAGGCCCAGGCCCCGGCCTGGCGCGAGATGATCGAGCAAACCATCAAGGGAGGCTGAAGATGCGGCGCGCTCCCCGCAAGGAAAAGATGCACATCACTGACGAGGCCCTGGTCATGGGCATTCTGGAGCGGGGCAACCTGCTCAGCCTGGCTCTGTGCTCCGATGGCCAGCCCTACGTGGTGCCCATGAACTACGGCCTGCATGATGGCCGCATCTACATGCACACCGGGGTCAAGGGCCTGAAGATGGAGATTCTGGCCGCCAACCCGAGGGTGAGCTTCACGGTCATGGAGGGCGTGGAGTTCGTCAAGGCCGAGCAGCCCTGCGAATGGGACACCCGCTACCGCTCGGTGGTGGGCCTGGGCGCCTGCCGGGTGGTGGAGGACCAGGCCGAAAAGCTGGCCGGGCTAGAGGCGATCGCCAAGCACTGCGGCCATGGCGCGGGCGAACAAATGCTGCCCGAAAAGGTGCGCATGGTGGCCGTGCTGGCCATCGAGATATACCACCTCGCAGGCAAGACAAACGGGTAAAGGCTAGGCCAGCTTCACCCTGAGGATGTCGTCAAAGGGGTCGATGCGCTCGATCATCAGCTCCACCTCCATGCCGGGCGCCAGGTTCTTGCCCTGGTTGGCCGGTATGGTCACCAGCATCATGATGTCGGTGAGCAGAATCTGCCAGCGGCGCGTCTGGCGCTCCATTACCACGGCCGGATGGGCCTGGTCCTGGCGGGCCTTGAGCCAGGTGAGGAGCCAGTAGCGCTGCCGCGCCTGGCGCACCTTCATGGCTCGCCGCACGGTGGGCTCCAGCTCCATGGCCAGCTCCTTGAGCTGCTGCTTGCTGTAGAGCGGCGGGCCGCCGCAGAGCACGCTGCCGATCTGGCGCTGCATCACCAAATCCAGGTAGCGCCGGATGGGGCTGGTGGCGTGGGTGTAGGGATGGATGCCCAGGCTGGAGTGCAGGCCGGGCTTGGTGGTTATGTCCACCCGGTTCAGCAGGCGGCGCTGCTTGAAGTGATGGTAGATGTCGCTGGGGTCGCGCTCCTCGATGGGCTCGGAGGGCTTGCCCTGGGTGCGGAACAGGGCCGGGGCCCCGGACTCGGCCAAAAACAGGGCAAAGAGCCAGTTGCCCAGGATAGCGGTCTCGGCCACCATCTCCCGGCTGGGGCCGTTGCGGTCGATACGCCGCACCCACACCTCCTGGGTGGCCGGGTCCACTCCCACCAGCACCTCGGGCAGGGGCAGGAAGTAGGCTCCGGCCTCCATGCGCCGCGAGCGCAGGGCATGACACATGCGGTGCATCCCGGCCATGCGCCGGTCGCTGTCGAGCATGTCGTCGGTCTCGTCGTAGGTCAGGCGCTGGTGCACCTGAATCACGCTGCGCTCCAGGCGGTACTCGATGAGGCGACCCTCGGCGTCCAGGCGGGCCAGCACCGACAGGGCGGGGCGTACCTGGCCTTGCTTGAGCGAAAGCTGGTCCTCGCTGAGGGCCGGGGGCAGCATGGGCAGGCGGTCATCGGGCAGATAGAGCGAGGTGGCCCGGGCGCGGGCTTCGTCTTCCAGCGGCCCGGTCAGCGGCATGATGGCCCCGGCGTCGGTGATGTGCACCCCCAGGGTGGCTCCGCCGCTGTCGTCGGGCTCGAAGGAAAGGGCGTCGTCGAAGTCGGTGGTAAAGGCGCCGTCGATGGTGAAGGTGTAGAGCCCGGTGAGGTCGCTGCGCTCCGGCCCGGCCTGGGCCGGGTCCAGGGCCAGGGCCTGCTCCATCACCTCGGGCGGGAAGTCGGCCCTGAATCCCTGGCGCAACAGCTCCAGGTTGGCATGGGGCGGCAGGACGCCCAGGCGCACCAGCAAGGCCAACAGGTCCTTGGGCCCGCCGATGCCCGCCGCGCTCACCACCTCCTTGGCCAGCTTGACGCTGGGGCTGTCTTCCTGGAACACCAAAAGGTCGCGGAGCTGATCAGCCAGCTCGGCCGGAGGCTCGGGGCAGGGGCCGCTGTCGGGCAGGGACTTGAGGAACTCAACCGCCTGGTCAACCTGGGCCTGGCGCTCGGCCTCGCGCTCGGCTTGCAGGGCCTTGGCCTCCAACTGCTCCACGCTGAAGGGCAAGAACTGGTTGCCCGCCAGACGGAAGTGGGTGCGCTCGTTGAACAGGGCCCTGAGGGCGGCCGAGGTCTGGTCATGATCCAGGGAGGGACCGAAGGCCAGCTCGGCCAGGTCCTTCAGCGGCAGGGGCTCATCCTCCTCGTGCACCAGCTCCCACAGCTCGGCCACGTCCACCTGGGCGGCCAGCTCCTCGCGCCGCTCCTGCAGGTTTTGCAGGTATTCCTGCTGGGCCGCGCGGGGGGCGTCCGGGCCCATGGCCGCCGGGGACATCAACAGAATCCGGCTGGTGGAGAGCGACGCCTGGCGGCCCGCCACGGTGAGCAGGTTGAGGCGGTTTTTCTTGGCCGCCAAAACCAGGCCCAGCTCCACGCGGTTCTTTTCGATGAATTCGACCAGGTGGCCTATGGGGTCAGACATGATTGCTAGCTTTCGCCGGGAATTGGGTAGACCAGTCTACCGGGGGCATCCAAGGGTGTCAACTTGCCCCGGCGCGGCCAAATGGTATTATCTGTTAGAGCTAACCGCCAAGGAGTGAACATGGCCAAGGCCCTGTCCGCGTTGCTAATCTGCCTCCTCATATCCCTAGCGGCCGTGGGTGTTCAAGCCGCGCCGCCTCCCGCCCTGAACTTCGACCTGCCCACCCTGGACGGAGGCAACCTGAACCTGTCCCAATTCCGGGGGCGGGTGGTGGTGTTGGAGTTCTTCGCCACCTGGTGCAAGCCCTGCCGGCGGGCCCTGCCCAAGCTGGACAAGTTCGCCAAGGAATACGCCGGGCGGGGGGTCAGCGCCATAGCTTTCAGCGTGGACCAGGGAGGTCGCCAGGCGGTCAAGCCCTTCGTGGCTCGCCTGGGTTTGCAGATGCCGGTGGTCTTGGGTCAGGTGGACTGGGCCCAGGCCAACGCCGGGGTGCGGGTGTTGCCCACCACCCTGATCATCAGCCCCCAGGGGCGGGTGATGCACCGTTTCGAGGGGCCGGTGTCGCGGCCCCATCTCATGGCCGCGGTGGGGCCCTATCTGGCCGCGGCCAGAAATCCCCAGCCCGAGGCGGCCCGCACCCAGCGCCGCCAGCCTGGCCAGTCGCGCTTCATCGATCTGTGGGTGACCGGCAACGAGCTGGTGGACGGCCAAAAGGGCCTCAACGTTCACGTGGTGGCCGACGTGGCCGACCAGCGCAGCGTGCGCGGCCTGTGGCTGGCCCTGAACATCCAGGGCGGCAGCGGACCGGTGAAGACGCTCTACCTGCGCATCGACGACGTGTCCCTGGAATACTTCGTGATGTTCGTGCGCTGCGACCAGCTACCGCCCCTGGTGGGGACCTCGGCCTATAGGGCCCAGGTCTCCATCCTCAACAGTAACCAGCGGGTGGTGGAGTCCAGCCCCGAGTTCCCCATCGCCTCGGCCTGCGGGGTGGGCGGGCAATACGCCGGGACCGCCCCGGAGCCCAAGAAGTTCTCCTGGGACCAGCCCGAGACCAATGAGCCGCGCACCGTGCCGGCCACGCCCCCGGCCCCGCAGCCCCCGGCGGCCCGTCCTCCGGCCCCGGCCGCCCCGCCCGTGGCCGGCGGCGGCGGTGGCGGAGGCGCGCCCCAGGTCTTCGACGTGGCCATGGGACGCATCAAGGGCCTCATGGTGGACGAAAACTACGTGAACGACGGCGTTCCCGGGGTGTTGTTCAGTATCAAGGCCGAACTGAGCGACCTGCCCACCGACCAGGGGTTGTGGATGGCGGTGAACCTGTGGCCCGAGGACTCCTTTGGCCGTGGGGCGGTGCGGGGCGGCGAGCCCGAGAGCCTTTACCACCGCATAGACAGCACCTTCCTGGACGATTACCTGCTGTTCGTGCGTTGCGACCAGATACCCGAGCTGCCTCCGGGCGGCCAGTTGCGGGTGTGGATCACCGCGCTCATCGGCCCCCAGAAGAACGTGCTGGCCCGGAGCCGGGAATTCATCCTGACTCGTCCCTGCAGCGCGGCCTACCAAAGGTAGGGCCATCTCCACGGAGCAAGACAAGGAGGCGGTCAGCGGGCCGGGCCTGGTGCGCCGCTTGGCGCGCCAAAAGGCCGGCGGCTTGGCCGTGGGCTTCGTGGCCCTGGTCCTGGTGGACGTGTTCCAGCTCTACATCCCCCGCTTGATCAAGTACGCGGTGGACGACCTGACCTATGGCCGTGCCAACGCCCAGAGCCTGCTGGCCATCGCCGGAGCCATTCTGGCCCTGGCCGTGGGCATGGCCCTGTTGCGCATGGTGTGGCGGCCGCTCTTGATGGGCTTTGCGCGGGTGGTGGAGCGCGATCTGCGCATCCGCCTGTTCGACCATCTCCAGGAAATGCACCTGGGCTATTTGGACGACAACCCCCCCGGCGAGCTCATGGCCCGGGCCACCAACGACCTGAACAACATCCGCATGGCCACGGGCATCGGCCTGGTGGCGGCGGTGGATGGCGCCTTCATGGGCCTGGCCGCCATCGGCTTCATGCTCTACATCAGCCCCTTGTTGGCTCTCTTGGCCATCCTGCCCATGCCGGCCATCGTAATCCTCACCCGCCAGCAGAGCCGCCGCTTCCATCACCGCTATAACAGGGTGCAGGAGGCCTTTTCGGCCATGACCGAGCAGGTGCGCGAGGTGCTCAGCGGGGTGCGCCTGGTCAAGAGCTACGCCTTGGCCGGGCCCGAGGAAAAGCGCCTGGATACCACGGCCCGGGGATTTTTGGAGCAGAACCTGGGCCTGGCCCGCATCATGGCCCTGTTTTTCCCATTGATGGTCTTTTTCACCAATCTCAGCCTGGCCGTGGTGCTGGGCATGGGCGGCCCCCTGGCCGTGTTCAACAAGATCACCGCCGGCGACTTCGTGGCCTTCACCGCCTATCTGGGCATGCTCACCTGGCCCATGATGGCCCTGGGCTGGGTGGTCAGCCTGATGCAGCGGGCCAAGGCCTCCCTGGCGCGGGTGGGAGAGGTGCTCTCGGCCGAGCCCCAGGTGCGTGACGCGGCTTCGCCCGAGCATCTGCCCAAAGAGGCCGAGCTGGGGGTGGAACTAAAGGACCTGACCTACCGCTACCCCGGCGCGGCCACGGACACCCTGAGCGGGGTGAGCCTGCGCGCCCCGGCTGGCGAGCTCACCGCCCTGGTGGGGCCCATCGGCAGCGGCAAGTCCACCCTGCTGCGCCTGCTGGGCCGCCTCTACGAGCCGCCCGAGGGCGCGGTGCTGGTGGAGGGCCTGGACGTGCGCTCCCTGGCCCAGGCCGAGCTGCGGGCCCATGTGGTGCAGGTGCCTCAGGAGGCCTTCCTGTTCTCCGCCACGGTGGCCAAGAACCTGGCCCTGGGCCAGCCGGACGCATCGGAAGAAGCCATGTGGGCCGCCCTGGAGGCGGCGGAGCTGGCCGACGAGGTGCGGGCCCTGCCCAAGGGTCTGGAGACCAAGCTGGGCGAGCGGGCCCACACCCTGAGCGGCGGGCAGCGCCAACGCCTCTGCCTGGCCCGGGCCCTGCTGCTCGACCCGGCGGTGCTGGTCTTGGATGACCCGCTTTCCGCCGTGGATACCGGCACCGAGGCCCGCATCCTGGCCAACCTGGCCCGTCTGCGTTCCGGGCGCACCACCCTGGTGGTCAGCCACCGCCTGGGCAGCGTGGCCTTTGCGGGGCGCATCTACGTGCTGGCCGAAGGCAGGGTGCGCGAGCAGGGCACCCACCGCGAGCTGCTGGCCCAGGGCGGGCTCTACCACGACCTGTTCGCCGAGCAGGCCCTCCTGGCCGAAATGGGGGCTTGAGCCATGCCTCCCACCATGGACTACGGCTACATGGAAGGCGACCAGCTGGGCAAGCCCTATGACCTGCGCCTGCTCAAGCGCCTGGCCTCCTATTCCCGGCCCCATCTGCGCATCATCCTCTTCGCCGCGCTGCTGACTCTGTTGGCCACGGGCCTGGATTTGGTGCTGCCCTACCTCACCCGCCTGGCCATTGACAATTACATGGTGCGCCAGGCCCTGGAGGTGGATTTGGCCAAGGCCCCGCCCGGGCTGGCCAAGGCCTTGCGCACAGGAGCGGGCGATGCCTTCCTGCCCGGCCGGGGCACCTCGGTGTATGTGCCCGAGACCGCCTGGCGCGGCCTGGACCCGCGCCTCACCGTGAAGCTGCGCGCCGCCGGGGCCGTGGGCAAGCATCCCTTCTACCTGGCTCCGGCCACGGCAGAGGCGGACAAGCTGGCCAAGGAGCACCCCAAGGTGTTCATCCGGGCCGGGGAGCGCTGGGTCATCGCCACGCCGGAGCTGGCCAAGCTGCCCTCGCAGCAGCTCATCGACCTGCGCGCGCCGGACGCCTGGGGCATGGCCCGGCTGGCCCTGGTATTTTTGGCCGCCGCCACCGGGGTGTTTCTCCTGGGCTATTGCCAGACCGTGCTCCTGGAGCGGGCCGGGCAGGAGATGATGCTGGCTATGCGCCAGCAGCTCTACAAGCATCTGCTCAGCCGCGACGAGTTTTTCTTCGGCCGCAACCCGGTGGGCAAGCTGGTCACCCGCCTGACCAACGACGTGCAAAACCTCAACGAAATGTTTAGTAGCGCCTTGGTCTCGCTGTTCCAGGACTTCTTCGTGATCAGCGGCATCGTGGTGGTGCTCCTGTGGCTGGACTTCAAGTTGGCCTTGGTGTGCCTGGCCCTCACCCCGGTGGTGGGCGGCCTGGCCTGGGCCTTCTCCCGTTTGGCCCGCGACGCCTTCCGGCGCTTGCAGGGGCATTTGGGGCGCATCAACTCCTGGCTGGGCGAGACCCTGGACGGCCTGGCCGTGGTCAAACTGTTCCGGGCCGAGGCCGCCGGGCGCACCGAGTTCAAGCGCTTCAACGACGGCTATTTCGCGGCCGGGATGCGTCAGGTCAAGGTCTTCGCGGTGTTCCTGCCGCTGACCGAGCTGCTCAGTTCGCTGGCCATGGGCCTGATTATCTTCTACGGCGGCGGCAGGGTGGTGCAGGACCAGCTGAGCCTGGGCACCCTGGTGGCCTTCATCGCCTACATGCAGATGTTTTTCCGGCCCGTGCGCGATATGGCCGAGAAGTACAACATCATGCAGGCGGCCATGGCCTCGGGCGAGCGCATCTTCCATTTGCTGGACAACCAACAGACCCTACCCGCGCCCAGGCAAGCCGCGCCTCCCGAAGCCGGGCCCGGCGAGGTGCGCTTCACGGACGTGACCTTTGGCTACGAGCCCCAGCGCCCGGTGCTCAACGAGGTGAGCTTCAGCATCCCGCCCGGCCAGGCCTGGGCCGTGGTGGGCCCCACCGGGGCGGGCAAGACCAGCCTGGTCAACCTGATCATGCGCCTCTACGACCCTGACCAGGGCGAGGTGTTGATCGACGGGATCGATCTTCGGGACATGGACCGGGGCGACGTGGCCCGGCGGGTGGCCCTGGTGTCGCAGGAGGTATTTTTGCTCTCGGGCACGGTGCGCGAGAACATCGTGCTGGGCCGCGCGGGCGTGGACGACGAGGCCCTGGAGCGCGCCCTGGCGGTGAGCGGGGCGGCCGAGTTCGTGGCCCGGCTGCCCCAGGGGATGGACACGCCCCTGGGTGAGGGCGCCCGCCGCCTGAGCGCAGGGCAGCGGCAGCTCTTGGCCTTTGCCCGCGCGGTGGCCGGGTCGCCGAGGGTGCTGGTCTTGGACGAAGCCACCAGCAGCGTGGACCCGGTGAGCGAGCGGTTGATCCAACAGGCCCTGCCCCGCATCATGGCCGGGCGCACCAGCCTGGTGGTGGCCCACCGCCTGAGCACCATCCGCCGGGCGGACAACATCCTGGTGATGCACCAGGGGCGCATCGTGGAGCAGGGCCGCCACGACGGGCTCATGGCCCTGGACGGACTCTACGCCCGCCTGGTGCGCCTGCAACGGCTCAAGGAAAAGGAGGAGCGCGATGGATCTGGGGATTAAGGGACGGGCCGCCCTGGTGGCCGGCTCCAGCAAGGGGCTGGGCCTGGCCGTGGCCCGGGGGCTGGCCGCCGAGGGCTGCAACCTGGCCCTGGCCGCGCGCAGCCAGGACAAGCTGGACACCTTGGCCTCGCGTATGGAGGCCGAGTTCGGGGTGGAGGTCTGGGCCCAGGCCGTGGACCTAAGCGAGCGGGGCGCGGCCCAGGCCCTGGCCGAGGCGGCGGCCAAACGCTACGGCAAGATCGACATCCTGGTAAACAACGCGGGCGGTCCCCCGCCGGGACGCTTCGAGGAGCTGGGCGAGGACGCCTGGCGCCGCGCGGTGGAGTTGACCCTGCTCTCGGCCCAGGCCATGACCCGGGCCCTGCTGCCCGGCATGAGGGCCCAAGGCTGGGGCCGCATCGTCAACATGACCAGCGTGTCGGTGAAGCAGCCCCTGCCCGGGCTCATCCTGAGCAACAGCATCCGGGCGGCGGTGGTGGGCTGGGCCAAGACCCTGGCCGACGAGGTGGCCGAGGCGGGCATCACCGTGAACAACGTGCTGCCGGGATGGATGCTAACCGCGAGAGTGGAGCAGCTATTCAACGCGCGGGCAGAGGCCGGGGGCATCAGCCCCGAGGAAGCCAAGGCCCAGGTGGTAGAAGCCATCCCCTTGGGGCGCATGGGCGATCCAGCCGAGTTCGGCGACTTGGTGGCCTTTTTGGCCTCCGAGCGCGCGAGCTACATCACCGGGGCCAGCTACCTCATCGACGGCGGCCTGCACCGGGGGCTTACCTAAAGATCAGATTGGGATGGCGCGGGGGGCAGCCAACACCGCCTCCTTGTTCAAAAACATCCGCGCCCAGGCCTCCAGGGCGATGAGGCTCCAGAGCACGTCTGCCCGGGGTCCGTCGGAGGGATCGGCCAGCAGAGGGCGCACGCGGTCGGGGTCCAGCAGGCCGCCCAGGGCCGAGCCCGGCCCGGCCAGGGCCTCGCGCCGCGCACGGCCTTCGGCGGAATTCAACCACAGGATCATGGGCAGGCCGAAGCCGGCCTTGCGCCGCTCTACCGTGTCCACGGGCACGTAGCGGGCCAGGGCCTCCTTGAGGATAACCTTGCCCCGCTTGACCGTGGCTCGCTGCTCCGGTGGCAGGCCAAAAGCGAAGCGCCCCACCTGCACGTCCGCGAAAGGCACCCGGCTCTCGATGCTGGCGGCCATGGACATCTTGTCCTGGCGCTCCATGATGGGCGGCAAATACACCGCCACGTCGTAGAGCTGGAAGCGGGTGAGGGCGTCCATTCCCGCCAGCGGCTCCAACTCGGCCCGGCGGCCGGCCAGGGAGGCCGCGTCCGCGCCGGGGCCCAGCAGGGTCTCCAGGGAGGGGCCGTCCAAATACTGCCGCCGGGTGAGGGTTAGGCTGTCCAGGTCGTGCCCCAAGCGCTCGTTGAGGAGCAGCTCGATACTGCGCAGGCGGGGGCTCAGGCGGCACAAGGAGCGGGCCGGGGACAAGAGGAAGTCCGGCACCCCGGCCAGGCGGGCAAAGGCCAGCAGCCGCCGATGAGCGTCGTAGCCCGCGAAGATCTCGTCGGCGGTTTCGCCGGAGAGCAGCACCTTGACCTTGCCCTTGGCCAGGGCGGAGAGCAAAAAGATGCCCATGGAGTTGGGATGGGTCAGGGGGTCGTCCTGGTGCCAGGTGAGGCGGTCCAGGAGCTCGGAGAAGAGCACCCCAGCAGTCAGCTCGCTGCGGTGCAGGCGCATACCCAGGGCGTCGGCCACCGCCTCGGCAAAGGGCGTTTCGTCAAAGCCCTCCTGAGCCACCCGGCAGAAGAAGCCCGCGAAGTCGGCCCCCAGGTCCTTGCGGGCCACGGCCGAGACCAGGCTGGAGTCCACCCCGCCCGAGAACTGGGCCCCCAGGGGTACGTCGGAGATCAGGTGGGCCTCCACGGTTGAACGAAACAGCTCCACGAAGCGCGCGGTGTTGGCCGCCAGGCTGTCCTTGGCCATCTCGCCGGGGGCGGTGTCGGCCAGGCGCCAGTAAATATGCGGCTCCACGCGGCCGCCCGGCTCGAACCAGGCATAACTAGCGGGAGGCAACTTGCTTACGCCCCTCAGCAGGGTGCGGCCCCCGCTCAGGGAGCGGAAGCGCAGGTACTCGGGCAGGGCGCTGGAGTCCAGCTCGGGCACGAAGGAGGGCAGGGCGTAGAAGGCCTTGATCTCCGAGGCCACGGACAGCTCGCCGCTTGGCCCTTGCCAGATATAGAGCGGCTTGATGCCGAAGGGGTCGCGGGCCAAGAGGGCGCGGCGGCGCTCCGGGTCCCACAGCACCAGGGAGAACATGCCCCGCAGGCGCTCCAGGGCGGGCGGGCCCCATTGCTCCAGGGCCTTGAGCAGCACCTCGGTATCCCCGGTGGTGGTGCAGCTTATGCCCTCGGCCGCGAGTTGGTCGCGCAGCTCCCTGAAGTTGTAGATCTCGCCGTTGAAGATGATCACCCGGCCGCCCGGCGAAAGCATGGGCTGGTTGGCCGCGTCCGAGAGGTCCAGGATGGACAAGCGGCGGTGGCCCAGGAACACCGCGCCGTCCGGGCTGGACCACTCGCCATCCGCGTCCGGGCCTCGATGGGCCATGAGGTTGGTGGCCCGGCGGCAGGCCTCGAGGTCGGCACGCTGCGAGGGGGAGCTGAAAAAGCCGAATATGCCGCACATGGATTACAGGCCTCCGCGCCGCCAAAAGGGTTGTCTCAATTCTGCCAGCATTTGGTCCGGCGCACCAGCCCGCTTGCTTGCCGGGCGCGGTGGGGTTAACGTGGAGAACAGGCCGCTGCCCCGGGGCCGTGATCGCCGGGGCAAGAGAGGATTTCGTTGAGCGCAGCTAAGCCCAAGGTGCTCCAGGTGGTGTGGTCCCTGGAGGTGGGAGGCATGGAGCGGGTGGTCTTGCACCTGGCCAAGGGCCTGCCCGCCCAGGGTTTCGCCGCCGAGGTGGTCACCCTGGCCGGGGAGGCCGCGCCTCCGGGCCTGGCCCTGAACGGCCTGACCCTGTGGGAGCTGAGCAAGGGGCCTGGCCTGGACCTGCGCCTGGCCCGCTCCCTGGCCTCCCTGGCGCGCCGCAGCGGGGCCGATGTCTTGCACGCCCACAACACGCTTTCTCTGCTCTATGCGGTGATGGCCGGGTTTATCACCCGCAAGCCGGTGCTGGCTACTCTGCACGGGGCCAACTACGAAGGCCCGGCCCGCCACCGCAAGCTGCGCCGCTGGCTGGCAAGGCGCTGCGCGGCGGTAGCCTGCGTGAGCCAGGACGCCCTGGCCGCGGCCCGCGAGCAGGACCGCATCGACCCCAAACGCCTGCGCCTGGTTTACAACGGCATCGACCTTGGCGAGATCGCGGCCGCCGCCCCGCAGCGCGAGGCAGCGCGGGACGGGCTGAGCCTGGAGGCGGGGCAGGCGGCGATCATCAGCGTGGGCCGCCTGTCACCGGAAAAGGACTACGGCACGTTGCTGGCTGCCGTGGGTGAGCTGGCCGGCCGGGAGGACGCGCCGTGTTTGCTCCTGGTGGGCGACGGCCCGGAGCGGTCCAAGCTGGAGCAGAAGGCCCGCGAATTGGGCCTGGGCCAGGCGGTGCGCTTTTTGGGAGCGCGGGGGGACGTGCCCCGTCTCTTGGCCGCGTCCGACCTGTTCGCGCTCAGCTCCCTGAGCGAAGGGGTGTCCATGGCCCTGCTGGAGGCCATGGCCGCCAAGCTGCCTGTGGTAGCCACCAACGTGGGCGGTAACCCCGAGGTGGTGCTGCCGGGAGACACCGGCCTACTGGTGCCCCCGGCTGATCCCCAGGCCCTGGCCCGGGGGTTGGCCCAAATTCTGGACGACCCAACCCAAGCCCAAGCCATGGGCCGAGCCGGAGCCGCGCGGGTTCAGGAGCGCTTCTCCCTGGAGGCCATGTGCCGGGCCTACGCCGAGCTATACCGCCAGGCTCTGGCCTGAGCCGCCAAGGCATACTCACTCAAATTTTAGCGGAAGATCAGGCGCGGGGGGCACGCCCCAGGACCAGCAGGCCGATGACCAGGCCGGACACGATCAGGTTCAGGGCCAGGATGGTTGCGTTGGCGGCCAGGGAAAGCAGGCGAAGCGGCATGGCGGCTCGCTACTGCAAGGTGTGGTCGTAGAGCGAGCCGAATTCTTTCTGGGAGAAAAGCACCCCCAGCTCGCGCAGGAGCTGGTTGGTGGAGACCTCGATGCGGTACAGGTCGGTCTCGCTGACCAAATGATGGTCCAGCATAGTCAGAAGTTCGCGCAAGCGCTCCAGCTGCTCCACGATGCGGGGGTTCACCTCCTCGGCCGAGAGGCGGCGGGAGATGTCGTCGATTACCTCCTGGCAGGAGTCCACCCTAAGTTGCAGGGAGCTGTGTTCCACGGCTCTAGCCTCTCCGTTCCCAGCGGCCGCCCTGGCCCCGGTTCATCTCGATCACCTCGAAGCTGCCCCGGTCGTTCACCAGGCTGTTGGCCGCCAGGCTGATCAGCCCCAAGACCACGGCCCCGCCCAGGGCGGTCCAGAATCCCTGCACGTGGAAACCGGCCAAGAGCCAGCCGGTCAGCTTGAGCATCAGGGCGTTGATCACCAGGATAAACAGGCCCATGGTCAAGACGGTGATGGGCAGGGTGAGCAGGATGAGAATGGGCCGGATGAGGGCGTTGAACACCCCCAAGAAGAGGGCGGCCACGAAAGCCCAACCCACGCCGTCCACCCGGATGCCATCGAACAACCAGGATACGAACAGCAGGCCCAGAGCGCTGACCACCCAGCGAAATAAGAATCCCTTACGCATGGCTGAACCTTATCATGGGGCCTTGGACCCCGCAAGCGACGCCGGGCCCCCAAAAAAGAGGCGGGAGCCCCGAAGGGCCCCCGCCGCGAAACGCAAAAGAGCGAGCGGGATTTAGCCGCCCATCTTCTCGGTGACGCGGGCCATGGCCAGCATCTTGAGCTTCTCGGCCTGGGTGAACAAACGGGCCTTCTCGGCCAGCACGTCCTTGACGAAGTCCTGGTCCTTGATGGAAGGCACGTTGATGTCCACGCTGAGCATGCAGGAGCGCATGGCGGTCTCGGCCACCATGGCGCCCACGCCCACGTCGCTGATGGCCATGAGGTTGCCGTACTTGGAAAGCTCCTCGGCCTCTTCGACGATGCTCAGGCAGGTCTGGCAGATCTCCAGGGGCACCAGGGTGGCCTGCTTGGCGGCCTTTTCCATGGCCTCCTTGCGGGCGGCCTTGTCCGCGTCGGTCTCCTTGGGCATCTTGAAAACGCCCATGTAGGCGTCGAAGGCCTCCATGTCTTTGATGGTGAGCTCCTTGAGCTTCTCGATGAGGCCCATCACCCGGTCCACGCAGCCCTGGGCCTGGTCCTTGTGCTCCTCGTACTTCTTGTTGCTCAGGGTGAGGTTGCCCACCATGGCCACCATGGAAGCGCCCAGGGTGGCCACCACCGCCGACACGTTGCCGCCGCCGGGGGTGTGGCTTTTGGAGGCCGCGATTTCGATGAAATCGTTCAGGGTCATTTCATAAACTTGCTGCGCCATGGTCCGTCCTCCCTACTTGTCGGCGCCCTGAAGCTTCAGGGCCTTGAGCACGTTGCCCATGATGATGGTGGTGGTGAGGCTGCCCACGCCGCCCGGCACCGGGCTCAGGGCCTTGGCCACATCGGCCACGTCGGGCTCGCAGTCGCCCACGTACTTGCTCTCGCCGGTGGCCTCGTCCTTGACCTCGTTGACGCCCGCGTCGATGACCACGGTGCCCGGGGAGATCATGTCTTTCTTGACCAGGCCGGCGAAGCCGGCCGCGGCCACCACGATCTCGCCGTTCTTGCACTCGCCGGCCAGGTCCACGGTCTTGGTGTGGCAGACGGTGATGGTGGCATCGCGCTTGATCAGCAGGCTGGCCAGGGGGCGGCCCACGGTGTCGCCACGGCCGACCAGGGTGACCTTCTTGCCTTTGAAGTCGATGCCCGCGCGCTCGGCCAGGGCGATGCAGCTAAGCGGAGTGGCCGGCACCAGGGCCAGGTGCTCCTGGCCGCCCAGAAGGTAGCCGCGGTTGACCGGGTGCACCCCGTCCACGTCCTTCTTGGGGTCGATGGACTCCATGATCTCTTCCTTGGCCAGGTGCTTGGGCAAGGGCAGCTCCACCAGGATGCCGTGCACCTTGGGGTCCATGTTCCAGCCCTTGATCTGCTCCAGCACCGTCTCCTGGCTGGTGTCGGCGGCCATGGTGTGCAGGTCCACCTTGATGCCGAGCTTTTCGCCCACGCCCACCTTGGACTTGGCGTACCACACGCTGCCCGGGTCGTCGCCGACCAACAGCACGGCTAGGGTGGGCTCCACGCCCTTGGCCTTGAGTCCGTCCACTTCGGCCGTGATCTCTTCACGGATTGCTTTGGCGATGGGCAAGCCTTTAATCAACTCAGCCGCCATGGCCCACTCCTTTCATACAAACGGTATTGATCCTGTTTAAGTCGTCGAGACTGGTCTGATTTTGTGGTGATGCCGGACGGGGCCGGCGCCCCCCAACACACCATAGAGGGCCAAAGCTGTCAATATTTTTCTGGACCTGGGAGGGCCGGCCAATGCTTGACAGGGGGAGGCCGGTCCTATACCTAATGAGGGCACATACCGGCCCCCGCGTGGCCAGGCTGCTGGGATCTGGAGGAGGACCTGGACGGCCGCTGACGCCGGGCGAGGGTTGGGCCTTTATCCACGGCTTCTACCAACTGTTAGGAGAGGACTATGGACCGCAAGAAGATCAACATCCCTGACCTCATCGCCAAAAAGAAAAACGGCCAAAAGGTGACCATGCTCACCGCCTACGACTACCCCACCGCCCGGGCCATGGACCGGATGGGGGTGGACTCGGTGCTGGTGGGCGACAGCCTGGGCAACGTGGTGCTGGGCTATGAGTCCACCGTGCCGGTGACCATGGACGAGATGCTGCACCACATCAAGGCGGTGCGCCGGGGTCTCACCTATCCCCTGCTCATCGGCGATCTGCCCTTCATGAGCTATCAGGTGAGCCGCAAGCAGGCGGTTAAAAACGCCGGGCGCTTCATGAAAGAGGGCGGGGTGGACTGCGTGAAGCTGGAGGGCGGCACCGAGATGGCCCCCACGGTCAAGGCCATCGTGGACGCGGGCATACCGGTCTGCGCCCATATCGGCCTGACCCCCCAGAGCGTGGCCCAGTTAGGCGGCTACAAGGTGCAGGGCAAGGACCTGGCCGGCGCTCAGAAGCTCATCGACGACACCGGCGCCCTGGCCGAAGCCGGGGCCAGCCTCATCGTGTTCGAGTGCATCCCCTCGGCCCTGGCTGCGGCCATTACCGCCAACACTCCCCTGGTGACCATCGGCATCGGGGCCGGGCCGGACTGCGACGGCCAGGTGCTGGTGGTGCACGACCTCATCGGTCTGGCCGAGCGCAAGCCCCCCAAGATGGCCAAGCAGTACGTAAACCTCTTCCCCCAGCTGGAAAAGGCGGTATCCTCTTACGTGGAGGAAGTGGCCTCCGGCGCCTTCCCCGCCGAGGAGCATGGCTTTGCCATCGACCAGGCGGTGGTGGATCAGCTCAAGCTGTAGAGGGACGAGATGAAAGTAGCCGTTATAGGGCCCGGGGCCATGGGCCTCATGCTGGCCGCGCGCCTGAAGAAGGCCGGGGCCGAGGTGGTCCTGTTGGACTACCGGCCGGAACGGGCCGCCAAGATCAATGAGCAACAGGTGTCCCTGGAGCATCCCGAGGGCAGCGAGCGCCTGGCCGTGGAGGCCACCGCCGACCCAACGGTCCTGGGCTCCGTGGACCTGGCCGTGGTGTGCACCAAGGCCTACCACACCCAGGGTGTGGCCCGGGTGCTCAGGGCCAACCTGGCCCCCGAAGCCCGCGTCCTGACCCTGCAAAACGGGGCCGAGAACGTGGAGACCCTAGTGGAGGCCTTGGGGCCGGCCAGGGTGTTGGGCGGCATCACCAGCGAGGGCGCTACGCTCCTGGGCCTGGGCCGGGTGCGCCACGCCGGACGGGGCCAGACCCACATCGGACCCGCCCAGGGGCCGGTGGACGCCTACTGCCAGCAGGTGGTGCAGCTACTCAACGCGGCGGGCTTCGACACCAAGGGCGTGGAGGGGGTGCAGAACCTCATCTGGACCAAGCTGGTGATCAACGTGGGCATCAACTCCCTGACCGCCATCCTGGAGGTGCCCAACGGCCGCCTTTTGGAGCTGCCCCCCGCGGGCAAGGTCATGGCCGCGGCCGTGGCCGAGGCGGTGAGCGTGGGTCAGGCCATTGGGGTCAAGTTCCTGCACCAGGACATGCTCCGGGCGGTGCAGGAGGTGGCCCACCGCACCGCGGCCAACATCAGCTCCATGCTCCAGGACGTGCGCAAGTCCCGCCGTACCGAGGTGTCCTACATCAATGGCGCGGTGGTGCGCCAAGGCGAGCAGGTGGGCCTGCCCACCCCGGTCAACCAGACGCTCACTCAGTTGGTGCAGGCGCGGGAAGCCGGCTATCTGGACCAGTAGTAGACATTAATCCAAAAACAAGCAGCGCCGGCCTTCGGGCCGGCGCTTTTTTTGTGCGGGTGACTGGCCAAGCCGGTGCCTAGCGGAAGTGGCAGGCGCAGCGGTGCCTCGGGCCAATCTCTTTGAGGGGCGGCTCCTCGACGGCGCAGATGTCCTGGGCCTCTGGGCAGCGGGTGCGGAAACGGCAGCCCGAGGGCGGGTTCACCGGGCTGGCCACGTCGCCCTTGACCGGCGGGGGCTGCATGGCCCGGTGGGGGTCGGCCACCGGCGCGGCGGCCAACAGGGCCTCGGTGTAGGGGTGGCGCGGCGGGGCGTCAAAGACCTCGGCCGGGGCCAGCTCCACCACCTTGCCCAGATACATCACCGCCACCCGGTCGGACACGTGGCGCACCACGGAGAGGTCGTGGGCCACGAAGATGTAAGTTAAGCCGAAGCTTTTCTTTAGCTCCATGAGCAGGTTCAAGACCTGGGCCTGGATGGACACGTCCAGGGCACTCACCGGCTCGTCGGCCACCACCAGGCGGGGCCGGAGGGCCAGGGCCCGCGCAATGCCGATGCGCTGGCGCTGGCCGCCGCTGAACTGGTGGGGATAACGCCGGGCGTGCTCGGGCCTAAGGCCCACCTCGGCCAACAGCTCGCCCACCCGGGCCCGGGCCTCGGGCTTGGCCATGCCGTGGATCACCAAGGGCTCGGCCAGGATGGAGCCCACGTTGAGGCGCGGGTTGAGCGAGGTGGCCGGGTCCTGGAACACCACCTGCATCTGGCGGCGCAGTTCCTTCCACCCGGCCCGGTCCAGGGAGGTCACGTCGCGGCCCTCGAAGAGCACCCGGCCGGTGGTGGGCTTGATCAGCCCCAGGGCCAGGCGGCCCAGGGTGGACTTGCCGCAGCCGCTCTCGCCCACCAGGCCCAGCACCTCGTGCTCATGCACTTCCAGGCTAACCTGGTCCACCGCGTGCACCGTCTGACGCTTGGTGCCCATGAAGCCGGCCCCCACCCGGAAGTGCTTGGTGAGGCCTTCCAGGGCCAGCAGGCCGCTGCCCTGGCTCATGCCGCGATCCTCCGCTCCCGCCGGGCCTGGTCATGGTGCAAATAGCAGCGCACCGAATGGCCAGGGGCCACCTCCACCAGAGCGGGTTCGGCTTGGCGGCAGGGCTCGAAGGCGCGGGGGCAACGGTCACTGAAGGCGCAGCCTTGGGGCAGGTTGCCCAGGGCGGGCACGATGCCCCCGATGGTGGGCAGCTTCTGGCCCGGCCGGGGAGCGCGGGCGGGCAGGCAGGCCA
This sequence comes from Desulfarculaceae bacterium, assembly GCA_020444545.1. NCBI lineage: Bacteria > Pseudomonadati > Thermodesulfobacteriota > Desulfarculia > Desulfarculales > Desulfarculaceae > Desulfarculaceae bacterium. The sequence continues at coordinate 119,949 of JAHLKT010000004.1, read as the reverse complement.
GGAGCCCCTCGGTGTAGGGGTGGAGGGGGTGGTCGAAGAGTTCGTCCACCGACGCGTCCTCCACCAGGCGGCCGGTGTACATGACCATGACCCGCGAGCAGGTCTGGGCCACCACGGCCAGGTTGTGGGTGATCAGGAGCACCGCCGCCCCGGTCTCGGATTGCAGATGGCGCATCAGTTCCAGAATCTGGGCCTGAATGGTCACGTCCAGGGCGGTGGTGGGCTCGTCGGCGATCAAGAGCTTGGGGTCCAGGGCCAGGGCCATGGCGATCATCACCCGCTGGCGCATCCCACCGCTGAGCTGGTGGGGGTAGGCCTTGGCCCGGGCCTCGGGCTCGGAAATGCCCACCTTGTCCAGCATGGCGATGGCCCGCTGCCAGGCCTCGGCGGAGGAGCCCTCGCGGTGGGTGGTTATCTCCTCGGCGATCTGGCGGCCCACGGTGAACACCGGGTTGAGCGAGGTCATGGGCTCCTGGAAGATCATGGAGATCTCCTCGCCCCTGAGCTCGCGCATTCGGCGGGGGGGCAGGGTGAGGAGGTCCGTGTCCTCGAAGAGGATGCGGCCTGCGGCCACCCGCCCCGGCGGGGGCAAAAGGCCCATGACGCTGAGCGCGGTGAGCGATTTGCCGCAGCCGCTTTCGCCCACCAGCCCGGCGATCTCCCCCGGGGCCACGGACAGGCTGAGGCCGTCCACGGCCACGATGGGGCCGTCCTCCGTGTCGAAGACGGTGCTCAGGTCGTCAATGCTCAGGAGGGCTTCGTTCAAGGCCGCCCTCTTATTTGCCCGCCACCAGCATGAGCCGGAGGTCCATGACGTTGGTGCGGGTGGGGCCGGTGATGATCAGATCGTCCAGGGGCTGGAAGAAATTGTAAGCGTCGTGGCGGGTGAGGAAGTCCCGCGCCTTGAGGCCCTGTTCCGCGCCCCGGGCAACGCTTTCGCCGTCGGCCCAAGCCCCGGCCGCGTCGGTGGGGCCGTCGGTGCCGTCGGTGCCTAGGCTGACGGCCAAGACGCCGTCCTCCCCGGCCAGGTCGATGGCCGCGGCCAGGGAGAACTCCATGTTGCGCCCGCCCTTGCCCGGGCTGTCGCCCAGGGTGACGGTGGTTTCGCCGCCGCTCAACAGGCAGCAGGGCGGGGTGGCGGGTTGCCCGGAGGCCAGGCACTCGCGGGCCATGGCGGCGTGCATCCGGGCCACGGGCGCGGTCTCGCCCTCGATGGTGGTGCCCAACACCAGGGAGGCATAGCCCAGCTCGCGGGCCTTGGCCGCCGCCTGCTCCACCGCGCCCCGGTTGCTGGACACGATGAGGTTCGTCACCCCGGCCAGCTCGGCGTCGCCGGGTTTGAGGGTGTCGGGCAGCTCGCCGGCCAGGCCTTGCTCAATGCGCTGGCGCACCGGGTTGGGAACCTGGTCCCAGATGCCGTAGCGCGTCAGGATGTCGCGGCACTCGCCCCAGGTGCTCAGGTCGGGAACCGTGGGGCCCGAGGCGATCACGTCCAGGCGGTCGCCCACCACGTCGCTGATGATCAGGCTGATCACCTTGCCCGGCGCGGCCCGGCGGGCCAGGTTGCCGCCCTTGAGCTCGCTCAGGTGCTTGCGGATGGCGTTGATCTCGCCGATGTCCGCGCCCGAGGCCAAGAGCAGGCGGGTGGTCTCCTGCTTGTCGGCCAGGGCGATGCCGTCGGCCGGGGCCACCAACAGGGCGCTGCCTCCGCCCGAGAGGAGGCACAGGAACAGGGTGTCGGGCGCGGCGTGCTCGGTCACCAGATCGGCGATGGAGCGGCCCGCCTCCACCCCCCGGGCGTCGGGCACCGGGTGGCTGGCCTCGTCGATATTGATGATCTTGGTCTCCCCGCCGTGGCCGTCCTTGACCACCACCCGGCCGTCGCCGATGCGCTCTCCCAGGACCGTCTCCACCGCCTGGGCCATGGGCGCCCCGGCCTTGCCCGCCCCCACCACGATGATGCGGGCGTATTGCTTGAGATCCAGGGCCTCGCCGCCCACTTGGAGGGTGTCTCCCTCGAGCCTGAGGGCCTGGCTGACCGCGCGGAAGGGGTCCACCGCGGCCAGGGCCGTGTCGATTATGTCTTGGGCGTCTTTTCTAAGCTGAGGGGAGGGCATGAGGCGATTCTCCAGGGGTTGCAATTTATCGACAGGCTACCACAAGGCAGCCGGGGATTGAACAAAACAAGGGGGAGCCGCGTTGCCGCGGCCCCCCCAGGGAGCTGAATTTCAGCCGATGCTTACTTCATGGTCTTCTTGCCGCAGATCTCGCCGCGCTGGCCGGCGAACTCACGGATGTAGTTGCCGCAGTTGCGCTCGGACCAGGAGCCCTGCTTCATGTACTGGGTGATCTTGAACTGACCGGCGAAGTAGTTCACGAAGGGGTAGCCCATGGCGGCCCAACCCACGACGCCACCGGGGACCTTGCCGTCCTTGGAAACGTAGTAGACGTTCTTATAGCCGTACTTGTACAGCATGCCCGCCACGTAGCCGGCCCGGTGCTGGGTGCGGCAGTAGACCCAGATCTCCGCGTTGGGATCTTTGATCTTCTTGGGGATGGTGTACATGTGGCCAGCGTGGATGTGGCTGGAGCCCTCGATATGGAAGGCCGCGAACTCGGGATGGGTGCGCACGTCCAGCAGGTACGCCTTGGACTTGCCGGCCAGAACCTCCAGCCACTTGGCGTGCAGCTGAGCGGTGGTGCGGTACATGTCCTTGGGAATCCAGCTGGTCACCTCTTTGTGGAAAGCCTTCTCATTGGCCTTCAGGGGGTTGCTGCCGGCCAGGGCCATGCTGGCCATGGTGGCCACAAAAGCCACGGCCATAAGGATGACTACCAATTTCTTCATTTCGCCTACCTCCGTCTGGATATCTAGTGGGTTAAGTTAGTTGGGCATGACGGCGGCCCGGGGAACGGCCCGGGCCGTCACTATTACTCGACGGTTATCAGCTTGGGACAGAGGCTAACATCCCTCGTCCTGAATCTGCAGCACCGGCTGGGGAGATGAGGGCTTGGGGGCCGGGGGCGCGGCGGCCGCGGGAGCCCCGGAAGCGGCCGGAGCGGTGCCGGGCACCGGAGCGCCGGAGACCTTCACCTGGCCGGCCTTCTGCACTTGCAGGGCCACGTCGTACATGATGGAAAGATCGTAGAAGGCCCAGGCTCGAGCCGATTTGGGGTCCGCCTGGACCGCCTGCTTGAAGTATGTTTTAGCAGAGGCGTAGTCGCCGCGGGCAAAAGCCTGCTCCCCGAAGCGCATCTTTTCGGCGCAAAGAGTCGGGTTCTGACAGTCGGCGGGTTTGGTCATCTCGGCGGGTACGGCCAGGGCAAGCCCCAGAGCCAGGGCGGCAACCAATCCAAGCACCAGGGCCAGTCTCTTGTATTTCATGGGTTGATTACTCCCTCCCGCCGCGCACAAACCCCTCTCCACAGGCGGGTGGCGGGGCGGGAATGTGTTGCTCGGTTTAATGGAAAACAGTATAACAAGTTAGATTTACAAACTCAATAGGGCGGAGTCGTTGAAATATGCAACTATCCCTAGTATCTATCAGAGCATAGTCCGCCCGCTCAGTTCCCGGCCGTGGGCCAGGATCACCGTTATGATACGGCCTCTGCGGCCCTGACAACAACTTTGGGGACATCGCCATGGTTTTTATGGTCAAAATCCTGCAATTCATCAGCTGGCTGTTGGGAGCCTACATGTGGATCATCATCGCGGCCGCGGTGATAACCTGGGTGCGCCCGGACCCCAACAACCCCATCGTGCGCTTTTTGTTCGCGGTCACCGAGCCGGTGCTCTGGCGCATCCGGCGCTGGATTCCCACCAGCTTCGGCGGCTTCGACGTGGCCCCGGTCGTCCTGATCCTGGCCATCATCTTCATCCAAAACGTGGTCATCTCCGGCCTGATGAGCGTGATCATCGGCAACGCCATGACCATGCAGTAGGGACGGCCCACGCCACCCCCGCATCGCCCCCGAAAGGCAGCCCTGTTCATGTCAGGATGGGAAATCCTCGATTCCGACAAGATTCTAGATCATCCGGTGCTAAGCGTCACCCGCAGCCGCCGCCGTTTGGGCAGCCATACGGCTGACTTCGTGACCTTGCACTCCAGCGATTGGGTCAACATCGTGGCCCTCACCCCGGAAGGCAACGTGGTGCTCATCAAGCAGTGGCGCCACGGCAGCGAGGACTGGGCTGTGGAGATACCCGGCGGCCTGGTGGACCCGGGCGAAGACCCGGCCCAGGCCGCGGTCCGCGAGCTGCGCGAGGAAACCGGCTATGTGGTCGAAAACCTCGAGTTCCTGGGCAAGGTGAACCCTAACCCGGCCCTTTTCGACAATGCCTGCCACACCTATTTGGGCCTGAACGCCCAGCTGGCCGGCGAGCCGGACCTGGACCCCGGCGAGAGCATCGAGGTGTTCCAGGTGGAGTCCGGCCGCTTGCCGGACATGGTGGCCTCGGGCGAGATAGACCACTGCATCGTCATCGCCGCGCTGAGCTTTTATTGGCTTCGCCAGGGACAAGTTCTTGCTCAAAACAAGCCTTTGTTGTAGTAGTAAGGCACCCTTAGGAGGCTAGGAGGCCCCATGCCGGATCAGCAGCAGTTGGCGCGTCTGCCTAAGGTGGACACCCTCTTGGTCCACCCCCGCATTGCATCCCTGGAGGGCCAGGTGCCCCGCCCGGTGGTGCTTTCGGCGGTGCGCCAATATCTGGACGGCCTGCGGGGCCGCCTGCTGGCCGATGAAGAGGTGACTCCGGCCGAGCTGGAGCTGGAGGCCACGGCCTCGGCTGCGGCCGAGCTGGCCCTGTGCCTGGCCGCGCCCAGCCTGCGGGGGGTGGTCAATGCCACTGGGGTGGTGGTGCACACCAACCTGGGGCGCTCCTTGCTGACCAAGCGGGCCTTGGAGCGCCTCCTGGAGCTGAACCAGGGCTACAGCAACCTGGAGTACGACCTGGCCCAGGGCGCCCGGGGCAGCCGCTACGTACATGTGGACCGGCTGCTCTGCGAGCTCACCGGAGCCGAGGCCTCTCTGGTGGTGAACAACAACGCGGCCGCGGTGCTGCTCAGCCTGCAAACCCTGGCCGCGGGGCGCGAGGTGGTGGTGAGCCGGGGCCAACTGGTGGAGATCGGCGGCTCCTTCCGCATCCCGGACGTGATGGCCCGCTCCGGGGCCATCCTGCGCGAGGTCGGGGCCACCAACAAGACCCATCTGCACGACTACGAGAACGCCATCACCTCCAACACCGCGCTGCTGCTCAAGGTGCACACCTCCAACTTCGCGGTGGTGGGTTTTCACAAGGAAGTTTCCCTGAGCGAGCTCAAGGCCCTGGGAGACCGCTACCATTTGCCGGTGATGGAGGACCTGGGATCGGGCAGCCTGGTTGACTTCTCGCCCTATGGGTTGCCCAAGGAGCCCACGGTGCAGCAGGCCCTGGCCGAGGGCGTGGACCTGGTCACCTTCAGCGGCGACAAGCTCCTGGGCGGTCCCCAGGCCGGGGTGATCCTGGGCAAGGCCGAGTACGTGGAGCGCTGCCGCAAGAACCCCACCAACCGCGCCCTCCGGGTGGACAAGCTGACCCTGGCCGCCCTGGAGGCCACCCTGGAGCTCTACCGCGAGCCCGAGAAGGCCCTGGCCGAGATACCCACCCTGGCCATGATCACCGCGCCCTATGAGCGCCTCTCGGGCCGGGCCGCGCGCCTGGCCCGGCGGCTCAAGGGCCTGGGCCTGGAGCGGCTCAAGGTGAGCACCCGCGAGGGGGTGAGCCGGGTGGGCGGAGGCGCCATGCCCCTGTCCGCGCCGCGCACCCGTCTGGTGCAGGTGGAGGTGGAGGGCATGAGCCCCACTCGCCTGGAACAGGCCCTGCGCGGGGGCGACCCGCCCATAATCTGCCGCCTGGAAGACGGACACCTGCTCATCGATCCCCGCACCCTTCAGGACGGCGACGCCGCGGCCATTGCCCGCGCCCTGGCCGCCCTGGCCGCCTGAGGAGGAAGCCCTTGCCCCCAGCGCCATCCGCCGAGCTGAGCTTCGGCGACCTTTCCCGTTGCGAGGAGATTCTCAAGCCCCCCTTCCGCAAGGCCCTGGGCAGCGCGCGCATCGACCTTTTGCCTCCGCCCGGCCCCCAAGACCCCAATCACCAGGTGCTCAGCGAGGCCCTGGGCAAAGGCCGCGCCGTATTCGACAGCGGCAACCGCCGTTTGCTCATCCCCTTGCTGGACGGCAGCCGCCCCCTGGGCCTGTTGGCCGTCAACGGGGTGAGCCTGGAGCAGCTGCCCAGCCAGGTGCATCCCTTCCTGGCCTCGCTGGTGGACACCGCTTTGTCCCTGGTGCGCTACCGCCTGGCCGCCGAGACCGACGGGCTCACCGGCCTGGGCAACGAGGCCGCCCTGGACGCGGCGCTCAGCACCGAGGTGGCCCGCCTGCCCGCCGCGTCCGCCCAAGGCCGCCTGACCCTGGATGACGACGAGGGCGGGGGGCTGACCCTGTTGGCCTTTTCGCCCCGGGGCCTGGCCTCCTGGCAGGAGCGCCACGGCCGCCGCTTCAGCGAGCAGGTGCTCCGGGGCCTGGCCGCCCTGGCCAAGGAGGCGGCGCCCGGGGCGGCCCTGCGCGCCCGGGTGGGCGAGGTGTTCTACGTGCTCCTGCCCGGCGGCGAGGAACGCGCCCAGGAAGCGGCCGAGAGCATCGCCGGGCGCGCGGCCCAGCTTAGCCCCGAGGGCAACGGCGGGCCGGTGTGGCCGGTGAGCCTGGCCATGGGCGCGGCGCGTCTGGAGCACCGGGGCAACCGCCCGGCGGTGGAGACCGGGGCGCTTTTAAAGCTGCGGGTGCAGCGCGCCCGCCAGGCGGCGGAGCGGGCCGGGCTGGAGGAATTGCTCTTTTTCTACCAGATCGCGGCGCGGGCCGGACGGGTGCAGGAGGTGATGCCCCTGGACCGGGTGCTGATCAACCTGGGCCGGGCCCACGGCCTCACCGAGGGCGAGCGCTTCGCGGTGAGCGACCCGGACAAGGGCCCGGAGCAGGCCAAGGCCTCGGTGGCGGTGAGCAAGCTGGGCTCCGAAGAATCCTTGGCCGAGGTGGTGGAGCTGAACTCCCCGGCCAGCCTGCTCCGGCCAGGCGACGTTTTGCACCGCCTGGCTCCCCAGGAGGCGCCCTCCGAGGAGCCGGGCCGCCGCCAGACCCTGGCCCTGGGGGGCGGCGAGGTGGCCGTAACCCTGGAGCAGGCCAGCGGGGCCTTGGAGCGGCGCTCTCTCATGGCCGCCTACTCGGCCCTGTGCACGGGCGAGGAACCCTTGGCCGTGGCCGTGTTGGGCGTGGAGGGCCTGGAGGGCATGGCCGAGGTGGTGGGCCGGGTAGGGGCGGAAACGCTCATGGCCGCCCTAACCTCGGCGGCGCGCCAGAGCTTCGGGCCCGAGGCCGTGGTGGGGCGCTACTCCCCCGAGGCCCTGGCCGTGCTGGCTCCGGGCCTGGACGCGGAGGCGGCCCTGGCTGCCGCCGGCGAGGCCTTGGAGGCCATGCGCAGCTCGGGCGGGCGGCCGGTGCGGGCCGGGGTAGCGGCCCATCCCCGCGAGGGATTCGCCAAGGGCGAGGCCATGGACCACGCGGCCAAGGCCCTGGTGCATGCAGGCTATCTGGAGCCTTACTCGGCGGTGGCCTGCGACGCGGTGAGCCTCAACGTCTCCGGCGACACCCTGTACAACGCGGGCCGCCTGAGCGAGGCGGTGGCCGAGTACGAGAAGGCGCTATTGCTCCAGGCCGACGAGCCCAATGTGATTAACAGCCTGGGGGTGTGCCACGGCCGTTTGGGCAACATGGAGCGGGCGGCGGAGTACTTCGGCCGCGCGGTGGAGGTTTCGGCCCAGGACTTCATGGCCCACTACAACCTGGGCCTGGCCCTATTGAACCTGGAGCGGGTGGAGGAGGCCGGGCCTTGCCTGGCCCGCAGCCTGGAGTTGGAGCCCCAGCACGCGGACACCTTGTTCCAGCTGGGGGCCCTGGCCCAGAAGCAGGGCCACACCAACGAGGCCCTGGACTACTTCCGCCGCGCCGCGGCCCGGCCCGAGTGCCGCCCGGCGGTGCACTGCCGCCTTGGCCAGATGCTGGCCGCCGCCGGGGAGACCGGACCGGCTGAGGCCGCCTTCAAGGAGGCGGTGAAGCACAATCCCCGCGACATCGCCGCCCTGGGCGGGCTGGCCGTGCTCTATTTGGACCGGGGGGCCAACAGCGAGATCGCCCTGTCCCTGGCCAAGCGGGCCCAGCAGCAGGAGCCGGACGAGCCCCGCCACGTGGGGGTGGTGGCCCGGGCCATGCTGGCCCTGGGCCAGGCCCAGGAGGCCTCGGAGCTGTTGGAGGACGCGGTGGAGCGCTGGCCGGACAATGAGCGCTTGGAAGAGTTGCTGGATCTGGCGCATGAGGCGGAAGACGCCTTGGATTAGCGCCGGCCGGCTTCGCCAGACAGCGGGATGCTGCGTTGCCGGCGGCGCTCCAGCCTCGCTGTAGGCCGCGCTACAGCTCCGGCTGTCGCTTGCCGGACGCCTTGCCTGCCGCCGCCTGGCTGTGCCGGGGATAGCTGTGCGGCGGAAAGAAAGATGGGAAATTAAGGGCGAGCCTGCCTACAGGCCGCTTTTCTTTTTATTCAAAACTTCTCTCAGATAATCCTTGAACAAACCAGCCACCCGGGTGGCTTCGTATTCTTGCCGCATGGCCGCATCACCCCAGGGCGTGGGCGCGGGCGGCCTTTGCAGATAGTCGGTGAGCATGACCGCCACGGCCACGGGGTCGCCGGGCGGAGCCACCGCGCCTCCGGCCCGCAGGATGAAATCCGCTGCCTCGCCGGGCGGGGCGATGCCCAGAATGGGACGGCCCGCTCCCAGGTAGTCCACCAGCTTGGAAGGCAGCCACACGCTCTCCTCGGCCGGGAACTCCAGGAGCATCAGGGCCTCGGCGCTCTGCATCAACTCCAGGCTGCGCTGGTAGGAAACGCGGCCCGTGAACTCCACCAGGCCCGGGGGCAGGGCGGCCAGGTCCTGGTCCGCCTCCAGGTTCAGAGGCGGCTCGCCTACAATCTCCAGGCGCACCCCCTCCAGCAGAGTGGGGCTTTCGCGCAGGAGCAGGCCCAAAGCCTGGAACAGAGGCTTGGGCGAGCGCGAGCCGTAGAGGCTGCCCAGATAGCGGATGATCCGCTCCCCGCCGGGCGCAAACTCGCCCGGGCCGAAGGCCTCGGGATCGTAAAGATGGGGCAGCACCCGCGCCTTGCCCCGCCAGGCCTCCGGGTACTTGCGCATGAACACCTCGGCCATGCCGCCCGTGGGGAACAGGCACAGGTCCGCGCCCGCGACGATGCGCTCCTCCAGGCGGCGGTTATACTGGGCGCTCCAGCGGTCGTCGCCCCGGAAGGGCCAGTCGCTCCACAGGTCGCTGAAATGGGCCACCCAGGGCAGGTTAAGCTCGCGGGCCAGGGCCTGGCCCACCAGATGGTCGCTCCAGGGGAAGGCGAAGCTCACCACCACCTCGGGCTGTATGCCGCTGAGGCGCAGGTGACGCAGGGCGGCCTGAGTGGCCGGGCGGGCCCAGGAGCGCCAAGCGTCGGGCGTGCGGCCCCACACCGGCAGGCCCCGGCGCAGCCAGCGGTTCTGGCGGCGCAGCAGGCCACGGCCCCGGTCGTAGCGTAGCAAGACCTCGGCCAGGGGAGTGAAACCGCGTCCCACGGCCACGCTGGCGTCGGGATCGGTGATAACGTCATGGCCGCGCAGGAGCATCACCGGCAGCCGGGCCGCGGCCAAGAGGCGGTGCACCTGCACCGCGCGGGGCTCGGGCGCGGGCGGGTAGTGGAAGGACACCGCCAGCACCAGGGGGCCTTGATCAAGGGGCAGGCCAGGCAGGCTCATGGCGCGCCTCCTTGGGAAGCACGGTCCAGGATGCGGGCCAAACGGCGGGTCTGCTCCACCCGGCTGAAGATGGCCGGGGGCGCGGGAGGCGCGGCGGGCGGCTCGTCCAGCCAGGCGCGCAGCACCCGGGCCACGGCCGCCGCGTCGCCGGGAGGCACCACCGCGCCCGCCTGGCAGGCCTCCACGATGGCGCTGGCCTCGCCCCGGGCGGTGAGGGCCAGGATGGGCCGCCGCGCGGCCAGATACTCGTAGAGCTTGCTGGGGATCACCCCCGCGCTGCCCGGCAAGTCCTCCAGGGTGAGCAGCAGGGCCGAGGCCTCCTGTTGCAGGCGCACCACCTCGGCGTGGGGCAGATGCCCGCTGACCTCCACCTCCAGGCCTTGCAGGCCGGGATCGGCGATTTCGCCACCCGCCACCCGGCCCACCACTTGCACCCGGGAATTGGCCCGTTCCTCGGGGCTCAGCAGCTCCAGGCCCGCCCACAGGTGCTTGAGGCTGGTCACGCCGAACAGGGTGCCGGTGAACAGCAGAGAGAACTTGTCCCCGCGCGGCGGCTCCGGCGCGGGGGGGAAATCAGCCGGGTCATAGCCGTTGGGCAGCCAGGTGAACTTGCTCTCCGGCTGGCCGTAGAAGCGGGCCAGCTCGCGGGAGTGGGAGGCGCTGGCCGTGATCACCGCCGAGGCGCCCTGCACCAGGCGGCCCTCCAGGCGGCGGATGAGATTCAGGCGCAGGGGGCTGGCCTGGCCTGGTTCGAAGCCCCGGCTGTAAAAGCCGCTCCACACGTCGCGGAAGTCCAGCACCAAGGGCAGGCCCAAACGGCGGGCCAGGAGCCAACCCAGCACCAGGCTGGTAAAGGGCGGGGCCGTGGCCAGCACCACCTCCGGCCGCGCCCGTCGGCAGGCGGCCAGGGCCTTGGGCAGCCCGGTGGCCAGCCAGAGCACGTGGCGGTCCGGGAAGACCAGCCCGGCCAGCCAGCGCTTCCAGGAGGAGGCGTCCCCGGCCGAGGCCTTGCCGCCGCCTCCCCCGGCCTCCAGGTTGAACAGGCGCACCACCTCCAAATCCGGGGGCAGCTCGTTGGCCAGGGCCGGGTCGTGGGCCAGGGCGGCGGGGCGCTGGGCGGTGAGCACCAGGGGGTCCCAGCCGAAATCGCGCAGATAGCGGGCGAACTTCAGGGGACGGTGCACCCCGGCCCCGGAGGCGGGCGGCCAGAGATAGGTGACCAGGGCGGCCCGCTTCATGCGGCGGCCTCCCCGGCGGCACGGGCCAATACTTGATAGAGTTGGGCCGCGCTGTCGCGCCAGGAGCGCCCGGCCACGGCCTGGGCCAGCGTGTCGGCATCCCAATCCCGCTCCAGCACCCGGGTTGCCGCCTCGGCCATGGCCCCGGGGTCTCCCGGCGGGAACATGGCCCCGGTGCGGCCTTCGGCCACCACCTCGGGCACCCCGCCCACCCGGGCGGCCACCACCGGGCGGCCGCAGCCCAGGGCCTCCAGCACCGCGTTGGGGTCGCCCTCGGAGCGGCTGGGCAAGACCAGGGCGTCGGCCGCGGCCAGATAGCGCGGCACCTTGCGGTGCTCCTGGGGCCCGGCCCAGATGATCTGGGGGGCCACCTTTAGCTGGGCGGCCAGGTCTCTCAAGCGCGGCTCCTCGGCACCGCCGCCCACCATGACCAAGCGGACCTGGGGCAGCCGGGTCAGGGCTTGCACCGCCAAGTCCGGGCCCTTGATCGGATGCAACCGCCCCACGTAGACCAGCAGCTTGTCGGTCTTGGGCAGGCCCAGCTCCTCGCGGGCGGCGCGCTGGTCGGCCGGGGTGAACAGCTCGCGATTCAGTCCGTTGGGCACCACGCTCACCCGCTTGGCACCCAGGGCGCTGGCCTCCTGGGCCAAAGCGGGGCTCACCGCCACCACCTCGCTGGCTCCGCTCAGGGCCTCGCGTAGATAGGGCAAGCGGGCGGGGTCTTCTTTGAGCAGCATCAGGTCGCTGCCGTGCAGCTTGATGACCAGGGGCAGCCCCAGGCGGCGGGCGGCCCCCAGGCCGGCCCATCCGGCCGGGAAGAGCCAGGTGGCCAGGAATACATTGGGCCCCAGATCGCGGGCCCGCTTGCGCAGGCAGGGCCAGGCGGAACGCAGGAAGGCCCGGCCATGGCGGCGGCGCAGCAGGCGGGGAAGGTACCAGAACACCGGCCAATCCACGGTAAAGGGCTTGTCTTGCGAGGGCAAGGACAGCCGCCCCGCCCGAACCACCAAGGGCCAGGGCACCGGAGCCACCAGGGCCAGGGGGCACAGCTCGGCCAGGGCGGCCAGCTGCTGGCGGTTGAAGGCGGCCCAGCCCGGCCTGAGCAGGTTGGGGTATTGGTCGCTGAGGGCCAGCACCCGGGGGGACTGCTCCCCACCTCCCGTGCCCAGGTTTCGACCGCTGTTGGGAATCACCCGCACCTCGCCGCTGTGCGCCATAATTGAGAACAACTCTTCATATCATGCAATCTAGGCCCCCGGCATTGGGGGTGTCAACCTTATCTCAAGGGCTTGTATCATGCTAACCAGGCGGTTATCCTGATTATCAAGGGTACTTACGCTGGAGAGTCCGCAGTGAGCCATAGGCCCGATATCAGTTTTGTGATCATATCTTTCAATGATGCGGAGCGGCTGCCCGGCGCGGTTAGCTCCGCGGCGCTGATGTCGGCCGAGGCGGGCCTGGATTGGGAAATCTGGGTGGTGGACAACGGCTCCAGCGACGGCACCGCCCGCCTGCTCCGGGAGTATCGCCAAAACCTGGGGCCGCGCCTGCACGCCTTGCATCTTCCCGAGAACCAAGGCACCACCGTGTCGCGCAACCTGGCCCTCGCCCGCGCCCAGGGGAGGGTGATCTGCGTGTTGGACTCGGACGCCGAGCTTCTGGAAAACGGCATCGTCGGGGTGCTGGATTTCCTGGAGCGCTTTCCCGAGGTGGGCATCCTGGCCCCCCGGATCATCATGCCCGACGGCAGCACCTACGATTCGGTGAAAAAGCTGCCCACTCTCACCGACAAGCTGCGCAAGCTGCCGGGCATCGTGGGCGCGCCCACCATGAGCAACACCGACTGGTACCCGGACTTCCCCTTTGAGCGGCCCCGCCCGGTGCACACGGCCATCAGCTGCTGCTGGTTCTTTCGGCGCGAGCTTTTCGAGCTGGTGGGGCCCCTGGACGAGCGCATCTTCTATTCGCCCGAGGATGTGGACTGGTGCCTGCGCTGCTGGGAGGCGGGCAAAGCGGTGGTCTACTACCCCTACTTCCGAGTGATGCACCACACCCGGCAGATCAGCCATAAGCGGCCCTTTTCCCGCATGTCCATCAGCCACATGCGGGGCATCCTCTACTACCTGGGCAAGCACGGCTATTGGGTGGACCGGGGCCGTCCGGCGGGGCGCCACATCGAGCCCCTGGCCTGTTCACTGGCCCCGCGCCTGGCCGCCTGGCAAGGCGCCGTCTGGGAGAAGACCGCGTGAGGTGGCTGGCCAAGGCCGCCGTGCAAAAAATTCTCTCCGCCACCCCCAAGGGGGAGCGGATCAACTATCTCCTGGCCCGCCACGTTTATCACGGCCTGCCCCATTCGCCGGAAAAGATGGTGCGCCGCTTCAAGATGGCGGTGGAGTACGTCCACGCGGCGCGCACCCTGGGGCCGCTGCCCGAGGGGCCGGCCAACACCTATGAGTTCGGCGCGGGCCAGGACCTGGCCGTGCCCCTGGCGCTATACGCTCTGGGGGTGGATAGCCAGATTCTGGCCGACCTCAAGCCTATCGCCGACTGGTATCTCATCAACCACGCGGTGGAGCGCCTGCGCGAGCGCTGGCCCCGCTTGGAGGCCCTGGCCGGGCGGCCCCTCAGGCCCTTGCCAAGCGAACCGCTGGCCAGCGCGGCCCAGCTAAAGACCCGCCTGGGCATCGACTACCGCGCGCCCATGGACGCCCGCTCAACCGGCCTGCCTGGCGGCGGCTTCGATCTGGTTAGCTCCAGCCACGTGTTGGAGCACATCCCCGAAGACATGCTTCTGCCCATCATGGCCGAGTGCCGCCGCCTGGTGAGCCCGGGCGGGGTGGTCTGTCATCTGTGGAACATGCAGGACCATTACGCCGGATTCGACCCCAGCCTGAGCGTGTACAACTTCCTGAGCTTGGGCGATGGGGCCTGGGGCCTGATCAACAGCGGCCTGCACTATCAGAACCGCCTGCGCCTGCCGGACTATCTAGCCATCTTCCGCGAGGCCGGGCTCCGGGTGGTGCACCAGGAGGTGCAGTGGCCCAGCCCGGCGGACCTGGAGCTGCTCTCACGCCTGCCCCTGGCCCCCCGCTTCCGGGGGCGCTACACCCCGCGCGAGCTGGGCGCCCGCATGGCGGTGATGGTGCTCAAGCCGGTCTGAAAAATCCCGTTTATTTCTGATTCAGCAGCCAGGGCAGGTCCGCGGTGGGACGGAACCACCAGGAGAACTTGCGGCTGGGGTTGAGGGTGTAGGGAGTCTTGCGCCCCGGGCGCACCGGGGGCAGCATCATCTTGGCCGAGACGAACAGCTCGTTAAGAAGCTTCTGGTAGTGCGCGTATGGCTTGCCCTGTTTGCGGGCGAAGTAGATGGCCGCGGCCATGATCTTGCTGGTGTCCAGGCAGTGCATGCGGTCGGTGCTCACCGCCTTTTCCGACTGCTCGGCCGAGCTGGCCAGATAGTAGGGCAGGGTCTCCACGCGCTTGGCGTTCTTGGCCTTGTAGCGGTAGGTGCCCTGCTTGACCATGTAGTCAGCCAGCATGAGGATGCTCTGGGGCACGCGGGGGTCGGCGCTGACGATGTAGTAGCGCAGGGCCGCGTCCACGAAGAGCACCGACATCCAGGGGCTGCATGTCCAGCCCTTCACCGGGGCGCTGTGTTGCTTGCCGGTGTGGATCAGGCAGCCGTCCCGGGGCGCGCCCGGCGGCGGGTTGGTCTGCATGTTGTAGCCGATCTCGAAGCCCCGGCGGGCCCGGGCCAACAGGGCCGGGTCGCCGGTGATCTCGTAGCCGGCCGTGGCGATCATGATGTGGAAGGAGAGGTGGCGCTCGGTCCAGAAGCTGCGGCTGGGGCTGTACTCCGGGTTCCAGGCATCCAGGAGCTTGGTAAGGCGCAGGGCCGCTTGCTTGAGCCGGGGAAGGCCGGTGAGGAACCAGCCGATGGCCAGGGCCTCCTGGTTGCCGTACTCCACGTTGGCCCCGGGGCTGGCGTTGCGCATGGCGAAATTGCCGTCGGGCTTAATCTTGCTGGCGTAATACTGCACGTCGCGCAGGGCGTAGGCCAAGGGCTCCAGCTTGCCGGTGGTCAGGTAATTCAAAAAGATGGTGGTGGTGCGGTCGAAGAGCCAGGCCTTGTAGTCGTTGACATAGTCCACCCCGTAGCGCTTCTTGGCGTTCTTTTGCACTGCCTGACGTTTGATGAGGATGGGCTTGTTGATGGCCTGCTTGAAAAAGCCGGCCCGGGCCCGCTCCAGCCAGTGGAAGCTCGGGTACGCGCCGGCCGGGGCCAGGCGGCTCTTGACCAGGGATTGCCCCAGCCATGAAGCGGGGAACATGGCCCAGGCCACCGGATCCTTGACCCTAAAGGCGGGGTAGGAGCCGTCGGCCACCGGAAACCATCCTTGGTCCGGCGGAAAGCCTCGCTCGCGGTTCTCGCGGCGGGGCTTGCCCCAGCGCAGGGTGTAGGTGCGGGGCATCGCCGTGGCCATGAGGTCCAGGTATTGCACCAGCACCGCGCGGATGCTGGGCGCGCCGGGGACCGGGGGCTGCCAGCGGGCCAAGACGGTGACGTGGATGGGCATCTCGCCGCCGCTGTTGTCGAACAGAGCCAGGTTATTGGGGTCGCGCAGGCAGCCCGGCGGGAAAGGCACCCCGAAGCTCACCGGCACCACCCGGGCCACCGCGCTGGGGTGGGGCACCAGGGTCACGGGCAGGGTGCCCGAGGGCCGGGCGATGGGGAAGAAGCCGACATAGGCCCGCGCGTCGGGATTGGCCGGGGCGGCGGCCAGGGCCGGGGCGGCCAGGAGCAAAACAAGGGCCGCCAGGAGCAGGGCGGCCAGGCGCGGCGGGATGACGGAGCAAAGGCCGGTTTTCATGGGGCTACCTTTGGGCTGAGACATACTCTAGAATAGGCAACATTCGCGGGCCCAAACAACCTTATTCGCCCCGCGCCGAAGGGACAGCCCATGGATCTGAGCAAGTACAGCCCCAAGGAACAGGAGCGCATCACCGACCTGATGGGCCTTTTGCCCTCGGGCCGTGAAAGCCTGTTGGAGATCGGGGCCCGCGACGGCTACTTCACCGGTCTCCTGCGGGAGCGCTTCGATCGCATCACCGCCCTGGACCTGGAGGAGCCGGAGATCGACTTGCCGGGCGTGACCACGGTGCAAGGCGACGCCACCAAGCTGCAATTCCCGGACGAGAGCTTCGACGTCGTGCTGTGCACCGAGGTGCTGGAGCATATCCCCGGAGTGGAGCGGGCCGCCGCCGAGCTGGAGCGGGTGGCCCGCTGCGAGCTGGTGCTGGGCGTGCCCTATGAGCAGGACCTGCGCTTCGGCCGCCTGGTGTGCCTCACCTGCGGCAAAGTCAACCCGCCCTACGGCCACCTCAACCGCTTTGATGAGCATCGCATCGCCGAGCTGTTTCCCGCCTGCCGGGTGGCCCGGAGCGGCCTGGTGGGCCGGGCCTCGGAGCGCACCAACTGGCTCAGCGACCGGCTGATGGCCCTGGCCGGTTATCCCTACGGCTCCTACGACCAGCAGGAGCCCTGCGTGCACTGCGGCGCGCGCCTCAAGCGTCCGGCCCCGCCCACGGGCTGGCGCCGCCTGGCCGGCAAGTTGGGGGCCCGCTTGCTGAGCCTTGAGCAGCGCCTGAGCTCTCCCCGGCCTATCTGGATGCACCTGCTGCTGGTCAAGCGCGACTGCTCTTCCTAGGCCAGCACCCATAAAAAAAAGCGCCGCCCCGGAGGGCGGCGCTTGGTCGTTTCTCGGCTGGGTCTAGCCCTTGCCTTGCAGGGTCTTGAGCAGGCGGACCGCCGCGTCTTTCTCGCGGAAGTTGCCCAGGGAGATGGCCTTCTGCAAGTTGGTCTTGGCTTCCTCCAGCTTGTTCATGGCCATGTAAGTGGCCCCCAGGTGGTAGTACACCGTGGCGTTGTTGGGGTTGAGCTTGCGCGCGTCGTTCAGCTCGGCCAGGGCGCTGGTGTGCGCCCCGCGCTGGCTGAGCACCCAGCCCAGGGTGTCGAGCACCCGGGGGTCGCCGGGAGCCAGGCGCTTGGCCCGCTGGATCAGGGGCAGGGCCTCGTTGAGGTTCTTGTCGCCGCCCTTTTGGCCCAGCAGATAGGCCAGGTTGTTCAGGGCGGGCACGAAGTCCCGGTTGAGGCTAAGCGCCTTGCGGTAGTCCTCGATGGCCAGGTCGATGTTGCCCATCAGCTCGCGAACGTCGCCCAGGGCCACCAGGGCGGTGGGGTTGTTGGGGTTGAGCTTGAGCGCCTTTTGCAGGTAGCTCTCGGACTCCTTGAGGTTGCCCGTGCTGCGCGCCGTGGCCGCCAGGCCCATCAGGGCGGTGATCAGGCGGGGATTGAGCTCCAGGGCCTTCTTGAACTGGGGCACCGCCTTGGCCGGCTGGGCCTGGATCATGTACAGGTCGCCCAGCAGGTTGTAGATCAGGTCCTTGCGCTCCACCTTGTCCATCTGGGCTTCGACCCGCTTGACGGCCTGGGCCTGCTTCTGCTCGGACATGTAGATGAAGGCGATGCGCATCAGGGCGTCGATGTTGCCGGGATTGCGCTTGAGCGCCTCTTCATAATACTTCTTGGCCTCGGCGGGCTGTTTCTGGGCCTGGGCCAACATGCCCATGCGGTAGTAGCCCGCCGCCGAGTCCGGCGCCCGCTTGATCAGGGCCGTGAAGTCCTCGCGGGCCTTGTTGTAGGTTCCCTGAGCCAGATAGAGGCGGCCGCGCATCTCCAGGGCGGCCAGGTTCTTGGGCTCCAGGGCCAGGATCTGGTTCATCTCGTTGATGGCCTGCAAGAGCTCGCCGGAGCGGGCGTAGATGGCGGCCAGGAGGAAGCGGGCCCGGGTGTCGGCCGAGTCGGCCTGCACCGCCTTGATCAGGTCGGCGCGGGCCAGCTGGGGCTTGCGCTGGGCGGCAAAGGCCTGGGCCCGGCGGAACAGGGCCTCGGGGTCGTTGGGCCGCTGGCGGATGACCGCGGTGAGGGTGGCCACCGCCTTGTCCAGGTCTCCCCGGGCGGCCAGCAACCGGCCTTGCAGAATCTCGGCCGCCGCGTTGCCCGGGAACTTGGTCAGGATGGTCTTGACGCGCTTTTCGGCCTCGTCCAACAGGCCGCGCTCCAGGTCCAGCTCGGCCAGGGCGTTCAAGGGCACCGGCGAGTCCGGGGCCACCTTGGCCGCCTGGTTCAGATAGGCCAGGGCCTTTCTGATCTCTCCGCGCGAGGCGAAGAAGCGGGCGGTCATCAGGGAGGGCCACATGGAGTTGGGGAACTGGCGCACCGTGGCCAGGTAGGTCTGTTGGGCCTTGTCGAACTGGCCGTTGACTGCATAAAGCCGGGCCAGGGCCAGGCGGGGACGCTCCTCGCCGGGGTTGGTGGCCACCAGCTTTTGCAGGGCCTGCTCAGCCTCGCCGGGCTGCTGCATGCGCATCAACAGCTCCACCAGCATGAGCTGGAGGCGGGCCTCCTGGGGATGGGCCTTGACCGTCGCCCTGAGGGCTTCCAGGGCCTTTTGGTCCTGCTTCTGGTTCAGGAACAGGCGCACCAGCAAAAGGCGCGGGGTGAGCAAATTGGGAGCCAGCTTGATGGCCTCGCGGAACTCCTTCTCGGCCAAGTCCGGACGGCCTTCCTCCACGTGCAGCTGGCCCAGGAGCACCCGAATGTCGGGGCGCTGGGGCGCCAGCTTGAGGGCGGCCTCCAGGGTGACCACCGCCTTGGCGGTCTCCTGGAGCTGGCTGAAGGCCTGCCCCTTGAGCACCAGGGCATCAACGTCCTCGGGCTTTTCCTTGAGCGCTATCTCGGCGCGCTCCATGGCCTCGTTGACCCGTCCGGCCAGCAGAGCGATCTGCCCCAGGCGCACCTGTGCGTCCAGGTTCTCCGGGTCCAGGGTCACCACGTTGAACAACATGCGGTAGGCCTGGCCCAGGTCTCCCAGCTTGAGATAGGTAAGGGCCAGCTTGTAATGGGCATCGGCATACTGCGGGTCTTTTTGCACCGCGTTGCGGAACTCCAAGGCCGCCTCGCGGAACTTGCCCTGGTCGTAATACTGCTGCCCCTTTTTGAGGAACTCTTCCTTGGTCTGGGCCCAAGCCGAAGCGCCCCCCAAACAAAGGGCCAGCGCGACCAGCGCAACCAGCCCCAGCCTGCCCAATGCGTTTGCCATGGGTTTCATGCTTTTCTCCCACCATGTTTGCGCGCGTTCCTTGCCGTGGCCCATAGGGGAAACCGGCCGATTGGCGGTTTCCGGGCGCCGCGTGGCTCGCGCCGCGGACCGATGCACCGGATGTCCAGTACATCAATATATAAAACTAGCACATTTTCACCCCTGACTGAAAAGGGGGCAGCCAAATCAGCGCAGGGCCGGGGTCACTCGGGGCGGCTCCTGGGCCGCCGATTTCTGGTCTTCGCCTCGGGTAAGGGCAGGGGCCACCCGGAAGGCCAACAGCCCTGCCTTGGAGCTTTTGAGACCCTCGCCGGGTGAAATGGTGACTTGCAGCGAATCCACCTTCACGGTGTAGCTGGTCTCGGGCCTGAGCCCGGCCACCAGATGGCGGCTGAGGCCCGTGGGATAGCGATAGCTCACCGGCGGCTCGGCCCCCGGTTCGCCCAGGCGCACCACCACCACCCGGGGCCAGGTGGGGTCTTTGATCTCCAGGCCTATGGTGCGGCTGTCGCCGGTCTTCACCGCCTTGATCATCGGCACTTCCAGGCTCTTCTGGTCGGCCGGCAGCAGGGCGTGCAGCATGGGCTGGCTCATCACCGCCGCGTCGGCCACCACGTACTCCGCCCGCCAGGGGGCCGGGTTCACCGTGGGCGGCCGGGGCGGGTAGTTGCGGTTGCCCACCCAGGAGCCGGCGGTGCCCGCCCCGCCGGTGATGTCCAGGCGGGCCCCGGCGGGCCACACCGGCACCACCTCCAGGCGGCTCTCGCCGGCCATAACCGTAAAGGGCGTGGCCGGGCCGCGCCAGCGGCCGGGGGCCAGCTGCTTCAGGGGGCTGGCCGCCTTGGGCCGGTCGGCGAAGTGCAGGGCGAAGTGCACGCTCAAGCCTTTGCGGGCCAGCTCCACGTCATCGGCCACCACCACCACCTCCACCGCCTCGGCGTCGTCCGGGCCGTTGGCCCGGAGGAGGAACACGTGACGCAGGAAGCGCTTGAGCTTGTGGGTGGAGCCGTCGTAGGCCTCGGTGGCCCGGCCGCGCACATAGGCGTAGCGGGGTTCGTCCTCCAGGGCCTCGATCTGGGCCACCTGATAGATGTCGCCCAGCTTGTCCCAGGGGGCCGCGCCGGTCTGGTAGCCGCTGGCGGTCCAGGGGGCGCTTGTGGTGGGGCGTCCCTTGTTGTTGAACAGGGACCAGGCCCGCTGCCCGCCGTCGTTGCTGTAGGTGCCCTTGGGCTGCTTGCCCGCCCGCATGTCGTACCAGGAATACTCCTGGGGGTCGTAGACCAACAGGGTGTTGTGGGCCACCGAGCGGATGCCGTAGTTCAGGGCGTGGGCCGAGGTGGGGCCGTCGTAGCCCCCTTCCTGGCTCAAAAGCATGCCCCGGCGGAACAAAATCAGGCTGCCTGCGGCCAGGTGCTGGCGCAGGGCGAAGTGGGGCCCGCAGTTGAAGCCCAGCCAGGTGGAGCGATCCGACCAGTCCGAGCGCAGCACCGCCTGGCCCGTGGCCGGGGCCAGGTTGCTCAGGGCCACCGTGGCCAGGGCCTCGGTGGGCGCGGTGGGGTCCAGCCACAGGAAGTCCCAGAAGACCCGGTTGTGAGCCAGCATAGTGGGGGTCTGGCCGTCCAGGAGCAGGGCGCGCACCGCCCCGGCCGCGGGGTCGCCGGGCCGGAGGGCCAACAGGGCCATCATCTGCATGCGGGTCATCTCGGCCGCTTGCAGGGGGGCCAGCACCTCGTCGCCGCCCGGGGCCACCTGGCGGTATTTGCCGGCGGGGGCCTCGGCCAGGCCGGGCAACAGGCGGAAAAGCAGATAGGAAAGCCGGTCCTCGAACCAGGGCAACAGGCCGGGGCCGCGCTCGCCGGTGGCGCTGCGCACCGCCAGGGCGAACAGCACCAGTTCCAGGCCGGCCCGGGCGCCGGGGGTGTCGCCCTCGTACCAGCCGCCGCCCGCGCCCAGGTTGGCCAGGCAGGGGCGGATCTGGCTCAGATAACGCTGCTCCCAGGCCTGGACCAAGAGCTTGTCCGCCGAGGGTTCGGTGCCGTGGGCCACCAGGGCGGCCATGGCGCTCAGGTTGAGCACCGCGGCCGATTCGGTGTCAAAGCAGCCCTGGCCCCGGCCGACGAAATATTCGGCCTGGGACAAGAGCCAGCGGCACACGCCCCGGCGCTGCGCCTGGTCGAAGTGCTCCCAGGCCCAGTCCAGGGTGAGGGCCATCTGGCGGCCCAGGCGGACGGCGGGCAGAATGTCGTCTTGCAGGAGCAGGTAGGTGTCGCCGGTGTTGGCCTTGCCCAGGCCGCCTTCGCCCTCGGAGCGCACCGTCACCTCGGAGGCGGTGTAGCGCGACACGGGCAGGAACTGTTTGGCCGTGAAGCTGGGCCGCAGAACCTTGTAGCCCTGGCCCAACAGGGCCAACGGCTCGCGGTTGGCGGTTTGGCCGAGCAAGGTGCCTTTGGAGTAGGTCTGCACCGTGCCGAACAGGGCGCCCTTGAGGACGCAGGCCACGGCCAGCTTGCCCAGCTTTCGGGACAGCTCCTGATCGCTGGAGGAGAGGATCAGCGAGGCCAGGGCCAGGCCGGGCCCGTCGGCCGGGGCGGCGCCGCTCCGGGCGGGCTCCAGGGCCCAGGAGAGCAAGCGGCGCCAGCGCAGGGCCCGGGCCTGGGCCATTTCGCGCAAACGGGGAAGGTCGTTGGGGGTGAGCAACAGGCGGGGATGGGCCGTGCTCACGGTGAGGCCCGCGACCTGGGCCGGTTTGGCCGCGGCGGCAGCGCCCGCCGGCGCGGCGGACGCGGGTGCGGGCGCGGCTGTTTGCTGGGCCAGGCAGGGGACGGCGGCCAGCAGCAGAATAGCGCCTATGATGACGGCCCGTTTTAACACTCCAGGACTTCTCCCCTTTCCAGCCGGTGAATGGTCTGGGCCATCTCCCGGCTGGTCATGAACCAAAGACAAAACCTTTGACCGTCATTATATACGTTGCACAGGCCTTCAAGGAAAGTCCTCATGGCCTTGCCCAAGAGAACCGGGTGTTCCTGCTCGGGCGCGCCGTGGCAGGTGAGCTTGATGAAGCGCACCTGCTCCGCGCCCTTGACCACCGGGGCCCGCTCCAGCCACAGGGGCATCCGCCTGAGGTCCGGCGGGTTGTGCCAGGACAGTTCGCTGATTTCCAGGCGGGGCAAAAGCCCCCATTTGCGCCGTCCCCAGTCCAGGGCCAGAACCCCCTGCACCATCAACAGATCTCCCCGGGGCGGCTTACCCACTTCGGCCGGATCGCCCCGGTCGTGGCTCTTGGGGAGCCGGGGGTCGTCGGTGGCGTAGTAGATGGAGTTGATGATCCGGGTCTGGGTGGGGCTGGGTCCAGAGGGCATGGTGAAGTCCGCATAGCAGCCGCTCCGGGCCAGGATGCCGATTTCGTCGTTGCGGCCGCACCACTGGCCGTCGGGCCGGGAGTTGTCCAGGGCCCAGTTGCCGTGGATGAAGCCGTAGGTCACTTGGCCGGTCTCCGGGTCCACCCCCAGCAGGCCGTGCTCCTGGCGCAGGATCTGGGCGTAGCCGGCCAGCTTGTCCTCCAGCTCCCCGCTGGTTTCGCCGTGGTGGTGCAAATGCACCTCCACCGAACCCACCCCCTGGGCGCAGACCTCGGCCAGGCGCGATAGCATCTCCGGCCGATAGTCCTCCAGGGGGTAGTAGAAGTCGTGTTGGGGCGCCCGGCCCCGGCAGTCGGCTAGGCCGGCGGTCATGCGGGGCCAGCCCTCTTCCCAGGCCTCCAGACGGGCCCTGGCGCGGGCCTCGTCGGCCCCGGCCCAATAGGGCTCCCAGTGGTCGGTGATGGCCAGGCACAGGTGCACCGGCCCCCGGCCGCTTTGCCGGGGGTGGCGCGCCTGTTTGAGGTAGGCGGGGAGCCATATGTCCATCGCTTTGATCATTGACCCAACTCAGAAGGAGACCACGAACAGGGTTCGCACCAGAATGTGGATGCCCACCACCATGCCCACGGTGATGAAGAACACGTTGCGGGTCTGGCGTCCTTTCCACTGGAAGCCTATGTCTATGCCCTGCTTGTTCAAGATGTTCACGATGGCCACGATGATGGCCAGCAGGATGTATAGCAGGAAGCCGTAGGACTGGCTGAGGAAGAAGGCTCCCACCATCCAGCCGCCCAGCGCGGCCTCCAAGGCCTTGGACATGGGCGCCACCCAGGGAGGCCCCCGCGTGATCCGCTCCATGGCGAAGATGTGCCGCCCGGCGGAGTAGAAGAAAGACAGCCACAGGATGGTGCCGATGAGGCCGCTTTCGGCCAGCACCAGCACGAAGGAGTTGTGTGCCGTGTGGCGGTAGCCCTGGGTGGTGAAGTTGTCGTACCCCATGCCGAACAAGGGGTTGGCCCGGAACTCGGACAGGCCGTAGGCCCAGTGGTCCAGACGGGTCTGGGCCGAGCCCGAGGAGGCGCTCACGTCGTCGAAGCGGGGCACGGCCATCAACAGGCCGAAGAGCATGACCAGCCCCACCACCGAGAAGGTCATGCCCACCCGGTGGCGCATGTAGATCCAGGCCACGAAGGCCATGGCCAGGATGCCGCCGCGAGAGCGGGTGTAGACCACGCCGGTGACCAGGGGGATCATGAAGATGACGCCGGTGATGAAGGTGTTGGATATGGATTTCTTGTGGAACGGCGGCACCAGAAAAGCCAGCATGGGCACCACGTGCAGGGCCAGGTCGTTGGGGTCGCTGAATATGCCGATGCCCCGCGCCTGCATGACCACGTCTTCGCCCACGCGGCGGGCCAGAGCCGAGGCCCCGCCCAAGCTTATGCCGGTGTAGAACTGCACGATGGCTTCGATGGACAGGAAGGTGGAGAGGATGATCATGGTCCAGATGAGGATGCGCACCTTGCGGATGCTGTCCACGGTGAGCACGATCAAATAGAACAGGATCGCCACGCGGCCGAACTTCTGGATGGTGTAGGGGAAGCCGCCCAGCCAGCCGTGACCCACCTGGGTGAGGGCCAGCCACACCCAGAACATGGCCAGCATCTTGGGGATGGGCGAATCGACCAGCTTGGACTTCTGGAACTCGCCGCTCAAAAACACGAACAGAATGGCCCCGCCGGCCACGTAGTCCATGATGGGCCAGCCCTGGATGAGGTCCCAAAACTCCTGGGGCCTGACGTAGAGGATGACCACGAACAGGAGTGTGAAGAAAAAGCTCAAGTTTCAGCTCGCTGCCGGCGGGTGTCCGGCCCGGCCCGTTTTGGTGGTCAAGGCCGCGCCGGGGCCGGGCGCGCGGGGCGTCCCGGCCGATTCGGCTTGGTGTTCAACAAAACCCTTTGATTCATGCAAAGTTGCCCGATAATGCCCGCCCCGCGCCGCCTGGGCTACTGGGGCGGCAAGATTTTCCACAGGGCCGGGATGAGCCGGGAGGCCAGCTCCTTTTGCAGGGCCAGGGAATGGGCCACGCCCCGGGGAGTGTCCATGGTCAGGCGCACCAAGGCTCCGTCGGAGCGGTTGTCCAGGATGCCGTCCAGCACCAGGCGGGCCCGGTCCATGTATTCGTCCGCCTCCACCCGGCCGCGCCCCTGATACCAATAGAGCACGCTGAGCTTGTCCAGGTTGCGGCTGAGGATCAGGTGGTTGACCGTGCAGGGGCCGTCCGGGCCTTCTACCTCCACCGCCTGGCGCGAGGATATCTGCCAGCCGTTGCCCGGCAGGCAGTGGCGGGGCGAGTGGATGATCTGCCCCTCCTGCTGCAAGGCAAAAAAGGCCACGAACACCGCGCAGATGCCTCCGCCCGGGTTGGCGTAGTTGCGTAGCAGATAGTCGGTGGGCCTTAATAGGGCGATGGTGTCCTGGTCCAGGGGCATGTCGGCCCCGATGCCCCGCCACTTGCCCAGGGCCAAGGGGAGCTGGTCCAGGGGAGCTTGCAGCTTCTGGGGAGTGACCTCCTGGCCCACCGAGATGAGCAGGGCGGCCAGCAACAGGAGAGCGGCCGCGATGAACAGCCCTTTGGTTCGGCGCTTGCTCATGCCTGACGCCTCCCTTCGGGGAAAAGCTTCTTGAGGCCCAGGGTGATGAACAGCAGGATCACGAAACCGGCCATGAACACCACCCAGCCCACGAAGTCGTGCATCACCCCTTCCAGGGTCTCGCGGCCCCAGTAGACCGCCAGGATGCCTGCGGCGGTGACCCGCAGGGCGTTGGTGAACACCGCCACCGGCGGCACCAGGAGCACCACCACCACCTTTATCCAGCGGTTGGGCAGGATAAGGTAGGCCAGGATGACCCCCACCGCCAGCAGGGAGATGAGGCTGCGGATGCCCGAGCAGGCGTCCACCACGTTCATCACCA
Organism: Desulfarculaceae bacterium; assembly: GCA_020444545.1. NCBI lineage: Bacteria > Pseudomonadati > Thermodesulfobacteriota > Desulfarculia > Desulfarculales > Desulfarculaceae > Desulfarculaceae bacterium. The sequence goes on along the minus strand of JAHLKT010000004.1, from coordinate 94,333 downwards.
AGTTGGGCAGGTGGATGACGTTGCCCTCCAGGTACACCGGGATGCCGAACAGGCGGATGCCCCAGGCGGCCACCTCGGCGGCGATGAGCCGGAGGGGAAAGGCCACCGCGTCGTAGAGCAGGTAGGGCAGGGGCACCATGAGGATGAGGTAGGCGAAGGCGAAGATGCTTCGCCGGGCCACCCCCCAGCCCCAGGCCAGGAACACCAGGCCCCACATCACCGGGATGAGGCTGATGCGCCGCAGATAGAATTCATGAGCCAGCTGGCCCGCCACCAGCATGAGGAGTCCGGCGCCGATGACCGCCAGGCCCAGGTAGTTGGGCCCGGCCGCCGCCTTGGCCAGCTGGTCGCGCTGGCGCCAGAGAAGATAGGCCGAGATCAAGGGGACCAAAAAGCCGTGGGAGTAGTTGGGGTCGTCCCACCAGTTGGCCACCATGCCCGCCACATGCGGAGCGTAGATCCAGGCCAGCAGGCTGAGCACCACGGCCCAGGCCAGGATGGTCAAGGGGCGCGGCGGGCCGCCGTGCCTGGCCTCGTCCGGTTGACCGCTCATCGTCCCCCCCCTCCGAACAGAATGATCTTGACGGTTTGCAGGATGATCATCACATCCATGCTAAGGCTGGAGTGCTTGATGTAGTACAGGTCGTAGTTGAGCTTCTCCAGGGCCGCGGCCACGGTGGAGCCATAGGGATAGCAGACCTGGGCCCAGCCGGTGATGCCCGGCTTCACCTTGTGGCGCTCGTTGTAAAAGGGAAGCTCCTCGGTCAGCTGCTCCACGAAATGGGGCCGCTCCGGCCGGGGCCCCACGAAGCTCATCTCCCCTTTGATCACGTTGTACATCTGGGGAATCTCGTCCAGGCGTACCTTGCGGATGAAGCGGCCCACCTTGGTTATGCGCGGGTCGTTCTCCTCGGCCCAGACCGGACCGGAGACCTTTTCGGCGTCGGCCACCATGGAGCGGAACTTGTGGGCGTAGAACAGCTTGCCGTTCTGGCCCACCCGCTGCTGGCTGTAGATCAGCGGGCCCCTGCTCTCCAGCTTGATGGCCAGGGCCACCAGGGCGGTGAAGGGCGCGGTGAGGATCAGGCCCAGTGAGGACAGGCCCAGGTCCATGGCCCGCTTGGTGAAGGTGCGCAGGCGGCTGGTGGTGAAGCCCGAGGAGAATACCAGCCAGGAGGGCCGGATGCGCTGGGCCAGGATGCGCCCGGCGATGGTCTCGTAAAAATCCTCGCCGGTGATGATGGGCACCCCCAGCATGCGGCACTCCAGGAGCTCCTTCATGGGCATGCGGCCGCGCTTTTCGTCCATGGCCACCACCACCAGGTCCACCTCCAGGTAGTTGACCAGGCCAACCAGCTCGGTGGGGTCGTGGCGGAGCTCGGCCCGGAGCAGCGAGGCCCACTGGGGCATCAGGTCCACGTCCGGTTCGTCGTCGTCCCCGGCCCGGCGGCCCCCCTCGCCCAAAATGTTCATGATGCCCACCACGTTGTACACGTTGTCCGAGCGGCCCAGGAGCTCCTCGACGATGGAGTCGGACAAAGAGCCGCCGCCCAGGATGAGCACCCGCGAGGCCAGGAAGCGCTGCCTGAGGGCCCAGCCGTAGAGCCCGCGCCAGATGAGCACCAACAGGGTGGTGATGAAAAAGCTCAGGAAAAGAATGCCGCGGCCCAGGAGCAGGCGGGGCAGGAAGTAGTAGATCACCGCCAGGCCCAGGGTGCCCACGGCCATGGCCTGGGTGACCCGGGCCACCGTCCAGATGAAGGGGCGGCTGATGCGGAAGTTGTGCAGGTCCGAGTAGTAGAAGGCGACCTGCAATACGAACGGCACCAACAGCAGGCGGTACCAGGAGTAGCGGAAGGTGAGGAGCTCGGCGGTGGTGCCCAGCCGGAAGTACACCGCCAACACCGCGCCGATCACCATTAGCAGGGACTCACCCAGGACAAAGGCGATGATGTAAGGGGAAGGCCTGCCGGAAAGGATCAGCATGTTAGGTGTTCTCTCCCTGCAAAGTGCCCAGGGCGGGAGCATCCATCACGGCGGATTTCATGTCGTTGAGCACCAGGCCCACGATCTTTTCCTCGGGCAAGGAGCGGATGCTGCGGAGCACCAGCTCCCGGTCGGTGACCCCACCCAGGACCACTACCACGATGCCCTCCACCATGCGGGCCAACACGGCGGGGTCGTCGAAAGCCTGCACCGGCGGGGTGTCCAGGAGGATGTAGCGGTCCTTGTAGCGGGAGCGCAATTCCTTGAGCAGGCCGAGCATCTTGTCCGTGGCCAGGATCTCGGCCGAGCGGTTGGATGGGCTGCCGGCCGGGATCACCGAAAGCCTGGAACGCTGATCCTCCTCCGCATGCGTGCCCACCTCCGAGCTCTTGCCCAGTTCGGACCAGTGCATGATCTCGGGAACCGGCCGGTCCCAGAGCAAAAAGTCGGTGAGCCCCGGCACCCGGGGCACCCCCAGCAGGCGGTGCTGGGCCGGTTCGTTGAGGTGACAGTCCATCACCATCACGTATTGCTGGAGCCCGCGGGCAAAGGAGATGGCCAGGTTGGCCGTGAGCAGGCTGCGCCCTTCCCGGGGGGCCGCGCTGGTGATCATGATGGTGCGCGGCGGCTCGCCGTGGAAGGGGTAGAGCAACTGGGAGCGCAGCATGTCGATGCGCTTGGCCTCGGGGCTGTTGGGCGAGTAATAGCTGACCAGCCGGGCAGCCTCCTCCGCGCCCATGGGCTTGACCGGGGGAGGGGTCAAGGGGATGTCGCCCTGCGGCTTTGGCGCTATGGGCATGTGGGCCGCGCCCTTGCGCGGGGCCTTGTCCGGGGGAGCGGGCGGCGCCGGGGCGGCCGGGGTAGCGGCGGGAGACGCCTTGGGAGGAGCAAGGGGCTTTTCCTCGACCGCCGCCTGGCGATCGTGTTCCTCCAGGTCGGCCTCCTTGAGGCTGCGGCCCTTTTTGTCCAGAACGTCGCTTAGCTTAACCATTTTTGCTTCCCATGGGGGCCGTCACGCCGGGTTTGGCCGGTCCGCCCGGACGATACAGGGGGCCCCAATCCGGGGGGCCTTCCTGCTGGTTCCCGCGTTCGGAACCCGGGAGGGGCGAGGTCAGGTCCGTGGGCATCATCAGGCGGGGCTTGGCCAGACCCAGCCGGACGGCCAGGTCGCGGCCCCATTTCTGATAGCCCACGTAGCCGCCGGCCACCAGCAGGAAAAGCACCGCCAAAAAGGCCAGGCGCCTCCAGAAGCTGCCCGGCGCCTCCTTGGACATGCTGGCCGCCATGCGCGAGAGCAGGCCGCGCTTTTTTTGCGGCGCGCCGGAGGGGGCTGCCTCCTGGGGCGGTGCGGCTTGGGCCGCCGCGACGCGGGCGGCTTCCCGGGCCTCGGCCTGGGCCGCCGCTTCGGCCTCGGCCTGGGTGTTGGCCGCGGCTTGGGCCTTGGCCAAGGCCTTGGCTTCGGCCATCTTGGCCTTTTCGGCCAGCTTATGCTCTTTTTCCTCCTGGCGCAGGGCCTTTTTCTCGACCCGGCGGGAGGACCAGCCTTGCATGAGCCCTGCCGGGTTGAAGCGCCCGGCCTTGGCCGGAGGGGCCTCCGGAGCGGCGGGTGCCGCAGGGGCGTCCGCGGTGGTGGTCGGGGCGGCCGCCTGGGCCTCTTCCGGGGCATAGGCCTCGTCCGGGGCCGGGGCGGGCTCGGGCTCCGGCTCGGGGGGCAGCAGGTCCGCGTCGCCGAAGGTCCAGCGCAGGCTGGGGTCTTCCTTGGCCGCGGCCACCACCTGGGCCAGGCCCACCTTACCCTGGTCCTGGGTGTAGGCCAGCAAAAGGGAGTCGTCGCACACCGAATTGATCAACCGAGGCACGCCCCGGGTGATGCGGCTGATGGCGCTCAGGGCCTCTTCGTCAAAGGTGTCGGGGTTGCCCCCGGCCACCTGGAGGCGGTGCTTGATGTAGCGGGCGGTTTCGTCGTCGCCCAGGGGCTTGAGCAGGTGGTAGCGCCTCAGGCGCTGGAGCAGGGAGGCGCCCCCGCTGTCCTTGATGAGCTTCAGGAGCTCGGGCTGGCCCACCAGGAAGATGTTGAGCACCCGGGGGGTGGAGTCGTCCAGGTTGCCCAGCAGGCGAAGCTCTTCCACCATTTCGGGCAACAGGCTGTGGGCCTCGTCGATGACCAACAGGATGGCCTTGCCCTGGCGGCGGCATTGCTTCATCAGGTCGTTGAGCGCCACCAGGAACTGGCCCTTGCTGCGATAGGGGCCTGGCAGGCCCAGCTCCAGGGCCATCATGTTCATGAAGTCCAGGGGCTCCACCCGGGGGTTGGTGATCACCGCCGGGATGACCCGCTCGCCCAGCTCCCTCAAGAGCGCTATGCACAGGGTGGTCTTGCCCACCCCGGGCTGGCCCAGGAGCATGGCCCAGCCCTCCTGCTCGTCGATGGCGTAGACCAGGGTGGCCAGCGCCTCGCGGTGGTCGCGGCTGAGCACGATGAAGCGCGCGCTGGGCTCCAGTGCGAAGGGCTTCTCGCGGAAATGGAAAAATTCCTCGTACATAACGCCTTTTAGGAGAAGAAGCCGACTACCATGCGTTTAAGGGCGGCCCCGCGTCCCGTGATCAGAATACCCACTATGCCCATGAGGAACATGAACAGCACGCCGAAGATGGCCCCGAATATGAGGTTTCGCCGAGTCATGGACGAGCGCTCCTCCGGGGTCTCCAAGGCGGGCACCACCAACAACACCGGCAGGCCGGTCTGGCGCTCAAGCTGGCCCACCGAGGTGTAGGAAACGTCGATGTAGCTGAGGCCGAAGGCCAGGCCCACCGAAAGGCCCAGGGCCACCAGTATGGACACCGGTATGGCCCGCTTGACCTGGGGCCGGAAGGGCGCGTCCGGCACCTGGGCGGGGTCCACCACCTCGAACTGCTCGCCGCGCTGGGTGCGCTCCATGTTGGCGGACATGCGCGCTTCCAGCCATTTGGTGTGCAGCTTCTGATAGGCGGTGTTGAGCTCGTCGTAGCCGCGCATCATGTCCTGGAGCTTCTCGGCCACCAGGGGGGCGTTGTCGATGCGCTTCTGGATTATGTCCATCTGCTCCAGCATCTTGTTCTTGCGCAGCTCGGTCTCGCGGATCTCGGTGTTGATCTGCTCGATGCGCTGCTGGAGCTTTTCGATGCTGGCCTTGCCCTTGGCCAGCTGCTCGTCCATCTTCTGGCGTTCGGCCTGGTTCTCGGTGAGCCCGGCGGCCTTGGCCGCGGCCGCCTCGCGGGCCTTCTTCTCGGCCTCCAGGGCCTCGGCCTTTTTCAGGTGCCGGAGCAGCCGCTGAATGTCCGGGTGGTCGTCGGTGTAGAAGACCCTCAGGCTCTCGATGCGCTTTTTGATGCCGTCGGGGCTGGAGTCCATCTGCTGGCTGTCGGCCGCGCCGCCGGTGCCGCCCTTGCGCCGCTGCTCGGCCTTTTGCAGCTCCAGGCCCTCGATCCAGCGCTGCCACTGGCCGATGTTCTGCTCATAGCCGTGGATGCGCACCCGGAGCGCCTGCACCTTGCCGTCCATGATGTTGGCGTCCTGGCGCGCCTGGTCCATCAGGCGGATGTTCAAGTTGCGGCTCTCGGGTAGCTCCTGGATGTGCTCCTGCTTGAAGGTGGATATCTTCTTTTCCCACTCGGTGAGCTGGCCGCGCATCCGCTTGAGCTCGCGCTCCAAGAAGCGGGCCGTGCCCACCGCGTCCTGCTCCCTGAGCCGCAGGTTGCTGTCCACGTAGAACGCGGCCAGGGCGTTGGTCACCGCGGCCACCGTGGGGGGGCTGGTGTAGAGGAAGGTGATGGTGAAGTAGTTCTTCCGGCTGATCTTGATGGTGATGTCCTTGCGCATTCGCTCGGCCAGCTCGTCGGGCGTGACCTTGTCGCGCATCTTGGGATACAGGTCGAAGCGCTCGATGATCTCGGTGAGCCGGGTGCGCGAGAGCACCTGCTGGGTGATGATCTGGAGGCGTTCCTCGATTTTAGTGGTCACGGTGGGGCGGATGATGTCGCCCGGCACCTTCTGGGGCTGCACCACCACCAGGCAGGAGGCCTCGTAAATGGGGGGCCAGAAAAGGCAATAGGCCAACCCGCCGGCCAACACCACCAGGAAGATGGGCACGATCATTACCCACCTGCGCTTGAGCAGGAATAGATAACTTTTTATGTCAATGCCGGCAGCTTCCATATCCTTACCATCTAAAAGGATAATCCGTGTACACCACTAACAATACCTGATTTTGTTGCCTGTCGTCAGCGTCGACCTCTGCGTCACGATTTAGGTAGGAATATTCGAGAGATAACCGCCAATGCTTGTAAACTTGCCAGGAATAGCGGGCGGTAAAACGATAGGAATTGACCACCCCCTGGTTGGCGGTGTCGGCTTGCAAAGGGTCTTCCTGGTAGTCGTTACGGGCGTATTCCGCCGAAAGCAAAAGGCTTTGCAGGCGGGTGACGTCGTAGTTGAAAGACAGCCCGGCCCGGTGGCTGACCGTCAAACCGCTGTTGTCGCCGAGATAGTCGAACTGTCCCAGGTCGGCGCTGGCATAGCCCCTCAGGCGCCAGCGCTTGCCCCGGTAGTTGACGTCCGCGTTGAGGGTGGGAAATCCCTGGTTGGAGGCGTTGTTGGACTGCTCGTCGCCGTTTACGTATGACCAGCCGGTGCTGAAGGTGTAGTCCAGGCGGGGGCTGACCGAGTGGGAGGTGCCCACGCTGAGGGCCGTGATCTGGTAATTGCGCGAGTTGCCCACCTGGTTGGTCTCGGTGACCGCCTGGTTGATGGTGTAGCTCAGCTCGCCCCAGACGCGCTGGGTGGGCCCCATGAGCCGGGTGAGGCGGGTGAAGGCGCGCCCCCGGTCCTCGTCCGGGGCGTCGTTGTAGTCGGTGCGCACCACGCTGCCTCCGGTCCGGAGCTCCCAATGGGGGTTCAGGCGGGTGTTCCAGGAGCCGTAGAGCCGGTTGAACAGGGAGGTCTGGGAGTTGTTGTCCTCGCCCTTGGTGTAGGTGTTGGTGTAGGCCAGCTCGATGGAGTCGAGCTGCGCGTACTTGTGGATCACCCGGACGGTGAGGCTGTTGCGGTCGATGCGCCCGGTGTCGTTGCGCACCGTGACCAGCTCGCCGTTGTCCCCCAGCTCGGCCTTGTCAAAGGTGGTGTTGAACAGGTCGTTGACCTCGATCGTCCAGCGGGGGGAGTCCTGGTACTTGTAGATGACCCCCGCCGCCGCGCTGTCGAATCCGTTCAGGTCTTCCAGTTCCAGGTAGTGGGCGTACATGACGTTTCCGAACAGGGTCAGCTCCTGCTCGTGCCATTTCCACTGCCCCCGGAGGCCGGGTCCGGCCTTGAGGTAAAAGTCGCTGCGCGGCACCTGGGTCAGGCGCACGTTGTCGCTGTAGCCGAAGGTCACGTTGACCGAGGGGGTGATGATCGCCGCCCGGGCCGGGGGGCCGGGCAGGGCCAGCAAGAGCGAAACCAGGCACAACCCCGCCGCGATAAAAAACAAAAGCGCCTTGTAAGGCGCTCGTTTGGCTGGGCGGGGGTTAATTTGCATTAAGCCGGACCATGGCTGGCGGGCCTCGGGGCGGCCCGCCTTAAGGGACGACTATGATGTCGCCCGGTTGCAGGATTATGTTCTGCTCCCGTTTCTCCCCCTCGATCACCTCGGAGTACTCGAAGGGGAAGCGTATCTGACGGGGGCCCACACCCCGCAGGATGAAGGTGTCGTCCTTGTCGGCCCACTCGTTGAAGCCGCCGGCCATGGCCAGGGCCTGCAACACATCGGTGGGCTTTAGCATCTGGTAGGTGCCCTGCTTTTCCACGTTGCCCACCAGGCTGAACTCGTAGTGGCGGGGGTTGGTGAGCACCACGTAGACCTGGGGGGCCTCCAGGAAGTGGCTGAGCGCCTTGGTGATGCGGTACTTGAGCTGCATGAGGGTGAGGCCGGCGGCCATGATGTCGTCGGTGAGCGGCATGGAGATGCGGCCGTCCGGGCGCACCAACACGTCCTTGCGGGTGAGCATGTCCTCCCGCCAGGTGATGATTTCCAAAAGGTCGCTGGGTCCTATACGGTAGATGGGTTCTTTTTGGGCCACCGGCTCCTTTTGCACCGCCGGTTTGGCGGCCAGGGCCGGGGCGGACCAGGCCGCCGCCAGAGCCACCAAAACCACCAGGGCCAGGATGCTCGACCTGAAGAAGCTTCGACCTGTGATCAAACTCATGGCAACAGCCTCGCCGGGGCCAATGCCGGGCCCCTTTTTGGGAAACGCCGCTACGTCTTTATACCTGTTTTTGTTTATTGATTTCAAGAATTAAATGCGTTCGGGCCGAGGTTGACTGGGCCCCGTAAGCGCCGTATTATCTACAGGCGAAAGAGATCAAATCAGGAGGTGAAATCATGCTGCGAGCCCGGGTGTGGCTCACCTGCGCGGCCATGTTGGACCCGGTGTCGCCGGTGCTGGTGGAGCCCTGCCGCATCGGTTGGGAGGCCCAACGGAGACAGGTGGACCTGGTGATCGAAAGGCCCTTGAAAGGCCCCGAACTGCTGGCCCGCATGAAGGGCTGGGTCACGGTTGACGTGGCCAAAGCTAATGAAATCTTTGCAAAACACGGCCGGCTCAAGCTGCTGGACGAGCGTGAGCTGGTGGTGGAATGCGAGGGCGCCGAGCAGTTGGTGGACCTGGAGCGGGAGCTGGCCGAGGCCTTCGGCGACCAGGTGAACCTGGAGTACGACCGCTAGATATTGCGGCCGCCGGACGCCCCTATACAATATGAAAGGCCCTCCCGAGGGAGGGCCTTGTTCTTTGCCGAAATCGGGCCGGGAGGCTAAAGCTTTTCGCTGGCCTCTTTCACCGCGCCTTCCACCAAGGCGCGAATTTCTTCCAAGCGGGCCTCGCTCTGGGCCTCGAACCTGAGCACCAGGGCGGGCTGGGTGTTGGAGGCGCGCACCAGGCCCCAGCCGTCCGGGAAGTTGACCCTGACCCCGTCCACGTCGATGACCTCGTAATCCGGCGAGAGCTTTGCCTTGACTTCCTCCACCACCTTGAACTTAATGTCGTCCGGGCACTCCACCCGAATCTCCGGGGTGGAGACCACCGGCGGCATGTCGGCCAGCCAGGCGGAGAGCGGCTCCTTGCTGTCGGCCAGGAGCTCGCAGAAGCGCAAGGCCGCGTAGATGCCGTCGTCAAAGCCGAACCAGCGGTGCTTGAAGAACATGTGGCCGCTCATCTCGCCGGCCAACAGGGCCCCGGTCTCGGCCATCTTCTGCTTGATCAGGCTGTGGCCGGTGCGCCACATCAGGGCCTGGCCGCCGTGCTTCTCGATGTCGTCGTAGAGGTTTTTGGAGCACTTGACCTCGCCGATGAACAGGGCGCCGGGGTGCTCCTTGAGGATGCTGCGGGCGAAGATGGCCAGGAGCATGTCGCCGAAGATGATCTGGCCCTTTTCATCCACCACGCCCACCCGGTCGCAGTCGCCGTCAAAGGCCACCCCGGCCTCCAGCTTGTGCTCGCGCACCGCGGCGATGAGGTCCACCAGGTTTTTGGGCACCGTGGGGTCGGCCCCGTGGTTGGGGAAGGTGCCGTCCATATCGCAATAGAGCGGGATCACCTCGATGCCCAGGCGCTTCATGATGGGCAGCACGATGGGCCCGGCGGTGCCGTTGCCGCTGTCTATGGCGATCTTGAGCGGCCGCGAGATGTTGATGTGCTCCACCAGGTAGTCGCTGTAGGGGGTCACCGCGTCGACTTCCTCGCGGGAGCCTTCGCCTGTGGTGAACTGGCCCGCCTCGGCGATGTCGTAGAGCTTCCGGATCTCCTCGCCGTGGATGGTGCTCTTGCCGATCATCACCTTGAAGCCGTTGTACTCGCCCGGGTTGTGGCTGGCGGTGATCATCACTCCACCGTCGGTCTCGAAGTGGAACACCGAGTAGTAGAGCACCGGGGTGGTGACCACGCCGATGTCCATGACCAGGCGGCCGGTGGACAATAGACCCTCCATCAGGAGGTCGCGGTAGCGGTCGGCGCTCAGGCGGCAGTCGCGGCCCAGGCAGATGCGCTTGACCCCCTTGCCCTCCATGTAGGTGCCGATGGCCTTGCCCAGGAGCACCACGTCGGCGTCGACGATCTCTTTGTCCACCACGCCCCGGATGTCGTATTCGCGGAAAATGTTGGGATTCATGCTTGCCTCGTCCTTTTGGCCGGGGCGGGCGCGACGGCGTCAGGCAGCCGCCGGAGCCCAGGCCTGATAGATCTTCAGTTGTCGCGCGGCGCTAAGGCGGGCCGGGGCCAGGCCGGCGGGCAACAGCCAGCACTGGCCGGGCCTCAGGGCCTGGTCCGGGTGCTCGCCGCCCGGGAAGCTCAGGCGGGCCGACCCCCGCGCCACCAGCAGTAGGCCGGGCCCTTGCCCGTCCCGGGCCAGGGGCGCCGAGCCGTTGAGTTCATATTCTAGCAGCCCGAAGGAGCTGTTTTGCACCAGCAACTCGCGGCGGCCTTTTTCGGCGGGAAGGGGCCGGGGGGCCAGGGGGCGGCCGGGGTGGGTCAGCTTGAGCGCCTCCATGCCCTTGGCGTGGTGCAGGGGGCGGGGATTGGCCGGGTCCTGGGCGCGGTCCCAGTCGTAGAGGCGGTAGGTCACGTCCGAGGCCTGCTGCACCTCCAGGAAGAACACCCCCGGCCCGGCGGTGTGCAGCGTGCCTCCGGGCACGGTGAAGGTGTCGCCCGCGCCGGCGGGCACGTGGGCCACCAGTTCCTGCAAGCCGCCCTGCTCCAGGGCGCGGGCCACGTCGGCCCGCTTGACCCCGCGCCTCAGCCCGTGCACCAGCTCGGCCCCTGGTCGGGCGGCCAGGATGTGCCAGGCCTCGCTCTTGCCCCAGGGCTCGCTCTCCAGGCGGGCGGCCAGGGCGTCGTTCGGGTGCACCTGCACCGAGAGCCACTGGTCCACGTTCAAAAGCTTTAGCAGCAGGGGGAAGCCGCCCGAAACCCCGGGGCCCAGGATGTACTCGGGCCAGCGGGCCACCAGCTTGTCCAGGCCCTGGCCGGCCAGGGGCCCCACGGCCACGGGGGTTACGTGCAAGCGGTCCGAGGCCAGCCACACCTCGCCGGTCATGGGCGGGGGGGCGTAGAGCTTTTGCCAGGCGGCGGGGAATTGGGCGGGCGCCCAGACCTTGGGCAAAAACACCGGCTCCAGGCGCAGGGCTCCGCAGGGGGCTCTCAACGCGGGCCCTCCTGCTTGGCCGCCCTGCCGCCCAGGTGCTTGACGATCCAGAAGCCGCCCACCAGGAGCACGAAGAAGGCCACCGCGATCCAGGTGAAGTACTCCTTGACCCAGACCTGGATGGCCGGGCCGAAGAAATAGAAGATAAGACCCAGGGCGTAGAAGCGCGCCCCCCGGCTGAGGATGGAAGCCAGCACGAAGCGGGGGAAGTTGAGGGCGAAGACCCCGGCGGTGATGGTGAAGAGCTTGTAGGGCAAAGGCGTGAGCCCCGCCGCGCCCACGGCCCACACGTCGTAGCGGCGGTAGTAGTCCTCCACCAGCTTGATCTTGTCTTCGGAGAACCAGCGGAACATGAGGGGGCGGCCGCCCTTGATGCCGATGAAATAGCCGAACATGCCCCCCACCACCGAGGCCACGGTGCAGATGGTGGCGAACCACAGGCTGCTGGCCGGGTCGGCGGCGCACAGGGCCATGAGCAGCACGTCGGGCGGGATGGGGAAAAAGGAGCTTTCCGCAAAGGCCAGGGCGAACAGGGCCCATACCCCATAAGGGGTGTAGGCGAAATGGGCCACCCAGGCCACCAGGTCCTTCATCCACTCCATGGCTTAGCCCGCCACTGCCGGAATCATAGGTAGTCCTCGCGGCCCCGGGCCTTGAGCTCGTCCAGCAGGCGGCCCACCTCCTGGCTGCGTTCCCGGGGCAGGATGAGCAGCACGTCGTCGGTGACCACGGCAACCAAATCTTTCACGCCCATTAGAGCGGCCAGCCGCCCCCCGGCCGAAACCAGGTTGCCGCTGGCGTCCAGGGCCACCAGCTCGCCGTGTTGGCTGGCATTGCCCAGGGCGTCGGCCTGCCAGAGATCGCCCATGGCCTCCCAGGAGCCTACGTCCGACCAGCCGAAGTCGGCCTTGACCACGCGCAGCTCGCCGGAGTGCTCCAGCACGCCGTGGTCCACGCTGATGGCCGGCAGTTCGGGATAGACCCGGGCCAGGGCCTCTTCCAGGCCGGGGCCGTCCAGCTCCGGGGCCAGCCCGGCCAGGCCCTCGGCCAGCGCGGGCAAATGGCGCTCCAGCTCGCTAAGGAACACGCCCGCCCGCCAGGCGAACATGCCCGAGTTCCACAAATGCCGCCCTCCGGCCAGGTATTCGCGCGCCGTGGCCAGGTCCGGCTTTTCGTGGAAAGCGGCCACCCGGCTGATGGCCGGGGGAGTGGAGTCCAGCATCTCGCCGGTCTCGATGTAGCCGAAGCCGGTGGCCGGGAAGCTGGGGTTGAGCCCCAGGGTGACCAGCACCGGTTGGTTGGCGGCCAGGGTGGCAGCCCGGCGCAGGGTGTCCAGGAACAGGCCCTCGCCGGTGATGAGATGATCGGCCGGGAGCACCAGGCACACCGCCTCGGGGTCGCGCCGGGCCGCCCAGGCGGCGGCCAGGCCGCAGGCCGCGGCGGTGTTGCGCCCCATGGGCTCGGCCAGGATGTTGGCCGCGGGCAGCTCGGGCAGCTGCTGGGCCACGGCGGGGGCGTGGGCCCGGCCCGTGACCACCAAGACCCGCTCGGGCGGGACCAGGGGGGCCAGGCGGTCCACGGTCTGCTGCAAGAGGCTGCGCTCACCGGTGAGGCAGAGAAGCTGTTTGGGCCGCTTTCGGCGGCTGGCCGGCCAGAAGCGGGTGCCGCTGCCGCCGGCCATGATTACGGCGAAAAGTTCCACGTCTTATCCCCAGAAGTTCCAGGCCAGGGCGGCCAGGCCCACCGCGAAGCAGTAGGGCGCGAACCAGTGGAAGCGGCCCGCCTGCACCACCCGGAGCAGGATGCGCAAGGCCAGGTAGCCGCTTAAAGCGGCGCAAACCAGCCCGACGATCATGGGGGCGGTCTGGCTGGGACTGGGCGCCCCCATTTCGTGCACCTGCAACACCAGCGCTCCCAGGATGGCCGGGATGGAGAGCACGAAAGAGTAATGGGCCGCCAGGCGGCGGTCAATGCCCAACAACAGGGCCACCGCGATGGTGGAGCCCGAGCGGCTGACGCCCGGGGTGATGGCCAGACCTTGGGCCACGCCCACGATCAGGGCCCGTCCGATGCCCACCCGGCCGATCTCGCGGCCCGGCTTGTGGACCATGGCCGTGGCCATCAATAGCCAGCCGGTGACCAGCAGGGCCAGGCCGACGGTCAGCAGGGAGGCGAACATGGACTCGAAAAGGTCCTTGAGCAAAAAGCCCATGATGGCCGTGGGGATGCTGCCCGCGATGACCAACAACAGCAAGCGGCGGCCCCGGCGGGCGCCCTCGTCATCGCCCCACACCAACAGGCCGCGCAGGATGCCCCACAGGTCGCGCCAGAACACCGCAACCACGGCGGCCAGCGAGCCCACGTGCACCGCGATGTCGAACATGAGCTCCGGCTCGGTGAAGCCCAGCAAGCGCTGCCCCAGGACCAGATGGCCCGAGGAGCTGATAGGCAAAAACTCGGTGAGCCCCTGCACAACGCCCAAGACCGCAGCCTGCCAAATCTCCATGCCACCGCCTCCCTTGCGGTTGCTAGGGAATATAGCCCGTGCATGGACCCAAGTCGAGGGGCTTTTCGGTGGCACAGCCCCAAAGAGCCCGCTGGATGAATAACTTGACGCCATGCGGGAAGCGTGGCTACCATTTCGCAATAGCCGCGTGGCCCCGCGCATCCAAGGGGGCCGAGCCAGGCTGCCCCGGCGCAAGGCGCAATTCTAGGCATTCAACCAAAACCAGCCGGCCCCGCCGCGCGGTTTGTTTTTTCGACAAAGGCGGTCCCGCATATGATCCCCCACGACCAGCCCTCGCCCCAGGACAGTTTCAGCCTGGGGCCGGACAACCAAACCGCGGCCATCTTCCTGATCAGCGTGCTGGGGCTCTTTCTGGAGATCGTGATGATCCGTTGGGTCTCCACCGAGGTCCGCATCTTCGCCTATCTGCAAAACACCATTCTTTTGGTCTGCTTCCTGGGGCTCAGCCTGGGGCTGTTCTCGGCCTCCAAGCCCATTAAGGCGGGCGACTTCCTGTGGCCCCTGGTCATCCTGGTGTTTTTGCTCTCCGTGCCCATGGTGCGCACCCTGGTGGGGCGCATCCCCCTGTTCATGAGCGTGCTGGAGGACTTCCTGGTCTGGGACCGGGTGGTGACCCGCAGCCCGGTGTGGGCGGTGGGCTACCTGGCCGTGGGCCTGGCCGCCACCTATGCCCTGATGTACCTGGTGCTCAAGCCCTTCGTGCCGGTGGGGCGCATCCTGGGCCGGCTCATGGACGGCCATCCCCGCATCGTGACCGCCTACTCCTCCAACGTGGCCGGCAGCCTGGTGGGCACCTGGGTGCTGGTGGCCATGTCCGCCCTGTTCATGCCGCCCATCGCCTGGTTCGCCCTGCTGGCCGGGCTGTGCCTGTTCTTCTTGCCCTGGCGCCCCAAGACCCCGCTCAAATCCCTGGTGCTCCTGGCGGCCATCGTGGCCTTCTCGGGCCTCAGCTCCTATGCGCCCGGCACCTACCAGGTGGTGTGGTCGCCCTATCAGAAGCTGTCCGTGCAGGACGCGGACCACATCAGCTTCTATTCCTTCAAGCGGGGCCTGGTGGACACCCTGATCAAGATGGGGGTGAACTACGGCGGCCTGGAGAAGTGGGGCAAGAACCCCAAGATGCCTGGCGACAACTACGGCATCAAGGTGAACAACAGCGGCTACCAGAAGATCATGGACCTTCGGCCCGAGACCGTGGCCAAGGTCAGGCACCTGCTGCCCGCCGAGTCCGGCGGCCTGGTGAGCTACGACGTGCCGCCCATGCTGCACCCGGACCCCAAGAAGATGCTCATCGTGGGGGCGGGCTCGGGCAACGACGCGGCCGGGGCCCTGCGCGGCGGGGTGTCCCAGGTGGTGGCGGTGGACATCGACCCGGCCATCGTGGACATCGGGCGGCGCATGCACCCGGAGAAGCCTTACTCGGACAAGCGGGTCAGGGTGGTGATCGACGACGCGCGCTCCTACTTCACCAACAGCAAGGAAAAGTTCGACGTGGTGTCCTTCGGGGCCCTGGACAGCCACACCACCACCCACATGTCCAACAACCGCCTGGACCACTTCGTCTACACCAAGCAGGCCTTTGAGCAGGCCAAGGGCCTCCTGGCCCCGGGCGGGGTGATGGTGGTGTACTTCGCGGCGGAAAAGCCCTACATCGCCGACCGCCTGGCCCGCACCCTGCGCGAGGTCTTTCACCAGGAGCCCCTGGTCTTCAAGACCATTCCCACTCCCCTGGCCGGCTCGGGCTATTTCTTCGTGGCCGGGGACCAGGCCTCCATCCAGGGCGGCCTGGCCAAGCACCCCGAACTGGCCCGTCTAATCGCCGTCAGCCAGGCGCGCTACGAATTGCACCTGCCGGGCACCACCGAGGTGACCACCGACGACTGGCCCTTCGTGTACCTGCCCGGCCGGGGCATACCGCTGCTGTTCTATTTGCTGGCCGGGCTCATGACCCTGCTGTTTTTCCACGCCTACCGCCGCTTCGGCGGCCAGGGCATCGCGCGCCACTGGGAGCGCTCCCACTGGCACTTCTTCTTCCTGGGCGCGGCGTTTTTGCTCTTGGAGGTGCTAAACATCAGCCGGGCGGCGGTGGTCCTGGGCAACACCTGGTGGGTCAACTCGGTGATCATCTCCGGCGTGCTGGGCATGATCCTGTTGGCCAACCTCATCGCCCTGCGCTGGCCGGCCATGAACCTGAGCGGCGTGTTCGCGGCCCTTTTCGTCATCTGCATCGGGCTCTACTTCATGGACCTCACCGTGTTCGCCGGGCTGCCGATTTGGCTTCGGGCCATCGCGGTGGGCGGGCTCACCTGTCTGCCCCTGTTCTGCTCGGGCATCATCTTCATCCAGTCATTCGCCAAGGCCGAGCTGAAGAACGAGGCCCTGGGTTCCAACCTGCTGGGGGCCATGTGTGGCGCCCTGGTGCAATGGATGTCCTTCCTCACCGGCTTCAAGACCCTCATGCTGGTGATCCTGGCCTTCTACTTGCTGGCCTATTTCACTCGCCTTCGGGCCGGGCAGGGGCAGGCGGAAGCGGCTCGGGCCTAGGGCCGGGCGTCAAGCGCATTGTCAAGCCGCGGGGCCTCGTCTAGAATGGGTGATCTCTCACGGGCGTGAGGCATGGGGACCTTTTTTAGCAACATCAGCAAGCTGACCCTGAGCAAGGGCCTGTCCATCGGATTGGGCCTGGCCGCCACGCCCATCGTGGCCCGGCTCTACGCCCCCGAGTTCTTCGGGGTCTACGGCCTGGTCTCCTCGGTGGCCACCTGGATCTCGGCCTTCATCGCCCTGGGCTATTACCAGGCCATCCCCCTGGCCACCAGCCGGGGCGAGGCCCGCACCCTCACCCGCCTGTGCCTGATCATCACCACCGTGCTCACCCTGATCGCGGTGGGCATCTTCGGGGTGGGCGGCCGCTGGGTGGCCGAGATGCTCAACGAGCCGGTGGCCGCGCCCTTCATGTGGTTCGTTCCCGCCCTGTTTTTGGTGGACAGCCTGCAATCCACGGCCGACGGCGGCCTGGCCCGCGAGGGCCGCTTCGGCACGGTGTCGGTGGTCAGCTTTTTGAACATGAACCTGGCCCGCTTGCTCACCATCCTCTGGGCGGTCTTCTTGGGCGCCGGGGTCATGGGCCTGTTCATGGGCAACCTCATGGGCACCATGGTGGGGGTGGTGATCTCCCTGGTGGTGGTGGCCAAGGCCCTGTGGGAAAAGCGCGAAAACGACGACCGCGCCCTGGTGAGCTACGCCAAGGTGATCAAGGATCACATCCAGTTCCCCAAGATCAACCTGTGGAACGGGGTGCTCCGGGTGAGCACCTCGCGGGCCCCGGTGTTCGTCTTGGCCGCCTACTTCGATCCGGCCACGGTGGGGTTCTTCACCTTCGCCTCGTCCATCGTGTCCATGCCCCTGCGCATCCTGGGCACCTCGGTGTCCCAGGTGTTCTACCCCGAGGCGGCGCGGGAGTGGGAGGAAGAGGGCGCGGTAAAGCGGGCCCTGCACTTCGCGGTGAAGTTCCAGGCCACGGTGGGGGTGTTCCCCCTCACCGCCCTGGCCCTGTTGGCCCCGCTGTTCTTCGAGGTGGTCTTCGGCTGGCGCTGGCGCGAGGCGGGCGTGATGTGCCAGATAATCTCCTTCTGGATGTTCATGAACTTCCTGACCACGCCCATCATGCCCCTGTTCCTCATCCGCAAGGAGGCCGGGGTACTGCTGTTCTTCTCCATCGCCCAGCTGGCGGTGACGGTGATCGCCCTGCTCCTGGGCGGCTACCTGGGCAGCCCGCGCCTGGCCCTGGCCCTGTTCTCGGGCGGCACCGGGCTGGTCTATCTGTTCATGCTGATAAAGACCCTGCGGGCGGGCAAGGCCCAGATCACCGCCAACCTGTGGGCCGTGGTAAAGGAGCTGATCTTCGCCCTGGCCACCCTGGCCCCGGCCACGGTGGTTTACTATACGACCCATTGGCGCTGGATACCCATCGGCCTGTGCGTGCTGGGGGCGTTGGCCTACACGGCCCTGCTCTACTGGCGCGACCGGGAGATCCACGACCGGGTCAAGCGGATCATGCGCCGCCTGCCCATGTCCGCCGGCGACGAGAGCCCCGCCGAAAAAGAGGCGGAGCGGCTCTAGTCCTTCCGGCAGCTCGGCCGGGAAGCCGGCTTTTTAATCAGGAAAACGTAGTCGCGGCCCAGGTCGGCCAGGGGGAACTCCTGGTAGGCGAAGATCTTCACGCCCAGCAGGGTGAGGCTGCCGTGGGGCCCTTGCGCCGTCAGGCGGGGGGCTGAATCGGGCGGCAGGCGGTCCAGGCCCGTGCCGTCCAGGCGGCGCCAGCGGTCCCGGGGCAGGAAGAGATAGACCTCCAGGCCGGGGCGGGGCAGCACGGCCAGGGAGGCGATGGGCGGGGCGGGGGCGCTCTTGTCCAGCTCCTCGGAGTGATCGCGCACCAGGGCGGGCTGCAAAAAACCCTTGGACGAGGGCGGCGCGGCCGAGGCGTCCACCAACAGCGCCCCGCAGAGCTGCGGTGAAACCGAGGCCAAGTGCCACTTCGGCCGCGCGATCCACAGGGGGCGGCCGGGCAGGGCCGCTCCGGCCGAGCGCAGGTTGAGCGGCAGGGTGGGGAAGACAAAGGCCAGCTCGCGGCTGATGCGGGCGTGGTTCAGGGCCTGGGCCCCCAGGGGGCCGTCCGCCACCTGGGCCTCGCTTTGGCCCGGGTAGGCCGCGCGGAAGATATCGTAGAAGCGCCGCTGGTTGTGGCTGTAGACCCCGTGGAAGAAACGCTGGGTGGACCAGCCGTAGAGGTTGTAGTTGGCGTCCAGGCGGGCGGTGGTGTGCAGGGCGCCGCCCAGGTTGGCCAGGGCCAAAAGCCCGGCCAGGGCCAGGGCCCCCCAGCGCCAGGGAAGGCTGAAGGCCTGGAAGCGGGCCAGGGCCAACAGCGCGGCCAGGGCCAGCAGGCCCAGCAAGAGCTCGGCCCACAAGAGGTCGCGCAGGATGAAGCGGTCGGTGGTCAGGATGCTGGCATAGGCCAAGAGCGCGGCCGCGCCCAGGGCCAGGGCAAAAAAGCTCAGCGAGGGGTAGAGCCGCCGCCGGGCGGCCCAGGCCAGCAGGGCCAGGGAGGCCAGCTGCGCGAAGACCGTGGGCCAGCAAAAGGCCAGGAGCTGCAAGCGGGGCCAGAGGCCCTCGAAGCCGAAGCCCACCCGCAAGAAGGCCATCTTGAAATCCAAGAGCAGGTAGTGCCAGGCCGTGGCCGGGTCGGCGTAGAGCGCGAAGTGCAGGCCCAGGCCGGCCACGAAGCCGAAGGCCAGCCAGGAGAGCAGGGCGGCTGCGTCCAGCCAGGCGGCCTGGCGGCGGCGGACCAGGGACCAGAGCAACGCCCCGGCCAGGAGGGCCATGCCGGCCATGAGCAGGATGACCCGGCCCGAGACCGCCACCTGGTAGTGGCTCATGAAGGCCCCCACCCCCGGCGCAACCGGCAAGGGAAGGGCCAGCGCCACCAGCAGGATGGTGGCCGCCAGGGCGGCCAGGGCCAGACCCAGGGCCAACAGCGGGCCGCCGCCGGGGCGCAACGAGGGCTTGGGGCCGCCCGGCTTTAGCGCCGCGCTCATCACGTAGAACAGGGGAGCCGCGGCCACGTAGAGCCCGGCCTGCATCTTGGTGAGCAGGCACAGGCCCAAGAGAACCCCGGCCAGGCCCACCCCCAGGGCCCGGCCCCAGGCCCCGGCCCGCGCGGCCAGGACCAGGGCCAGCACCGCCCCGGACCAGAAGAACATGGAATAGGCCTCGGTGCGCACGATGGCCACCTGGTACATGAGCCCGGGCATGAGCCCCAGGGCGGCCAGGGCGATGAGTGAACCCAGGGCGCCGGGCCTGAGCATGTTCCGCAGGGCGCTCCAGAGCAGGAGCACCAGGCCCAGCCCGGCCAGGGGGCTGAGGCGGCGCAGATAGTCGGTGAGTTCGGCCAGGGGGGCCAGGGGGTTGAGCGAGGCGATGAGCTGGGGCAGGTCCATGGCCGAGACCAGGCCCAAGGCCGCGCCTAGGCGGGTGGCCCAGGCCAGGATCAGGTACATGCCGAAACCGGTGTGGTGTACGTGGTCGGGCAGCAGGCCGCTGTTGATCAAGAGGGTGTCCTGGGCGCAGATCAGGTCCATGTCCCAGATGTAGTAATAGGGATAGGCCACGGACAGGAACCAGTAGGCCAGGACCAGGGCGGCGGCGATCACCCCCGCACCCAGGGCCTCGCTAAGGCCGCGCCTCTCCGGATAGTCCATCGCGCTTCCGTGCCTTTAGGTGAACTTGAGTTTCTTGAGGCCCACCCAGAGCATCTTCAGCAGCAGCCAGCCATGGCTCCAGCGGGAGATGTTGGTGCTGCCGTAGGTGCGCTCGCGGTAGCGGATGGGCAGATCCACCATCTTCATGTTTTGCTTGGCCGCCCCGAAGATCAGGTCGAAGTCGCCGAAGGGGTCGAACTCCCCGAAGTAGGCCCGGTTGGCCGCGATGACCTCGTAGTCGCGCTTGGTCATCACCTTGGTGCCGCACAGGGTGTCCTTGATGGGCTGCTCCAGGCACCAGGAGAAGGCCAGGCTGAAGAACTTGTTGCCCAGGAAGTTCAAGGGCCGCATGGCCTGATCCTCCATGGGATAGACCAGGCGCACCCCGTTGATGTACTCGCCCTTGCCGCTGATCAGCGCTTCGTAGAAGCGGGTGAGCGACTCCGGGGGCACCGAGATGTCCGCGTCCAGGATCATCAGCACCCCGCCGCTGGCCTGCTCGAAGCCCAGGCGCACCGCGTCGCCCTTGCCCTTGCCGGTCTGCTGCATGGCTTTGGCGTTGCGCTCCGGATGCTCGGCAACCACCCGCTGGATCACCTCCCAGGTGTCGTCGGTGCTGTTGCCCTCCACGAAGATGATCTCCGTGCCCGCGCCCATCTCCGGGGTGCGGCGCATGAGCGCCTCGATGTTGCCCGACTCGTTGCGCGCCGGGATGATCACCGAGACCACCGGCTCTTCGGCGGGCGGGCCCTCCGGGGCGGGCCGGGCCAGGATGAAGTTGGCCAGGTCCAGGTGCTTGAAGGGCCAGATCCGGGCCAGGACCCGGTTGAACAGCCAGTGGGGCAGCGAGCCGGGCAGGGGCCACAGGATGGCCCGCCAGGAGCGGAAGGATTCGAAACCAGCCAGGGCCAACAGGTTCTCCGCGTCGGGGGTGGTGAACCAGTTTTGCGGCAGGCTGGGCCGGGCCAGGCCCAGGGCGCGGGCGAGGGCCAGGGGAGCGGCCCAGAGCCGCGAGTAGAAGTTCATGATCAGCCGGGTGCGCGGGGTGCACAGGGGCCTCAGCGCCTCCAGCACCTCCTGCACGTCCCATAGCTCGTTGACCAGGTCCGAGAGGATGATGTAGTCGAAGCTAACCCCGTCCAGCTCCAGGGAGTGGGCGTCGGCGCAGAGGAAGGTGTGCTCCGGGTGGCGCTGGCGCGCCTGGGCGATCATCTCCGGGCAGAAGTCGATGCCCACCCCCACCGAGGGTTTGAGCGCGGCCAAGAGGTCGCCTTGGGCGCAGCCTATCTCCAGCACCTTCTGGCCGGGGCTGATGAGCTGGCCGTAGGCGCGGGCCAGGTGCCCGGCGTACAAGCGGTGGCCCGCCGGGCCTTCGCCGGGCTGGGCGGCCACGCGGCTCCAGAACTCGCGGCGCTCCTGGTTGTATTTCAGCCGGGCCTGGTCTTCCGGGCCGGAGGTCTGGTTGGGCTCCATGGACATGCGTTGTCTCCGGTTGAGGGTCAGGCCTGGGGAGCGGCGGCCCGCTCGACCCGCTGTTTCAGCTCGGCGCTCAGGCGGCGGTGCTCGGCCAGGGCGGCCTCGGCCTCGGCGGTGCTAAGGCCCCGGCGTTTGAGCACCCGGACCAGGCCGCGATCCTGGGACTCCTGCTCACGCTGGGCCCGGCGCAGAATTTTTAGCTGACCGGCCCGGCGGGCCTCGGGGCGGCGGCCCGCCCACCAGCGGCCCAAGAACAGGCCGATGATTAAGAGCATCACCCCGCCGGCCAGGGCCGCCAGCCACGCCACGGGGTGTTGGGCCGAGGCCGGGGACGCGGGCTTGGCGCCCGCCCGGGAGGCCAGTTCCTGCCGCTGCTGGTTGAGCGCGGCCACTTCGCTGAGCAGGCCCGCCCGGCTGAAGGCGCCGCCTTGCTCGGAGGCGTACACCGCGATGAACTGATCGGCCAGGCCCAGAGCCCGCTGGCCGATGCGGTCCACTTCCTTGTCAAAGGCGCCCATCACCGGCTTGAGGGCCATGCCCACCACCGAGGAGGAAGGCTTGAAGGCCACGGTGATCTTGGCCCGCACACCGGGGGCCTCGGGCGAGGCATAGGCAAGTTCCACCAGGGCCATGAACTGGCCGGTGATGCTCAGGCCCAGCTTGTTCAGGTTCACCTCGGCCAGGTAGAGGATTTTCTTGTCGTCCAGCCACTGCATGCGCACCCGGGCCTGTTGGCCGGCCATGCCCAGGGTGAAGTCGCGGGGGCTGCCGGTGAGGCGTTCCAGGTAAAGGTTTTGCACCTCCGGGTGCCGGCGCCGGAAGCCGGGCTGGCTGGCCATGGTGAGCACGCCCACCAGGTTGTCCACCAAAAAGGCGAACTCCTTGGGGGGCAGGCGGAAGGTGTGTTCGCCAAAGGAGTGGCGATACACGGCCTGCTCCATGAATTGCTCCGGCGTCTGGGCCGCCGAAGACCCGGCCAGGAACAAGGCTGTCAAGAGGGCCGCCCCCAGGGCGATGAATCGGCGCATGGGCATGTTGCTCCTTCAACTGACTAATTAGCTTGTAGCATACACCGGGCGGGGCTATAAAGAGCCGTCGGGCCGGGCTCTAATTTTTGGCGGGAGGCCGAATGCCCAAAGGCCCCATGCATACAGGGCGAAACGGCGATCGCCTCTCCGGGGCGGGGTCGCTTCCGGCGAGGGGCGGTCATAGGCAAGGGGCCAAATTCGCAAGGGAAAATGTAAAAAATGCTTGACAGTCCCCCCCTTGCTCAACTACGCATGATAAGGCGATGGTTGGCGGCATGGCCGGGCCTGGTCCGCCTGAGAGGTCAAGCCGCTTGACAGGACGCCTCCAACTGCATACAATCGTTAGCTAAAGCTTGCAGTTTCCATAGTGGCAAGGAGTGCCCGTCTATGAACAAGTCACAGCTCATAGAGGCGTTGGCCAAGGCCGAGGGCCTGACCATCAAAAAAGCGGAGATGGTGGTAAACACCATGTTCGGCTCGGTGGAAGACGCCCTCATTATCGGTGATCGGGTGGAAATACGCGGATTTGGCAGCTTCAAGGTCAAGGACTACGACGGCTACCAAGGACGCAACCCAAAGACGGGCGAGATCATCGACGTTGGCCAAAAGAAGCTTCCCTTCTTCAAGGTCGGTAAAGAGCTGAAGGAACGCGTGGACAGCGTGGACTAAGTCCCCGCGCGGCCTGCTCTTGAGGCCGTTCCGTGCGCGAAATTTGAATAACTGCCCCGCCCGTAGAGCGGCGGGGCCGTTTTTTTGTTAATGTTAGACCATTCGAATTCGACCCTGGCCGTGCTAGACGGGGAGCTAGCGGTGCCCTGCACCCGAAATCCGCTTTCGCGGGGTCGAAGGCCCGCCCCGGGCGGCGCCGCCTTGGAAGTACTTGTGTTCGGGGGGTTCAGTCCGGACACCGCGCGACGTGCGGTCGTGAACCCCGTCAGATCCGGGAGGAAGCAGCGGTAAGCGATGCGGCGCGTGTCGCGGAGCGCTCTGGTCCTTGACCCCGCGCTTCACAGCTTCTTTGGCGGCCGGCTCAAAGCGGGATGCACGGCTGGGGTCACTTTTCCTTGCGCCTGACCATTCGGCAAAACATGGAGCAAATGCTCGAGCAGGGGCCCTGGTCCGCCCAGGAGCTGGCCTCCGCCCTTTTGCTCACCCGCCCCGAGGCGGAGGAGCACCTGACCCACCTACAGCACTCGCTCAAGCGGCGGCTAGTCATCGAGCCCGCCTGCTGCCTCGCCTGCGGCTATGTCTTTGAAAAGCGCAACCGCCTGGACGCGCCGGGGCGCTGCCCCCAGTGCAAGGGCCAGCGCATTGACGGGCCTTGGTTTCGGGTTAAGGGCGAATAGGGGGAAAGGAAGAAGATAAGAGGTTGGGAATAGAAAGAAGTGGGGGCAGGGAGCTGCCACGTGTTTCGGGGCCCGCTCGGTCGCCGACAAATCGCGTCGGCATTATCGCGCCTATCTGGCTGCCTCGGGCTAATCGAGCTGTGCCCGCCAAGCTGCCGCCACCAGCGGTTAAGCCCGCCCCGGCCTCGCGCCACGACACGCCGCTTGACTCGCGCCCCGGGACGCAGGCCAACGCCCGAGCCGCCAAGGCGGACCAAATCTTACCCTTCGAAACTCTTTATCCTTAAATGCGGACGGTAAGCCCCGTTAGTCCAACGCCCTTTGGATGCGCTTGGCAGCGGCCAGGGTCTCCCGAGCCACTTCCTGGAGGCGGCCGGTGTAGAGTGAGGTGGTGAAGCCCACCACGTAGAGCGCGGCGGGCATCCCCCCGGACACGCCCAGGCTCGCGGCCACCCCCCAGATTCCGCTGAGGAACTCGTCCTGCTCCAGGGCGAAACCCTGGCGGCGCACCTGGTCCAGCTGCTCGATGAACTCCTCCGGGTCGCTCACCGTGTGCTCGGTGAAGCGGGGCAGGCCGTCGGCCAGGTATTCGCGCACCTTGTCCGGGGTCTGGCTGGCCAAAAATACCTTGCCCACCGCCCCGGCCAACAGGGGCAGGCGGGTGCCCGGCCCGGCGGAGATGCGAATCTTCTCCGGGGGCTGGCGCGCCTCCACCACCAGCACCTCGCCCCGGCCCATGACCCCCAGGAACACCGACTCGTCCAGGCGGGTGCACAGGCGGGTCATCTCCGGGGCGGCAGCGTCGCGCAGGCTGGCCTGGGCAAAGCCGCGCCGGGCCAGGGTGGCCACCAGGGGGCCCAGGCCGTAGCGCTTGCTCTCCGGGTCGCGGCTGAGCGCGCCGCCGGACTCCAGCTGGTTGCACAGGCCGAAGACGGTGCCCTTGCTGATCTCCAAACGGCGGGAAAGTTCGCTGATGCCCAGGCCGTCGTTGCTCTGAGCCACCAGCTCCAGTATTTTCAAGGCCCTGGCCACCGAAGGCGCCCGGTAGCCGGTTTTGGATGGCATGTCGTTCTCCAGAGTGAACCCAAGATGTACCCTATATTGAACGCGCCGCGTTCGGCTTGTCAAGCCATTATGGGCCGCCCCGGGGTTGCGATTCCTGGGGCGAAATGCTAGCGTGGAATCACCTTTTGCCTTAGTTGGTCCGGGGGCTTATGTCGTCTTTACTTTTGGTGGTTCTGCTGGCGGGGTCGGTGATCTACCTGGCCGGCGGCCTGTTCTACCTCTACCGCTACACCCAGGCCAGGCGCAGCCGCCCCAGCCAGGCCCGGATGTGGGAGGAGCTGCGCCGCCGCGCCGCCTGGTTGAACGGGGTGGGTGTCATTCTCCTGGCGGGCTTCGTGTTCTCTGCCTGGTGGTCCGTGCCGGGCCACGACATTCCCGGCGTGCCCAATCCCTTTGACTCCGGCCGCGCCCCGGCCGCGCGCATGGCGGCCCCGGCTCCCGGCCTGCCCGCGCCCCAGTCCATGGTGTCGGGCATCGTGCCCAGTCTGATCGAGACCACCAGCACGACCAGCACCACCGACACCACGAGCACCGAAACCACCGGCACGGAAAGCACCACCAGCACCGAGACCACCACCAGCGCGGCCACCAGCAGCACTACCTCCACCACCGAGACCACCACCACGCAGGCCGCGGCCGTCCCGGCCCAGGCCGACAAGGCCCCGGCCCCGGGCTCCTGGACCGTGTGCGCGGCCAGCTTCCGCAAGGCGGCCATGGCCGAGGACTACGCCGCCCGCCTGGTGAAGGACGGCCTGCCCGCCCGGGTGAACCGGGTGGACCTGGGTCAGCGGGGCGTGTGGCACCGGGTGTGCGTGGGGGTGTTCCCCGGCCTGGAGCAAGCGCGGCGCCAGTACAAGGATTGGGAGAAACAGGGCCTGATTTCAGACGCCTTCCTGCTACCCTTGCGCTGAGGCGCGCGGTCATGGATGATAAGCGGCTGTGGTTTTTGCTCGGCGAGGTCGCCCAAGCCCTGGGAGCCGAGGTGCGCTTGGAGGACCTGGGCGGGGCCGAGGATCTGCCCGCGAACAGCGGCCTGTGCCGTTTGCGGGGGCAGCTGGTCATTTTCGTGGAGCGCCGCCAAGACCTGGCCCGGCGCTGCCGACGCCTGGGCCTGGCCCTCAAGGGCCTGGACCTGGAGGGCGTGTATCTGCGGCCCGCGGTGCGGGATTATCTGGACAGCCTGGGCCCCGGGGAGAACGAGCCCCCGGAGAGCCGGGAAGCATAAAAGGAGTCTGAGTGAGCGCGCGCAAGCGGGGCAAGGAGTATTTGGCCGAGCTGGAGCAGAACATCCGGCAGCAAGGGGTCAAGCTCTCCTATGAGAAATTGCAGTTCGGCGGACTGCGCCTGAAGAGCGGCCTGTGCTGGTTCAAGGGCAAGTACTACTTGTTCGTGGACCGCTACAAGCCCCCGGCCGAGCGCATCGACCTGTTGGAGCAGGCCCTGGATGAGCTGGCCACTCTGCCCGACCCGGCCCACGGCCCGCCCGCCGAGGAGGATGCCCCGCCCGAGACCGGCGAAGCGGTGGCCGAAGACCAGGCCGCCGAGGCGAATGAGCCCGAGCCCGGCGAGCCAAACGAGCCCGAAGCCGCCGAGGCGGAGGAGCCGCCCGCCGAGGGCGAGGCCGCCCCGGAGAAGCGCGATGCCTGAGCCGTCCCCGCCGCCCCTGGCCGCGCGGGTGGAGCTGGTGCATCTGCCGGTGAGCCAAGAGTTCGCCACGGAGAAGCGCTTTGTGGACGCGCGGGGCGAGGGGCACCTGATCCTCAACGACGCCACGGTGCGGCGGGTGGGGCTGTTCACCCTGGAGCCCGGCGCGGGCTGGCGGGGCGGGCATGTGCACCGCCGCAAAGGCGAGTACATTTACATCGCCGGGGGCAAGGGCAGGGCCCAGTTTTATTGCCCGCTCAGCGGCGAGCGCCTGGAGCTGGACGTGAAGGCCGGCGACCGTTTGCACATCGCGCCCGGCGTGGCCCATCGTTTTTTGGCCGAGGAGACCGTGACCTTCGTGGAGATGAGCGACCGGGCCTATCAGGCCGATGACGACCTGCCCGCCCCCTGGCCGGAGGATTGAGCATGGAAAAGATGCTCTCCCTGATCCGCTCCCAGAACCTGGCCGTGTTGGCCACCCAGGGCGAGGGCGCGCCGCGAGCCTCGTTGATGAGCTATCTCTGGGATGACGAGGGCAAGACGCTCTATTTGATAAGCCGCGAGGACTCGCGCAAGTTCGTGAACCTCATGGAGCGCCCCTTGGTGAGCCTGCTCATCGACGACCGCGCCGATGCGCAAGGTCTGGGCGGGGTCAAGGCCCTCTCGGTGGAAGGCGAGGCCGGGCTGCTGGACGACCCGGCCCGCGAGGCGGCGCTAAAACAGCGCTTTGCCAAGGAGCTGCCCCACCTGGCCGAACTGGCCAACGACCCCCGCGCCAGGGTGGTGGCGGTCAGGGCCAAGACCCTGCTGGTGCTGGACGGCCCCACCGAGGCCACCCGCCTGGAGCTGGCCTAGGCC
This sequence comes from Desulfarculaceae bacterium, assembly GCA_020444545.1. Lineage (NCBI taxonomy): Bacteria > Pseudomonadati > Thermodesulfobacteriota > Desulfarculia > Desulfarculales > Desulfarculaceae > Desulfarculaceae bacterium. The sequence continues at coordinate 66,935 of JAHLKT010000004.1, read as the reverse complement.
GCTTGCCTTGACAGGCCGCGCCGCCCGTGGGTAGATTTCACCTCGTTTTGCAACCAGGCCATGGGCTTAAATGGCCTCCCCGGGGAGGCGCGGCCCGGTCTGGCCATTAGGGGAAAGAGAGCATCCAAGTGAACCGCAGAAAACTGCCGCCCGTGGCCCCGGAGATCGAGGCCCTGGTGCCCTACAAGCCGGGCAAGCCCATCGAGGAGCTGGAACGGGAGCTGGGCATCAGCGGGGCCATCAAGCTGGCCTCCAACGAAAACCCCCTGGGCCCCTCGCCCAAGGCCGTGCAGGCCATGGCCGACGCGCTGGGGGGGTTGCATCGCTACCCCGACGGCGCGGGCTTTGAGCTGCGCTCCGCCCTGGCCGCGCGCTACGGCCTGGCCCAGGAGCAGATCGTGTTGGGCAACGGCTCCAACGAGATCATCGAGTTTTTGAGCCGCGCTTTCCTGCGCCCCGGCGACCTGGCCCTGGCCGCCGCGCCCAGCTTTCTCATGTACTCCAAGCTGGTGCAGGTGGCCGGCGGCAAGCTCAAGGAAGTGCCGCTCAAGGACTTCCGTTTGGACCTCACTGCCCTGGCCGCGGCCATAGAGCCGCGCACCCGCATCGTGTTCGTGAACAACCCGGACAACCCGGCGGGCACCGCCTTCAGCAAGGCCGAGTTCAGCGCGTTTCTGGACCGGGTGCCCGAGGGCGTGCTGGTGGTTCTGGACGAAGCCTACATCGACTTCGCCTCCGACCCCGAGGTGGCTCAGGGCACCGACTTCCTGAACCACCGAGTTCCGGTGGTGGTGATGCGCACCTTTTCCAAGGCCTACGGCCTGGCCGGGCTCCGGGTGGGCTTCGGCCTGGGGCCGGTGGAGGTGATGCAGATTCTGCACCGGGTGCGCCAGCCTTTCAACAGCTCCATCCTGGCCCAGGTGGCGGGCACCGCCGCCTTGGCGGACGAGGAGTTTTTGCAGCGCACCCTGGAGATCACCTGGCAGGGGCTCAAGGACTTTTACGCCTGCTTCGAGGCGCTGGGCCTAGAGTACGTGCCGAGCCAGGCCAACTTCGTGCTGGTCAAGATCGGGGCCAACGCCCCGGCCGTGGCCGATGAGCTGCTCAAGCGCGGGGTGATCGTGCGCAAGATGGTCTCCTACGGCCTGCCCGAGCATTTGCGCATCAGCGTGGGCCTGCCCGAGGAGAACCAGCGCTTCACCAAGGAGCTGGACGCCATCCTGGGAGGCAACTAGCAATATGGTGGTTACGGTTGACGGCCCGGCGGGCTCGGGCAAGAGCTCGGTGAGCAAAGAGGCGGCCGCCCGCCTGGGCTTCGCCTTTTTGGACACCGGCGCGCTCTACCGCGCCCTGGCCCTGGCCGCCCAGCGCCAGGGCATGGACCCGGACGACCGGGAGGCCGTGGCCGCCTGGGCTCCGGGCGTGGCCGTGGAGGCCCGCCTGGAGGGCACGAGCTTCACCGTGCTCCTGGACGGCCAGGACGTGGAGCCCTTCATCCGCAACGAGGCCATCAGCCAGCTGGCCAGCAAGCTATCGGCCCTGGCCCCGGTGCGCGCCCGTTTGCTGGAGCTGCAAAGGGCAGCCGGGGCGGCCGGAGACCTGGTGGCCGAGGGCCGCGACATGGGCACCGTGGTCTTCCCGGACGCGGAGGCCAAGTTCTTCCTAACCGCCACGCCCGAGGCCCGGGCCCACCGCCGCTGGTTGCAGCTGAAGGAGCAGGGCCAGGCGGCCGACGAGGCCGGGGTTTTGGCCGATCTGCGTCAACGAGACCAGCGCGACGAGGAGCGGGCCCTTAGCCCCTGCGTGCCCGCGGCGGACGCGGAGCAGGTGGACACCACTCCTTACACCCGCGAGCAGGTGATCGATCTGTTGGTGGAACGGGTGAAAAGCCGACGGAAAACTATCCCCGCCTGACCCAATGAATCCTTGTAAACCCCAGTACTTTCTGGTAGGAAGACTTATTTCACAGGTAGCGGGCCTGGGGGCGTAGTGCGCCCAGGCTACCGCGTGGGCAAACTATTGGGAGCTAAAGCGAATTACCATGGCCGATAACGATCTTACCAAGGACCAGGTGGCCGAAGAGGCCGCCGGGGCCGCCGAGCAAACCACCGAAACCGAACCCGCCCCCGAGGCCGAGCCGGCAAGCATGGAAGGGGACCTCACCCCCGAGGAGCTGGAAAAGGCCTACGAACTGTCAATGAACGAAATCCAGGAGGGCGAGGTCGCCCGGGGCACCATCGTGGCGGTGGAAAACGACTACGTGGTGGTTGATATCGGCTACAAGTCCGAGGGTCAGATCGACATCAACGAGTTCCGTGACCCGGAAGGCGAGATCAAGGCCGACGTGGGCATGGAGGTGGATGTTCTGCTGGAGCGGGCCGAGGACGAGGACGGCACCATCATCCTGTCCAAGGAAAAGGCCGCCAAGATCAAGGTGTGGGACGAGATCAGCCGGGTCTACGGCGACGACGGCGTGATCCACGGCACCATCGTGGGCCGCGTCAAGGGCGGCATGAGCGTCGACATCGGCGTGAACGCCTTCCTGCCCGGCAGCCAGGTGGATCTGCGCCCCGTGCGCAACCTGGACAGCCTCATCGGCCAGGAATTCGACTTCAAGATCCTCAAGTTCAATAAGAAGCGCTCCAACATCGTCCTGTCCCGCCGCGTGCTGCTCGAAGAGGAGCGCGAGAGCAAGAAGTCCGAGACCCTCAAGGTCTTGGAAGAGGGCCAGGTCATGGAGGGCGTGGTCAAGAACATCACCGACTACGGCGTGTTCGTGGACCTGGGCGGCATCGACGGCCTGCTGCACATCACCGACATGAGCTGGGGCCGGGTGGGCCACCCCTCGGAGATGTTCAACATCGGCGACGAGATCACCGTGAAGATCCTCTCCTTCGACCGCGAGCGCGAGCGGGTCAGCTTGGGCCTCAAGCAGCTCAAGTCCGACCCCTGGACCGACGCGGCCGACCGCTACCCCGTGGGCACCCGCATCGTGGGCAAGGTGGTGAGCCTAGCCGACTACGGCGCATTCGTGGAGGTGGAGGAGGGCATCGAGGGCCTGATCCACGTATCCGAGATGAGCTGGACCCGCAAGGTTCGCCATCCCTCCAAGATCGTCAACGTGGGCGACAACGTGGAGGCGGTGGTGCTCTCCATCAGCCCGGACCAGAAGCGCATCAGCCTGGGCATGAAGCAAGTCGAGCCCAACCCCTGGGACGTCATCGCCGAGAAGTACCCCGTGGGCACCACCATCGAGGGCCGCATCAAGAACATCACCGACTTCGGCCTGTTCATCGGCATCGACGAGGGCATCGACGGTCTGGTGCACATCTCCGACATCTCCTGGACCAAGCGCATCAAGCACCCCGGCGAGCTCTATAAGAAGGGCGACGAGGTGCAGGCCATCGTCCTCAACATCGACCGCGAGAACGAGCGCTTCTCCCTGGGCATCAAGCAGCTCGAGGGCGACCCCTGGGAGGAGATCCCCACCAAGTATCAGGTGGGCACCCGGGTGCAGGGCGTCATCACCAACGTCACCGACTTCGGCCTGTTCGTGGAGCTGGAGGAGGGCGTCGAGGGGCTGGTGCACGTCAGCGAGATCAGCGAAGAGAAGATCAAGACTCCGGTGGGCATGTACAACGTTGGCGACACCATCGACGCCAAGGTGGTCAGCGTCAACCGCCGCGAGCGCAAGATCGGCCTGAGCATGCGCCGCCTGGACGAGGAAGCCGACCGTCAGGTGTACAGCGAGTACGTGAACTCCACCCAGGCCGCCACCAGCAACCTGGGCGCCCTGCTCAAGGAGGGCCTGGCCCAGAAGGAAACCGGCGAGGACCAAGTGGAGGTGGACTCCGAAGCCACCTCGGCCGAGGACCAAGAGGATAAGTAAGAACAACCCTAAACGGTTGAGCCAATGAAAAAGCACCCCCTGGCCCTGGCCATCGGGGTATGCGCCCTGATCGTGGCCGTGTTCGGCGGAGCCCTGTTTGTGATCAAACCGGGGCTCCGCCCCACGGCCATTTTTGGCGGCAAGGTGGCCGTGGTGCCCATCAGCGGCATCATCACCCAGTCGCGCCCCACCAACGAGCTTCTGATGCGCCTGAGGCGCGACAGCTCCATCAAGGCCATCATCATACGGGCCGAGTCCGGCGGCGGCAGCGCCGCGGCCAGCCAGGAGATCTACCGCGAGGTGGCCCGCACCGCCAAGTACAAGCCGGTGATCGGCTCCATGGGCGGGGTGGCCGCCAGCGGCGCCTATTATCTGCTGGCCCCTTGCACCAAGATCGTGGCCTCGCCCGCCACCCTCACCGGCTCCATCGGGGTGATCATCAATATCCCCGACGCCCACAAGCTCATGGAGAAGATCGGGGTGAACATGCAGACGGTGCGCGCGGGCAACCTGAAGGGCGCGGGCATGATCTCGCGGCCGCTGAGCGAGGCCGAGCGGGCCAACCTGCAAGAGATGATCGACCAGACCCACCGCCAGTTCATCGCCGACGTGGCCCGGGGCCGCCACATGAAATACGACGACGTGGCCAAGCTGGCCAACGGCGGCATCTACACCGGGGCCCGGGCCAAGCAGCTGGGCCTGGTGGACGTGATGGGCAACTTCGAGGACGCGGTGCTCCTGGCCGCGCGCCTGGGCGGCATCAAGGGAGAGCCCACGTTGGTCTGGCCCGAGGAGAAGCGCTCCTGGCTGGCCAGCCTGGTGCGCGAGCAGGTGAGCCTGTTCGTCAAGGATATGATGGCCCAAGGCGGGGCCGCTCCGGGGCTCCAGTTCCTCTGGCAGCCCGCCCGTTAGGATATGCCCAGCCCGGCCAACCCTCTGAGCTTTTTCCACGCCGCCGCCTCCGTGCCGCGCGCCTGGGGCTTCATCTGGCGACACAAGCGCCTGTGGCCTCTGGCCGCGGCGCCGTTTTTCCTCAACCTCGCGGTCTTCGCACTGGCCTTTTGGCTCAGCTATACCTACCTGGGCGGCTGGGTGCGCGGCCTTCTGCCCACCGGCGAGGGCTGGTGGTGGGCCGCGCTGCTCTACGTGCTCCTGGTGCTCATGGTGCTGGCCCTCTTGGCCCTGGAGCTGTATCTGTTCACCGTGGTGGGGCGCATCGTGTCCGAGCCCTTCCTGGAGCTACTCACCCGCCGCACCGAGGCCCTGGCCCAGGGCGGGGCCGCTGGCGAGGACTGGGCGGACAACGGCCTGGCCCGCGACCTCTTGCGGGTGATCCGCCAGAGCCTCATGCGCCTGATCATCTACCTGGCGGTGATGCTGCCCCTGCTGCTCATCAACCTGATCCCCGGCCTGGGCGGGGCCATCTACGCCGTCCTGGCCTGGCTAATCACCGCCTACTTCCTGGCCCTGGAGTTCATGGACTACCCCCTGGACCGGCGGGGCCTGAGCCTCAAGCAAAAGGGGCGCTACGTGCGCGGCCTGGGCCTGGGCTGGCTGGGCTACGGCAGCGCCATCCTGGCCCTGGGGCTCATCCCGGTAGTAAACTTCGCCCTGCTGCCCCTGGCCGCGGTGGGCGGCACTCTTTTGTATCTGGAGCGGCCCCAGCCGCACGCCTGATTTTCCCCGCCTGGTTCATGGGCCGGATGGTGGTACACTACTCAGCTTGACCAACCGCCTGCCCATGGAAAGCGCCATGCCCGAGACATCAGCTCACAACCCAGCTGCGCAACCGGAATACAACCGGGGCATGGCCCTGGCCGGCATCGGGGTGAGCGCGTTCATGGGCACCATGGACATCAGCATCGTGAACATCACTCTGCCCACCTTGATGCAGCAGCTCGGCGTGGGCCTGGCGGTGATCGAGTGGGTGGTGGTCTCCTACGCCCTGGTCATCACCTCGCTGATGCTGGGCGCCGCCCGACTGGGCGACATGTTCGGCAAAAAGCGCATCTACCTATGGGGCATCGTGGTCTTCGGGGTGGGCTCGGGCCTGTGCGGCCTGGCCCCGGGGGCCTACAGCCTCATTGCCTTTCGGGGCCTGCAAGCCCTGGGCGCGGTGATGATGCAGGCCTTGGGCATGGGCATCCTCACCGAGATGTTCCCAGCCTCCCAGCGGGGCAGGGTATTGGGCATCATGGGCACCGCGGTGTCCCTGGGCCTGGCGGTGGGGCCGCCCCTGGGCGGGCTGCTCATCGCCACGGTGGGCTGGCGGGCCATCTTCCTGGTGAACCTGCCGGTGTGCGTCCTCTCCTGGTTCATGGTGGCCCGCTACGTGCCCCAAGGCTGGCGCGGCTCGGGCGGGGAGCGCTTCGACGTGCCAGGCGCGGTTTTGTTGTTCGCCTCGCTGGTGTGCTACGCCCTGGGCATGACTGTGGGGCAGCACCACGGCTTCGGGATCGGCGCGGCCCCGGTGCTATTGGGGGCCAGCCTGCTGGGCCTGCTCTTGTTCGTGTGGGTGGAGCACCGCAGCCAGCAGCCCATGATGCCCCTGGTGCTCTTCAAGGCCCCGGAGTTCGGCCTGGGCCTGGTCATGGGCTGGGTCGCCTTTCTCATCCTGGGCGGGGTGTTCATCCTTCCGGTGTATCTGGAGGTGGCCGAGGGCTACTCGCCCTTGCAGGTGGGCTTCTTCATGCTGGTGGTGCCGGTGAGCATGGGCATCAGCTCTCCCCTGGCCGGATGGTTCGCCGACCGTTTCGGCCACCGCCCGGTTAGCCTTTTGGGCCTGGTGCTCCTGGTGGGCGGCTGCGTGGCCCTCAGCGGCCTGCATCTGAACATCTCGCCCTGGGAGTACATCCTGCGGGTGCTGCCCATCGGCCTGGGCCTGGGCCTGTTCCAGGCGCCCAACAACAGCGCCATCATGGGCCACGCCCCCCTGGAGCGCCTGGGCATGGCCTCGGGCCTGGTGTCGCTCTCGCGCACCCTGGGCAACACCTCGGGCGTGCCCCTGATGGGCGCGGTGTTCAGCCTGTACTTCCTGGCCGCCGCGCCCGCGGCCGACCAGGGCAACCTCATGGCCGCGCCGCCCGAGGCCCTGGTGGCCGGCGTGGCCGGGGGCTATCACGTGGCCGCCTGGCTGGGCACCAGCAGCATCCTGGTGGGAGTCATTGCCTGGTGGCTGGAGAGCCGCCGGGAAAAGCGCGCCGCCGCCGCCGAATAAGTTCGGTCATTCAGGAAAAAGATTGAGAGTTGGTAAGGGAAGAATCGGCGGCTTGCCGGTGAGCCGGGCGGTTGGGGCGGTCCCATGCGCTCGGGCATGGCGTGCCGGTGGGGGCGCGGGAACGAAGCCAGGAGCCGCCTAACTGATACGCATCGTTCTGCCCCTGTCCCCGGCGGGCTCATGTCGGCAGGCCGCACGGCAGAGTGGCGTACGGACACTAGAGCGCTTAACCCGCTTCCCTTATTCCCAACTTCTTTATTCTTGTCTTTTTGCCGCCAGCCTAGACCAGGAACTCGTCCACCGGGCCGGCTCCGGCGCGGATCACCTCGGGCTCGTCGTCCACCAGGCTGATGACGCTGGAGGCCACCCCGGGCACCGGGCCGCCGTCCACGATCAGGTCCAGGGCGTGGCCCAGGGCGTCGTCGATCTCCCAGGGGGTCATCAGCTCGTTGCCCTCGGGGTCGGTGGCGCTGGCGCTGGCCAGGGGATGGCCCAGGGCCTCCACGATGGCCAGGCAGATGGGATGGTCCGGCACGCGGATGCCCGCCGTCTTGCGCCTAGTGAGCATCATGCCCGGCACCTCGCGGCTGCCGGTGAGGATGAAGGTGTAGGGTCCGGGCAAGAGGCGCTTTAAGGTCTTGTAGGCGTAGTTGGTCACCAGGGCGTAGCGGCTGATATAGCTGAGGTCCGGACAGATGAAGGAAAAGGGCTTGGATTCGGCCTGGCGCTTGATCTGGTGCAGGCGCTTCAGGGCCTTCTTGTTGTGAATGTCGCAGCCCAGGCCGTAGATGGTGTCCGTGGGATAGGCCACCACCCCGCCGGCCTCAAGGGCATCCACCACCTGGGCGATGCGGCGGGGCTGGGGATGCTCTGGATTTATCTCCAGGATCACGGCGTTGTTCTCCCTGGTGGACGCGGTGTGGAACCTACGGCGGACCGCAACGAAGTTTCAGGTAGGGGTAGTATAACAGCATTTTGGCCCCTGCCGGCCCCCGCCCGCCCAGCGCGGAGGACAGAGGGCTTTGAAACACGCGCCCCAGGCAGGCCAGGCCCTGCGGCACGGGCCGGGAAAGGCAAAAGGACAGCCAGATATTCCATAGGCTCTGACGCAACTTGGCCTGCTGGTATTGCGGGTTGGGCGACACGGCCGCATAGAGCTTGCCCAGCCAGGCGGTCACGGCAGCGGGCTCGGCGGCAGGCCCCTGGAAGCGGTTGGTGGAGACCAGCGAGTGCAGCTTCAGCTCCGCCGGGGTGGGGCTCAGGCCCAAATCGCGCAGGATCATGGCGCGGATGCGGTCCGAGTCCCGGCCCTGGGCATCGCGGTTGGCCACGCTGATCTGCCGGGGATGCTGCCGGTAGAGGTAGAGCACCTCGGTCAGGGAGCCGACCCGGCCCACTTGGCAAAAACGATAGAGGAACTCATAGTCCTCGGCAAAGTCATACGTGGGGTCGTAGTAGAGCCCCGCTTCGCGTTGCAGGGAGCGGCTGTACATGATGGGGGTGTGGGGCAGGGGGCAGAAGAAGAGCAGGTTCACCTTGGCCTGCTCCGGGTCGTTGGCCACAACCCAGCCGGTGGACGGGGTCGGCTCTCCGAAAAAGGCCATGCCCACGCTGCAAGCGTCCAGGTCCGGGTGTTGCTCCAGAAAAGCGACCTGTTTGGCCAGCCTCTGGGGCAGGCTGATGTCGTCCCCGTCGGCCATGGCGATGTAGGAGCCGCGCGCCTGACGTAGCCCGGCGTTGCGGGCCGAGGCCAGGCCCAGGTTGCGGGGGTTGTCGATGAGCCGCACCCGTGGGTCGCGGTAGGATAGGACTATCTCCCGGCTGCGGTCGCTGGAGCCGTCATTGACCACCAGGAGTTCGAAGTCGCGCCAGGTCTGGGCCAGGACGCTGTCCACGGCCTCGCGCAAATAGGGCTCCTGGTTGTACACCGGCATGATCACGCTGACGAGCGGGGAGGGCAAGGCGGGCTCCTGGTTGGGCGCGCCCTCCGGCGGGCGGCCGGGGGGCGCGACATGGGTGCTTCCCAAAGGTCCTTGCCCGAAGCTCTCGAGGCCGGGCTTTTAGAGGCGGTTGGGCGCTTGCGCGGTTTGGGGGCCGCATGAAGGCAGGGGCGGCCACCGCAAGTTCAAGCGGCCCAGAGGGCCGCCTGAACTGAAACCATGACGCCGGGCAGGGCCGGCCTAGAAGGGGATGTCGTCGTCCGGAGGGGGCGGTCCGCCGAAGTCGTTGCCGCCACCGCCGCCACCGCCGCCGCCGTAGCTTCCGCCGCCGCCGCCGCCGTAGTTGCCGCCGCCGCCCTGGCCGCCGCCCTGGCCGCCGCCGCCCAGGAACTGGATGTCCCGGGCCACGATCTCGGTCATGTACTTGCGCTCGCCGCTCTGGTCCTCCCAGGAGCGGGTGCGGATGGACCCCTCGATATAGACCTGGCGGCCCTTGGACAGGTACTGGGCCGCGATCTCGCCCAGCTTGGCCCAGGCCACGATGCGGTGCCACTCGGTGCGCTCCTGCTGGTTGCCCTCGCGGTCCTTGAAGGATTCGCTGGTGGCCAGGCGGAAGGTGCACACCGGGGTGCCGGTTGCGGTATACTTCAATTCCGGGTCCGCGCCCAGGTTGCCGATGAGAATGACTTTATTGATGCCACGCGCCATTGGTTGACTCCTGAAAGGGATTCGAGGGTTGAATGTAGCACAAGGACAAAAGGGGCCGCAAGCCGGGGCGTCGGCGGGCGGTAAAAAGAGCCGTTGGTGGCTGCCCTTGCGCTATGTCTGGTCCGCTTGGGCAATCCTCTGGCTGCTTATTCTTACCATACCCCTGTGCTCGCTGGTGCTCATCGGCTATGGCCTGGGGGTGAACGAGCACAAGCTGCAATGGGCCGCCCGCTGGTGGGCCCGCCTGCTCATGGGAGGCATCGGCTGTAGGGTGCGCATCCGGGGCCTGGAAAACCTGGAGGCGGGGGCCACCTACGTCTTCGCGGGCAACCACGCCTCGTCCCTGGACATCCCCGGCTTGCAGGCGGTCTTGCCCAAAAACTTCCGCTGGGTGGCCAAAAAGGAGCTTTTCGATATACCCCTTTTCGGCGCGGCGCTCAAGGCGGTGGGCGACATACCCCTGGACCGCTCGGCCGGACGCCAGGCCTTGCAGAGCCTCATCGAGGCGGCCCGGCGGGTTAGCCGGGACACCAGCGTGGTCATCTTCCCGGAGGGCACCCGCTCCCGCGACGGCGAGCTCTTGCCCTTCAAGAGCGGCGGGTTCCTCCTGGCCATCAAGTCGGGCCGCCCGGTGGTGCCCTTTTTTCTCAAGGGCACCCACGAGGCCCTGGTGGACGACAGCCTGTTGTTGGACCCCGGCCCCATAGAGGTGATCCTGGGCACGCCCATTCCGGCCGAGGGGATGCGGGCCGAGGCGCGTGAGGAGATGGCCGCCCTGGTGCGGGAGCGAATCCTGGCCTTGAAACGCGGCGAGGAAGCGGCTCCGGTTGACAGCCCCGGAAGCGCCGCCTAGATTGAGAAGCCGAAGCCGGGCGCTGTGCCCGGACCGGAAAGGATGACCCCTTTGCCTCCCAAGGCCGCCAAAAAAGCCAAGGCCCCCAAGAAGAAAGCCAGGGCCCCCAAGAAGAAAGCCAAGAGCCGCGCCAAGAAGGACAACGGCCGCGTGATGGCCCTGCTCAACACAATAGGCCGCAAGGCCGGAGCCGTGCTCCTGGGGCTTGCCGCCTTGGGCGTGGCCCTGTCCCTGGCTTTTTACCGCGCGGCAGACCCCTCGCCTTTGCACGAGATCCCCGGGGCGGCGCACAACCTTATGGGCCTACCCGGCGCGGCGTTCAGCGCGGTGGCCTACGACCTCTTCGGCCTGGGGGCCTGGCTCCTGGTGATCGTGCCTCTCTTGGCCGCCTGGCTGCTCTGGACCGGCGGGTCCAAGGGGCGCATGTTGCCCCTGTGGGCCGCAGGGCTGGGGCTCATCGTGTCCCTGGCCGCCCTGCTGGGCGCTTTCGGGGCTTCGCTGCGCCTGGGCGGAGCGGCGCTGCCCATCGGCGGGCACGCGGGCCGGGCCATGGCCTCGGGCCTGGCCGCCCTGTGGCCCCTGCTGGCCTGGGTGCTGCCCTTGGCCGCCATGGCCGGGGCGCTGGGCCTGCTGGCCTGGGCCCTGTGGCCCCTGCTGGGGCCCAAGCTCAAGGCCCCGCTGGCCGAGGGCCCCTTGGCCGAGAACGCCGCGCCCGCGCCATTCGAAGCCTACGAGCCGGAGCCGGAGCGCGAGCCCGAGGTGGACATCATCATCTCCCGCCCCGAACCGGGGGTGGACGAGCTGTCCCCAGCGCCTTCGCCGCCGCCCGCGCCAACGCCCAAGCCGGAGCCCGCCCCGCGACCCGGCCGCGCGGGGGAAGACGGCATCGTGATCAAGCCGCGCCTGGCCTCGGGCGAGGCGGGCACCGGCACCGTGACCAACGGGCCCAAAAAGGGCCGCTTCAAGCTGCCGCCCCTGGACATCCTGGATCCCGGACCCGGCCCGGCCCCGCCGGAGCAGGTGGAGGCCATCCGGGCCACCAGCCGCTTGCTGGAAGAAAAGCTTTCGGACTTCGGGGTCAAGGGCGCGGTGCGCGAGGTGGCCCCCGGCCCGGTGGTCACGCGCTACGAGTTCAAGCCCGCGCCCGGCGTGAAGATATCCAAGGTGGCCGGCCTGGCCGACGACCTGGCCATGGTCATGCGGGCCAAGAGCATCCGCATCGTGGCCCCCATCCCGGGCAAGGCGGTCATCGGCATCGAGATACCCAACCCCACCCGGGAGATGGTGGCCCTGCGCGAGCTCTTGAGCGCGCCGGTGTACCAGCGCTCCCAGGGCAAGTTGAGCGTGGCCCTGGGCAAGGACATCCTGGGCCAGCCCATGGTGGCCGATCTGGCCCGCATGCCCCACCTGCTCATCGCCGGAGCCACCGGCGCGGGCAAGAGCGTGTTCATCAACTGCCTGGTGCTCTCCATCCTCTACCGGGCAACCCCGGAGCAGGTGCGCATCCTCATGGTGGACCCCAAGCGCATCGAGCTCTCGGCCTACAGCGACATCCCGCACCTGCTCTATCCCATCATCACCAGCCCCAAGGAGGCCACTGCCGGGCTGCGCTGGGCGGTGCGCGAGATGGAGCGGCGCTACGAGCTCTTGGCCGAGGTGGGGGTGAAGAACATCGAGTCCTTCAACCGCCGCCTGGCCGACAAGGGGCCGCTCCGGGTGCCCGAGCATTTGGCCAACGGCGAGGACCAGTTCCTGGAGCCGCTGCCCTACATCCTCCTGTTCATCGACGAGCTGGCCGATCTGATGATGGTGAGCTCCAAGGAGGTGGAGGCGCTGATCACCCGCCTGGCCCAGATGGCGCGGGCCGCCGGGATACACCTGGTGCTGGCCACCCAGCGGCCCAGCGTGGACGTGATCACCGGCCTGATCAAGGCCAACTTCCCTTCGCGCATCTCCTTCAAGGTGGCCAGCCGGGTGGACAGCCGGACCATCCTGGACCAGCAGGGGGCCGAGCATCTGCTGGGCAACGGCGACATGCTCTATGTGCCGCCGGACAGCACCGGCCTGAGCCGCCTGCACGGCGCGTTCGTGAGCGAGGAGGAGATAGACCGGGTGACCGGCTTCTGGAAGAGCCAGGCCAAGCCCGAATACGACGAGAGCGTGGTGGCCGCCACCGAGGACGAGGGAGGCGGCGAGGGCGGCTCGGCCGACGACGAGCTATACCCCGAGGCGGTGGCCCTGGTGCGCGAGAGCGGCCAGGCCTCTATCAGCTACGTGCAGCGCCGCCTCAAGGTGGGCTACAACCGGGCGGCCAACCTCATCGAGCAGATGGAGCGCGACGGAATCGTGGGGCCCAGCGAGGGCTCCAAGCCGCGACAGGTATTGATGCGGGATTAGGGAAGAGGGCGGGTAAGAAGAGGGCGGGTAAGTAAGGAAGCGGCGCGTTGGTGGCCCGGTCCCTTGGGCCATGGGCGGCCGTACACCACCGGGCGACGCTCTCACGGAATAAGGACGGCGGGCCTCCTCGTTCTCAGGCCGCCTGGCACCGCCCGCCGCGGTTTTGACTTAGACGGGCGGCAGAACTTAGGGGCCGACATACAGCGCCCCAGCACACAGCAGGATTTATTAGGAGCTTTCGTGAGCACTCCTTTCTTCAAAACCTCTTTTCTTGTCTTTCTTGTCTTCCTCTTTGCCTTGGCCGCCGCCCCGGCCATGGCCGACGAGACCAGCGACCTGGCCGCGCGCATTCAAAAGCGCTATCAGGCCATCGACAGCCTGGCCGCCACCTACACCCGCACCAGCCGCTTCGTGTCCCTGGGGGCCCAGAGCGGCCGCGACGTGCAGGGCACGGGGAGCCTGGTGTGGGCGCGGCCGCTCAAGCTGCGCCTGGAGCAGGCCACCCCGCGTCACGAGTTGATCATCACCGGCAAAGGCATGGCCTGGTGGGTGCGCCCCGAGCGCAAGCGGGCCGACCTGTATCCCCTGAACCGCTTCACCGGGGGCCTCACCTCCCTGCTGGACGCCCTGGGCGGGCTGGCCCGTTTGGACCAGGACTTCAAGGTGGCCGTGGCCTCCCCAGCCCGCGCCTCGAGCATCCCGGCGGGCAGCCTGGTGGTGTCGCTGACTCCCAAGGTGGCCCGGGCCGACCTCAAGGAGCTGGTGCTGTGGTTCCAGCCCGAGGACCTGCTGCTCCGGGGCTTCGCCATCTACAACCTGGTGGGCGACGTGACGCTGTACCAGTTGGACAAGGTGGAGATCAACGTGAATCCGCCGGCCAGCGACTTTGCCTTTGAGCCGCCGGTGGACTACCGGGTGGCCAATCATCTGCCCCTGAGCCAGGGGAAGCAGGTCCGATGAGCGCGGCCAAGGTGCTCATCCTGGGCGGGGCCAAGAGCGGCAAGAGCTCCACGGCCCAGCGCCTGGCCGAGTCTTGGGGCGGGCGGCTGGTGTATGTGGCCACGGCCCAAGCCGGCGACGCCGAGATGACCGCGCGCATCGCGCGGCACCAGGCCGAGCGCGGGGAAGCCTGGTCTACCCTGGAGGAGCCCCTGGCCCTGGAGGAGGCCCTGCGCCGGGCCGACGGGCCGGACGCGGTGCTCCTGGTGGACTGCCTGACCCTGTGGCTGAGCAATTTGGTGTTGGGGGCCAACCTCAGCGACACGGCGGTGGCCGAGCGGGGCGAGGCCCTGGCCGGGATGCTGCCCGAGCTCAAAGCCCGCGTAATTTTGGTGGCCAACGAGGTGGGCCTGGGCATCGTGCCCGAGAACGCCCTGGCCCGCCGCTGGCGCGACCTGGCCGGCGGCCTGAACCAACGCATGGCCTCGGCCTGCGACACGGTGGTCCTGGTGGCCGCCGGGCTGCCCCTGGCCCTCAAGGGCAGCTTGCCCAACCTTTAAACGATCCGGAGAAGCGCCTTGCCATCCTTGCAAGAAATCATCGACCGCATAAAGCCCCTGGACCGAAGCGCGGGACCGGAGGCCCAAGAGCACCTGGACGACCTGACCAAGCCGCGCGGCTCCCTGGGCCGTTTGGAAGAGCTGGCCCGCACCCTGGCCGAGATATACCGCAGCGCCGAGCTGCACCAGCCCTCGGCGGCGGTGGCCGTGTTCGCGGCGGACCACGGGGTGACCCAATCCGGGGTGAGCCCCTATCCGCCCGAGGTGACGCCCCAGATGGTGCTGAACTTTCTGAACGGCGGAGCGGGGATCAACGTGCTCGCCCGTCAGGCCGGGGCCGAGGTGCGGGTGGTGGACGTGGGGGTCAACTACGACTTCGAGCCCATGGAAGGGCTCATCGCGGCCAAGGTGGCCAAGGGTACGGCCAACCTGGCCCAGGCACCGGCCATGAACCTGGAGCAGGCCGAGCAGGCCATCTCCGTGGGCGCGGGGGTGGCGGCCGAGCTCATCGACCAGGGGGCCGAGCTGCTCATCCCCGGTGACATGGGCATCGGCAACACCACTTCCTGCGCGGCGCTCACCGCCGTGCTCTGCGCGCGGCCGGTGCGCGAGGTGACCGGGCGGGGCGCGGGCCTGGACGACGATGGCCTGTCCCAGAAGGTGGCCATCATCGAGCGGGCCATCGCCCTGCACCGCCCGGACCCCGGCGACCCCCTGCGGGCCCTGGCCGCCTTGGGCGGTCTGGAGATCGCGGCCATCTGCGGCTTTGTCTTGGAGGCGGCGGCCCAGGGCGTGCCGGTGTTGCTGGACGGCTTCATCTCCACCTGCGGGGCCCTGGTGGCGGCCAAGATGTGCCCCGAGGCCAAGGACTACCTTCTGGCCGGGCACTGCTCGGTGGAGATCGGCCACCGGGCCCAGCTGGAGGCCCTGGGTCTCAAGCCCATCCTGGACCTGGAGCTTCGCCTGGGCGAGGGCAGCGGCGCGGCCCTGGCCCTGAACGTCGTCAGGGCGGCGGTGCACGTCTACAACGAGATGGCCACCTTCGCCTCGGCCGGCGTGAGTGACAAAGAGGCATAGATGTGACCAGCTTCATCCTGGCCCTGCAATTCCTCACCGTGGCCACGGTGAACTCCCGCCTGGCGGCGGGGCCGGGCGAGCTTTCGCGCTCCCGGGCCTGGCACGGGGTGGTGGGCGGCCTCTTGGGCCTGGCCCTGGCCCTGATGGCTTGGCTGCTGGGCCTGTGGCTGCCGCCCCTGGTGCTGGCCGGGGTGCTGGTGCTCCTGTGGGGCTGGCTCACCCGCTTTTTGCACCTGGACGGGGTGGCCGACACGGCCGACGCCCTGGTGCACACCACCAGCCGGGAGCGCGCCCTGGAGATAATGAAGGACACCCGCTTGGGCTCCTTTGGCGTGGCGGCGATCGCGGCGGTGATGATCCTGAAGTTCGCGGCCCTGGCCTCCATGAGCGGCCCGGTGCTCATCGCATCGCTCATGGCCGCGCCCGCCCTGGCCCGGGGCCTGGAGGCGGTGTTGTCCTGCCTGTTGCCCGCCGCCCGGCCGGGGGTGGGCCTGGGAGCGGCCATCACCCAGGGCGGGGAGCTCTGGCCCGGCCTGGCCGCCGGGGCCAGCGCGCTGCTCATCGCCATCCTGGCCGCCGGGCGCGCCGGGGCGGTGGCCGCCCTGGCCGTGGCGGTCCTGGGGCTGGTGCTGGGCCTATGGTTTCGCCGGAGAATCGGCGGGGTTACCGGCGACACCCTGGGCGCGTCCATAGAAACCGCCGAGTTGGTCGCATTGATTGCCCTGAGTTCCTTGGGGTGAAAAATCTTGCCCTCGGGGCGGGCCTGTGCTATTCAAACTGCTGGAAATAGGGGGAGCGGAAGCCCCTGATATCCCCACCTATCCGCGCAGCCAAGCAAGGAGCGGCCCATGAGCCTGGCCTACGATCTTACTCCACAGGAGATGCCCGAAGACGTTACCCCCGAAATGGTGGAGCGCATCGACGAGATTTGCGCCGCCTATCGGGGCAAGCCGGGAGCATTGATCCCGGTTCTGCAGAAATGCCAAGAAGTGGTGGGCTATCTGCCGGTTCCGGTGCAGGAACACATCGCCAAGGCCCTAGGCGTGCCCGGGCACGAGGTCTACGGAGTCACCACCTTCTACTCCTTCTTCTCCATGGAGCCCCGCGGGCGCCACGTGGTCCGCGTGTGCATGGGCACCGCCTGCTACGTGCGCGGCGGCAAGGAGGCCCTGGATCGGCTGGAGCGCCATCTGAACACCCCAGTGGACACTACCACCGAGGACCGGCGCTTCACCCTGGAGCAGGTGCGCTGCCTGGGGGCCTGTGGAGTGGCCCCGGTGGTGGTGGTGAATCAGGATACGCACCGCAAGGTCATGGCCGACGCGGTGGTGGATCTGGTGGAGCAGTACGACTAGCGCGATTGCCGAGCGCCCCGAGCCTGGGAGGCTTTAGATGTCCAAGATTTCGATCGATCAACTCAGCCAGATTCAGCAGAAGGTGGAAAAAGAGCAGGCTCTGCGCCAGGGCCAGACCGGCACGGGCGCCCACCGGATGCATCTTTTGATCTGCGGCGGCACCGGCTGTCAGGCCGCGGGCAGCATCGCGGTCTACGAGGCCCTGAAGGCCGAGATCGACAAGCAGGGGCTCTCCGGCGAGGTGGCGGTCATCGAGACCGGCTGCAACGGCTTCTGCGCCCTGGGCCCGGTGATGGTCACCTATCCCGAGGGCATCTTCTACGTGAACCTGGAGGAAAAGGACATCCCCGAGGTGGTGGAGAGCCACTGCAAGAACGGGGAGCCGGTGGAGCGCCTGTTCTACAAGGACCCCTCCTCCAAGAAGTTCATCCCCCACATGAAGGAGATCCCCTTCTTCGCCCTGCAGGAGCTCATCGCGCTCAAGAACCGCAGCCTCTTGGACGCCGAGAGCATCGACGAGTACATCGGGCGGGGCGGCTACCAGGCCATGGCCAAGGCGCTCAAGGAGATGAGCCCCGAGGACATCGTGGCCGAGGTGAAGAAGTCGGGCCTGCGCGGCCGCGGCGGGGCGGGCTTCCCCACCGGCCTGAAGTGGGAGTTCTGCCAGAAGAGCCCCGGCGAGATCAAGTACGTGCTCTGCAACGCGGACGAGGGCGACCCCGGCGCGTTCATGGACCGCTCCATCCTGGAGGCCGACCCCCACGCGGTGGTGGAGGGCATGGTCATCGCGGCCAAGGCCATTGGCTCCCATCATGGCTACGTCTACTGCCGGGCCGAGTATCCCCTGGCGGTCAACCGTCTCCAGCTGGCCATCGACCATGCCAAGGAGTATGGCCTGCTGGGCGAGAACATCATGGGCACCGGCTTCGACTTCGAGCTGAACATCTACCAGGGCGCCGGCGCCTTTGTCTGCGGCGAGGAAACCGCGCTCATGCGCTCCATCGAGGGCAAGCGGGGCATGCCCCGGCCGCGTCCGCCCTTCCCGGCGGTGGCCGGCCTGTGGAACCGCCCCACCATCCTCAATAACGTGGAGACCTGGGCCAACATCCCCCAGATCATCGAAAAGGGCGGCGACTGGTACGCCGGCATCGGCACCGAGGACTCCAAGGGCACCAAGGTCTTCGCGCTCACCGGCCACGTGAACAACATCGGCCTGGTTGAGGTGCCCATGGGCACTCCGCTCAGGACCATCGTCTACGACATCGGCGGGGGCATCCCCAAGAAGCACCGCAAGTTCAAGGCGGTGCAGCTGGGCGGCCCCTCGGGCGGCTGCATCCCCGAGGACAAGATCGACACCCCCTGCGAGTACGCGGCCATCATGGAGGCCGGGGCCATCATGGGTTCGGGCGGCATGATCGTCATGGACGACAGCACCTGCATGGTGGACATGGCCCGCTTCTTCATGGACTTCGTGCAGGAGGAATCCTGCGGCAAGTGCACCCCCTGCCGCGAGGGCACCCGCCGCATGTTGCAAATCCTCGAGAAGATTTGCGCGGGCGAGGGCGAGCCGGGTGACATCGAGACCCTGGAAGAGCTCTCGGCCACCATCCAGGAGGCCAGCCTCTGCGGCCTGGGCCAGACCGGCCCCAACCCGGTGTTGAGCACCCTGCGCTACTTCCGCGACGAGTACGAGGCCCACGTCCACGACAAGACCTGCCCCGCCCGTTCCTGCGTAGCCTTGCTCAAGTTCCAGGTGGACGAGGACAAGTGCAAGAAGTGCGGCATGTGCTTTAAGAACTGTCCGGTGGACGCCATCGACTGGAAGAAGAAGGAAGTGGCCAAGATCAACCTGGACAAGTGCATCAAGTGCAAGACCTGCATCGAGAACTGCAAGTTCGACGCGATCTTCTAGGCCAAGCGCCTCAATAAAATCCCCGGGCCGGCCCTACGCGGGGCCGGCCCTCTTTTTGGGAGCGGCAGGCATGGACCCCCGCATCACGCCCATCACCGACGAGCTGTTTTTCATTGAGCGCGGCTGGCTAAACGCCAACCACCTGGTGTTCACCGGCGCGCCCAAGACACTCATCGACACGGCCTACATCCGCGATCGCAGCGAGACCGAGTCGCTCATCGCCCAATGCGGCCTGGGCATCGAGCAGGTGGAGCTGATCGTAACCACCCATGCCCACTGCGACCACATCGGGGGCAACGCGGAGTTTCAGCGCCGCTCGGGCTGCCAGGTGGCCCTGCACGAGGTGGACCGCTACAACGTGGACTACAAGAACGCCATGGCCACCTGGTGGGCCTATTACCAGCAGGAGGCCGAGTTCTTCCCCACCCACGGCACCCTCACCGACGGCGCGGTGATCACCCTGGGCGAGATGAACTTTCTGGTGATGCACACCCCGGGCCACGGCATGGGCCAGATCGTGCTCTACGGCCTGGACACCGGCTGGCTGGTCAGCGCGGACAACGTGTGGGGCGGAGACTTCGGGGTGCTCACCACCCGCATCGAGGGCCTGGACGCGCCTTTTAGGCTGCGCGATTCCTTGGAGCGCCTGGCCCGGCTGAAGGTGAAGCGCATCTTCCCGGGCCACGGCCCCATCCTGGAGGACGGCCCCGCGGCCATCGAGGCCTGCCTGGCTCGGGTGGGGGCCTTTTTGGCCGAGCCGAAGCGCATGGGCCGCGACCAGGTGCGCAAGATCATGCTCTACACCCTGATGATGCGCGGGCCCGAGTATCGCCACGAGCTGTGGGAGCGCCTCAAGACCTCGCCCTGGTTCCCCGAGACGGTGGATCTCTACTTCGATGGCAAGATGGAGCACACCTTTGAGGAGAACCTGGAGTATTTGACTGGGCAGGGGCTGATTAAAGAAGACGAGGAAGGACGCTTGATCTGTACCCTTACGGCTTAGGGCCTTGCTGCCTGCATGTTTCTTGTCGCCTCGCCAAGCCTCGGCGACCCCGATAGCGGAGCTATCGGGGGCAGCAGAATAGTTTTTGAATAGATAAAGAGCCTTCTTGTTGGCCCCGACAACTTGTTGTCAAGGCCGCGACGCCTTGGCCGAGCGGCAAGAAATTCGGCGGGCGGCTGCGCTTGGGGCGAGGTGCTGGGGACAACGGAAGATTGCTGCGGCCCGCTGCGAGGGCGCTTTCATTCCCACCACCTTCTTGGGCGGTGGGCTTCGCAATGACGGCCATTCTGAAATGGGTATCTTGAAACTTCGCGGAGCCTAGATCTCCAGGCGGTTGACTTCGCACATTCCGCCCAGCAGGTCGGCCTGGCGCTGGTGGCAGGTGAGCAGGAGCACCTGGCGCGAGGCGGCCACCTTGCAGAGCATCCCCAGGGTGGCGGCCATGCGGCGGTCGTCGAAGTTGACCAGGGGATCGTCCAGGATCAGGGGAAGGGGCTCGCCCTGGGCGGTGATCTCGTCGGCCAGGGCTAGGCGCAGGCAGAGATAGAGCTGGTCCCGCGCCCCCCGGCTAAGTGCCCCGCTGTCGCGCTCCGGCGCTCCGGCCCCGGCCCGGGCGCTGATCTCGGGCTCGGCCTTGCCCTGGCCCGCGAAGAGGTCAGTGCCCAGCCACTCGTAGGCCCCGTCCGTGGCCAGACGCAGATACTCGCCCGCCTTTTGCAGCAGCCCCGGCTGCGCCTCCAAGCGGAACTGCTCCATGGCCCGGCCCAGCAGGGCCTCGGCGACCAGCAGGGTGTCGTGCTCCGCGGCCAGGCGGGCCTTGTCCTCGGCCAGGCGCTCTAGGCGCGTCTCGGCCTGGGCCAGGGACTCGGCCTGACCCAGGTGAGTCAGCTCTTGCTCCAGCGACCCCCGCGTAGCGGCCAGCTCACGGGCCTCGCGCTCCAGGGCCATGGCCTGCTCCCGCGCGGTGGCCAGGGCGGCCGAGGCCGCTTCGGGGGCAATGGCCAGGCCTGAGGCAGCCTCGCCCAAGGAGGCGTCCAGCTCGGCCAGCTTGGCCTTGAGGTCGCGGGCCTGCTGCTCGCGCTGGCGGGCGGCGGCCAGGGCCTCTAGATCGGCCAGGCCCAAGGCGGCCAGATGGCCGGCCAGGTCGCGCTCCAGCTGCTCGGCGTAAGCTTTTTCCCGCGCCGCGCTCTCGGCCTGGCCCCGCGCCTCGGCCAGGGCCTGCTTGGCCTGCTCCACCCGGGCGGCCAGTTCCTCCAGGGCCGCCTCCATGCCACCCTCGGCAGCTGGGGCCAGTTCTTGGGCCTCGGCCAGCAGGGCGGCGCGCTGCTCTTCCAGGCGGGCCCGCTCCGCGTCCTGGGCCTGGCGGTCTTGCTCCAGGCGCGCGGCGTCAGAAATGGCCGCGCTAAGGGCCATGGCCTCGGCCTGGCGCAGATCCGTGGGCAGGGCCTCCAGGGCGGCCTCCAACTCGGCGCGGGATTGAGCCGCCTTGGCTGCGGCCTGCTGGTTAGCGGCCTCGGCGGCCTCGGCCTTTTGCAGCGCCTCCTTGGCGCGGCCTTTACGCGCGATCCACAGCCCGCCTAAGCCCGTGCCTCCCAGCGCCAAGGCCCCGGCCAGGGCCCAGCTCCACACGGGCAAGGCGCCCAAGTAGGTCCAGAAGGCCAGCTTGGCCCCGCCGATGATTCCGATGATGCCCAGCACCAGCCAGAGCACCGGCGCGGCTGGCGTTGGGGGCAGGGCCTCAACCGCCTGGCGGGCCTGGGCCTCGGCTGCCTCGCTCTCGCGGGCCTCGGCGCGCAGGCGATCCAAACGATAGGGCAGTTGCGGGTCGATGTTGGCCAGGCCGCTGGGCTCCAGGCCCCACTGCTCGCGCAGGGGCTTGGCCCGGGCGGCCAGGCGGTGCTCCTCGCTCTCCTGGTGGCGGTGGGCTGCGTTGAACTCGGCCCGCCGGGCGCTGAGGCCGCGCAGCTTTTCTTCCAGCGCGGCAGGCTCGCCCGAGGGCGAAAGCTTCTTGGCCCTCTCTCGTGCGGCCTGGGCGGCGGCCTCGGCTTGGGCGGCGCGCTGGCGGGCGGCCTTGGCCTGGCTCACCAGCTCGCGGGCGCGGGTCTCGGCCTCGGCCGGGGCCAGCCCTTGCTCGCTCAAATCGTTAATCTGTTTATGCAGCTCCGCTCGCCGCAGCAGGGCCTTGGCCAGCTCCACCTGCTTGGCCGCCCGCTCCACCTCCTGGGAGGCAGCCTGGCGGCGCTGGTCCAGCGCGGCGGCTTGGGCCTCGGCCTCATGCAGGCGCTCCTGGGTGGCGCGGGCCGTGGCCTCGCGCTCCTTGGCCAGGGCCTCGCCCTGGCTGGCGGTTTTCTCGGCCTCCAAGAGGCGCTTGCTCTCCGCTCCCTTGCGCCGGTCGCGGGAGAACAGCCGCTCGCGTTGCTCGCGCAGGCTTTGCAGCACGCTCACCGGGTTGGACACCTCGCCCCGGGTGGCCGCCTCGGAAAAGAAATATCCCGCCAGCCACTGCCGGGTGGCCCTCAGCTCCTTGGTCTCGCCGGGGCTGGCGTAGAGCGCTTGCTGCAAATCTTCCAGGCGGATGCGGCTCACCGTGAGGAAAGCGCCTTGCCCCAGGCCCAGGTGCAGCTCGCCCGGCGAGCGGCCCTTAAGCTCCAGGGCCCGCCCGGCCGCGTCGCGCAGGCCAACCGTCTC
Organism: Desulfarculaceae bacterium; assembly: GCA_020444545.1. Lineage (NCBI taxonomy): Bacteria > Pseudomonadati > Thermodesulfobacteriota > Desulfarculia > Desulfarculales > Desulfarculaceae > Desulfarculaceae bacterium. The sequence goes on along the minus strand of JAHLKT010000004.1, from coordinate 44,397 downwards.
GCGCTTGTCCAGGTGCCGCGCCAGGCTGAAGGCCTGGCCATCCTCCAGGCGGTAGAGCAGCTCGCCGCCGGTGTCCCCGCCGGACCAGGGCTCATAGGGATGCACCCCGCCTACCCGGTTGCCGAAGCCGTAGAACAGCCCGGCGATCAGCTCACCCAGGGTGGTCTTGCCGCGCTCGTTGGGGGCCAGCACCAGATTCAGGCCAGGCGCGAAATCCAGGGTGCGGTTCTGGGGCAAGGGCCCGAAGCCGCCGATGTGCAGGCGTTCCAGCTTCATTGGTTGCCCTCGCCGCCATGCAGGCCGCCCACCAGGAGCCAGCGCGCCTCGGGCAGCAAGCCGCGCAGGCGAGCCAAGCGTTCCTCGCGGCTAAGGCGGGCCTGCTCCGGGTGCAGCTCCTTGCCCAGCTCCTCGGCCAGGGAGGCCAGGAACTCGTCGTCTCCTTCGGCTTGGGCCAGCAGGCTCAAGGCGCGGCCCAGCACGTCGTCTCGCGCGGCCAGCTCGGCCGGGTCCACCATCGGCCCCAGGGCGCGGGCGTCCAGCACCAGGCCGGCCAGGTCCAGCTCCCGGCGCAGCAGGCCGCTTAGCGCGTCGTGGCCCTGGGCCCGGAACGCCTGCCACAGGGGCGAAGGCCCGGCCAGGCGCAGGCGGGCGCAGCGCTGCGCGGGCCAGGCCCCGCTCGGCGCGGGCAGCTCGGCCCGCACCCGCTCCACCAGGGCGGCTGGGGTGGCCGCGCGGGCCAGGTTGTCCAGCTTGAGGTCAAAGAACTCCAGCGGGGCCAGGGGCACGAACTCGCTGGCGAGCGACGCGCCCTCCAGGCGATGCAGCCAGGCCCCCTTGGGTCCGGTCTCACCCAGGTGCGCCCCTTGCGGGGTGCCCGCGTAGAGCACCCGGGGATGGGCGCTCAGCTCCTGGCCGATGTGGATGTGCCCCAGGGCCCACAGGGCAAAAGGCGCGCTTATCATCTGCGAGAGGCTGGCCGGGGCGTAGGGCTCGTGAGCGCCCTCGGGGTTGGCCGAGGCCACATTGGCGTGCAGCACGGCCAGGCCGGGGCGGCTGCCCGGCGGGGCGGGCAGGGTGGAGGCCAGGTCGCGGCTCTCGGCCGGGGAGGCATGGGCCGCGCCCGCCAGCCAGGGGCCGCCCTCGCCCAGGGCCACGCCTCCCGGCGCGGGCGGGAAGATGGTCAGATGCTCGCTCGGCTGCCAGCTCTCCCACACTCCGCCGGGCAGCCAGGGGTCGTGGTTGCCCGGCGCGATGGCCACCCGCGCGCCCATCTCACCCCAGGCGGCGATGGCCTTCTCCAGGGCATAGACCGCGGCCAGGGGCGGCTCCGCGGCGTGGAACACGTCCCCGGCCAGGAGCACCAGGCCCACATCCCGCTGCCTGGCCAGCTCCACCAGGCGCTCCAGGCAAGTGGCCCTGGCCTGGCCCGCCAGACCCTCCAGGGCCGGGTCGGGCGCGGCCACCGGACCGCCCAGGTGCAAATCAGCCGCGTGCAGGATGTTCAGGGGCATGGGCTAGGCCAGCAGGCGGGCCGCGTTGCTCCCCAGAGCGCGGGCCAGTTCCTCGGGGCTCAGACCCGCCTCGGGAGAGGCCAGCTCGCGGCGGTAGCGGCTCACCGGCAGCAGGGGATAGTCGCTGCCCATCAAGAGCTTGTCATCGCCCAGCAGCTCCACGGCCAGGCCGTAGGCGCGGGGCTTGTACAGGAACGGCGCGGCGGCGGTGTCCAGCCACACGTTCTCCAAAACGGCCAGCACCTCGCGCTTCATGGCGGCGTAGAAAAAGATGCCCCCGCCCATGTGGGCCAGCACCAGCTTGGTCTGCGGGTGCTCCTTGATGAGCTTGTAGAGCGCGGCCAGGGTCATGGGCGCCTTGCCGGGGTACTGGTGCCCCACCGGCTCGTTGGTGTGCAGCAGAAGCGGCGCGTCCGCCTCGGCGGCCAGGTCGCACATGGCCCCCAGGCTGTCGGTGTCCAGGTCCGTGTCGTAGAAGGCCAGCTCGCCCAGGCCGTGCAGGCCCAGGCCCAGGGAGCGCTCGGCCTCGCGCGCGGCCCAATCGGCCGGCGGGTGCACGCAGGCCAGGCCGCGCAGCCGGTCGGGATACTCGCCCACCGCGCTGCTTAGGTAGTCGTTATGCAGGCGGGCGTTTTCTTCCTTTATCCAGGGAAAGCCCACCGCCCAGGACACGTCGACCCCCTCGCCGTCCATGGCCTCCACCAATCCTCCGGCGTCCACCATGGGCGCGTCCGGGTTCTGGTAAATGGCCGCAAACGCCGGTTCTCCCAGGCAAAACCGCTCACGGTCCGCCATGACCTCTGGGGGGAATATGTGGGTGTGTACGTCGATGATCATGACCGCACTATAGCAACCGGTTTTTACCGGGTAAAGCCCGCGCTAAGGGCTTGACACGTGCCTCACACCTGTATAGCATACAATACAAAAGTATATCAACAGGAGGCGACCATGGGCAGCGTCACCCTTAAAGACTTGGGCTTTTGCGAGATCGACCTGGAGCAGGTGGAGGTGCCTCTGTTGGGGGTGGTGCAGGCGGGACAACCCATCGAGGCGGTAGCCCAGGACCGCACCGTGTCCATCCCCGGCGACATGCTGGGGCGCTACCGCACCTTTGCCCTGGAGGTGCGCGGCGAGTCCATGATCGACGAGCACATCCGCCCGGGCGACGTGATCGTGGTGGAGGAGCGCCACACCGCCGAGAACGGCCAGACCGTGGTGGCGCTGATCAACGAGAGCGACGTGACCCTGAAGAAGTTCTATTTGGAGCGCGACCACATCCGCCTGGAGCCGGCCAACCCCACCATGGAGCCGATCACCCTGCGCCACGACCAGGTGCGGGTGTTGGGCGTGGTGGCGGGGCTGATCCGCCACTACACCCGGCACTAGGTCAGCGAATAAGCATAAAAGAGTTTGGAAGGTGAAGAGGCCGCCCTCTGGGGCGGCCCTTCCTTCTGGCCTCGAGCGTCCGAGGCCTGGCTGACGCGGGACTGCCGGAGATCAGGCTTTAATCTGGCGCAGGCCGCTTTCCTCGTCCATTGTCCTTGTCCGGGGCACGCGGGGAGCGGCGCAAGCCGCCAGCCCACTCCAGCGGCGGCATTCCTTCATTCACTACTTTTTTCTTAAAACAAAATAGAGCCGAGACTTCGCAGCCAGGCGGGTGTCCCTGGCGGGAACTGCTCAGATGACCACCCCGATGATGTTGTCCAGGATGGAGCGGGCCAGGTACATGTTGTAGTCGCGCACCCGGCCGGGGGTGAGGAATATCTCCACCACCCACCACACGCCCAGGCCGCCCAGGGTGGCCCAAAAGGCCGCGCCCAAGAGCCAGCGCCCCAGCAGAAAAAGCTGTACCGGAAAAATTACCGCCAGAATCAGGGTGGGCAGCACACCCCGCCGCCGTTGCCGGAACTCCACGAAGAATTCCCGCCGCAGGCTGCCGGGCATTCGTTTGAGGGCCCTCGCCACCCCTTGGGGCAGGCCGCTGTTCAGATAACCGCGCTCATGATTCTGCATGCACACCCCCCCAAGTGTGTTGCAAAGTTAGCGAGCAGGATGTCGCGAGCGGTGTGGTTAGCCGGGGATCAGCCCCGCCACCACCAGGATGGTCAGTTCTTCTGCTCCGGTATTGGTCAGCTCATGGAAGCTGCCGATGGGAATGTGGATGCAATCGCCGGGCGTAACGTGGCGAGTCTGGTCATCCACCTGCATTTCCCCCGTTCCACTTTGAATTATATATATCTCCTCCATGGGGTCAACATGACCTTCCAGTTTGTTGCCCGGAGGAACCGAGGCGTGGGCCAGGAACATTATGGTCTGCAAATGGCGCCTGGCGTCCAAAATCATGTGGGCCACCCCGCCGCCGTGGGCGCGGTACTTGGTTGCTTGGGTGTCGGGATGTTCCAGGTCGCGAACCAGCATGTCCTCGCTCCTTAGCCCAGCTCGAAGCTGGTGATGCCGTAAATCTCCCCGTCCGGCCAGGCGGGGGTTCCGTTCTTGTACATGCGCGCCGTTTCGAATACCGGCTCCATGCCCAGCTCCTGGGCCAGGGCCACAGCGTGCGGGTTGTTCTGGGGCGTGTCCAGGTATACCGTGGCCCCCGGTGCGCGGGCGGCCAGGCCTCGGTAAAGCGCCCGGGCCTCCTCCGGCCCGGCCGCGAACAGGGGCCCGATCTTGTAGCCCTCTTGGCAGGGGCGCATGACCCCGTAGCCTTGCAGCCCGCCGCAGGCCATGATGCCCAGGGCGGTGGCCCCGGGCATGTTCAGCCAGCCGCGCAGAAACTCCGGCCGCGGGGCAGGGAAGTGGGCCGTGTCGTAGGCCAGCACCGTGTCCCAGGGCAGGGCGGCCAGCTCGCTCAGGCCGCCGGGGGCCTCGCCGCCGCCGGGGCGGGCTTGGCGCACGCTCTTGAAGGCCATCTCGAAGCCCGAGGCGCGGTAGTTGCTTTGCTGGGCCACCACCCCGTCCAGGCCCATGATGCGCTCCCCGGCGTGGGCCAGGGCCGCCTGGCTCAGGGCGTAGCCGATGCCCTGGCCGCGCAGCTCGGAACGCACCAGGAAAAAGCCCAAAAAGCTGTAAGCATCGCCGTAGTTCACCGCCGAGATACAGCCCACGGCCTCGCCTCCTCGCTCGGCCACGAAAAAGCCTTCCGGGTCGGCGGCGAAGAACACCGCCGCGTCGCCCGGGCCGGGGTTCCAGCCCTCGGATGCGGCCCAGGGCACGGCCAGGTTCGCCAGCTCGTCCCGGCTCATGTTGCGCACCCTCAGGCCCGGAGGCGTGGCGATGGGCTCCATGGGGCTTACTTGTTGCGGGCGCGGATCACGGTGAAGCTCTCGCCGCCCTTGCCCCAGTTGTCGGTGTCGATCTCCTCGATGACCACGGACACGCTGTCGCGGGGCTTGCCCAGGACATCGACCAAGACCTCGGTCATGCCAGCGATGATCTGCTGCTTTTCTTCGGTGGTGAGGGGGCCCTTGGTGACGCGCACGTTGACGTGAGGCATGATTAGCTCCTGATATAAGTAGATGATGGCGTTGATAGGGAAAAATTAATTACGTTTTCCCATTTTTCTGTGCTGCTAAAAGGTCCTTTTGCTTGCGGACTTTCTTCCAAGTTAAGGCGTTTAGAATGCGACAGGCAGACATGGGAGTCCCGTCTTCTTTCATTATTTCTACTAGTTCTTGTAACTGGTTTTTATTGTTTTGCATGTCTTCTATGACCAATCTCATCATATTGACACAATAATCGCCCCATGGCATTCGGGTGCTGCCTTTGATTCTTTTGCAGTATTGTTCTTCAACAAATGAGTCGAAGATTGGTATTAAAAGTGGTCGCTTTTTGTGAATGACCTTAGTGGTGACAGACAATGCAACTCTCGAAATTTTGCACATGCAACCTACGAGGTCTCTTATGCCGTCTTCGCCAGGTATTGTTTCTGTCGGACTCAGGGAGAATAGATCAACGTCATTGGGTATCATGGCTAAATATTTGTCTATGGAGGCCTTTTTATAGTAGATATTTCCTCCCGTAATGCCAGAAATCCTTGAGTTTAGCATTATCGAAAGTGCTATATCAGGAACAGTCAAATTGTTGTCGTCCTCAACATTTATTCCGTCATACATTTCGTACCATTCGTTAACGAATTGTCGCAGGCTGGTAACTGGAGCTGATATGATTAGGCCACTCTTCAACTCGATTGCCTTCATTGTTCCCCCCTTTTTAAGATTGATTTGTTTCGTTAATGCAGCCTCGGGTCCAGGGCGTCGCGGATGCCCTCGCCCAAGAGGTTGTAGCCCAACACGGTGACCAGGATGGCCAGGCCCGGGAACAGGCTCAGCCACCAGGCGATCTCGATGTTGGCCTTGCCCTGGTTGAGGATGTTGCCCCAGCTCGCGGCCGGCGGCTGCACCCCCAGGCCCAGGAAGCTCAGCCCGCTCTCCACCAAGATGGCCCCGGCCACCCCCAGGGTGGCGGCCACCAGCACCGGGGCCATGGCGTTGGGCAGGATGTGCCGGAATATGATGCGCAGGTCGCCCGCGCCCAGGCTTTTGGCGGCCACCACGTACTCCCGCTCCTTGAGCGAGAGAAACTCGGCGCGCACCAATCGCGCCACCCCCATCCAGGATGTCAGCCCGATCACCGCCATGATGTTGATGATCGATGGCTCCAGCAGGGCGATCACCGCCAGGATGAGGAAGAAGGTGGGGAAGCAGAGCATCATGTCCGTGAAGCGCATGATGGTCGACTCCACCCAGCCGCCGTAGTAGCCGGCCAGCGCGCCCAGGATCACCCCCAGGATGGTGGCCACCCCGGCCGAGACCAGGCCCACCTCCAGGCTCACCCGCGAGCCCATGATCATGCGCGAGAACACGTCGCGCCCCAGCTCGTCGGTGCCGAAGGGGTGGCTAAGGCTGGGGGGCAGCAGGATGGCGCTCACGTCGATCCCGTTGGGGTCGTGGGGGGTCAGCCAGGGCGCGAGCAGGGCGGTGAAGAGCAATAGCAGCACCACGGCCAGCCCGGCCATGGCCAGGCGGTTGGCCTTCAGGTTGTGGGTGAACTGGCCCCACAGGCCCCGGTATTCGCCGCCTTTGCTCATGAGGAGCGCACCCTGGGGTCGGCCAGGGCGTAGCCCAGGTCGGCCAGCAGGTTGCCCACCAGGGTGAGCACCGCGCCGATGACCAGGCCGCCCATGACCACCGGATAGTCCCGGGCCATGACCGAGTCGTAGAACAGCTTGCCCATGCCCGGGATGGCGAAGATGGACTCGAAGATCACCGAGCCGCCGATGAGCGCGGGCACCGACAGGCCCAGGATGGTGATCACCGGCATGAGCGCGTTGCGCAAGGCGTGGCTGTAGATCACCAGGCGCTCGGGCAGGCCCTTGGCCCGCGCGGTGGTTATGTAGTCCTGGCGGATCACCTCCAGCATGTTGCCCCGCATGTAGCGGCTCATGCCCGCCAGGGAGGTGAAGGCGCTCAGGATCACCGGCAGGGCCAGGTGGCGCGCGTAGTCCATGAGCTGGCCCCAGGCCGAGAGCTGGTCGTGGTTCAGACTTTTGATGCCGCTGATGGGCAGCCAGCCCAGGATCACCCCGAACAGGATCATGCACAACAGGGCCAGCCAGAAGGTGGGCGTGGCGAAACCCAGGAACACGAACACCGTGGTGCCCTGGTCGAACAGCGACCCCCTATGGGTGGCGCTGTAAATGCCTATGGGCACGGCTATGACCAAAACAAGGGCCAGCGACAAGAGGTTGATGGTCACGGTGATGGGCAGGCGGTCGGCGATCTTGTTCAATACCGGCTGGCCGTCCGGGGCGAAGGAGCGCCCGAAGTCCAGCACGGCCAGGCGCTTGAGCCAGTTCCAATACTGCACGGGCAGGGGCTTGTCCAAACCGTAGAGTTTGGTCAGGCGCTCCTTGGCGATCTCGCTCATCTTGGGGTTCAGGTCGGCCGCCAGGTCGGTGGGGCTGCCCGGCGCCAGGTGCATGATGAGGAAGCTGATGAAGGTGATGCCTATGAGCAGGGGCACCATCATGGCCAGGCGTTTGGCGAGGTAGGTTAGCAAGGCATTACCTCGTCAGGGCCGGCTTCTGCAAGGCCTTGGGCACCCACCAGTCGGTGAAGTTGTAGGAGATGCCCGCGGGCGCTGGCTTCACGCCCCGGATGCGCGCGGCCAGGATGGGCAGGGCCTCGGGCACGTAGAGGAAGGTGTAGGGCACATCCTCGGCCAGGATCTCCTGCATCTTGAACAACAGGGCCCGGCGCTCTTCCCGATCAAAGGTGCGGCGCTGTGCCACGAGGATCTTGTCCAGCTCGGGGTTCTTGTAATAGGTGAAGTTGAGCTGTCCCGGCTGGGCCCGGGAGGAGTGCCAGATGTCGAACTGGTCCGGGTCCGGGGTGATGGTCCAGCCCAGGAGCACCGCCTCGAAGCGGCCCTTGTTAACGAACTCCTTGATGAACGCGGCCCACTCCACGGTGCGGAGCTTCACCCGCACCCCGATCTGGGACAAACGCTGCTGGATGATCACCCCGGTGTTGGCCCGGTAGGCGTTGCCCTGGTTGGTCAGGATGGTGAACTCGAAGGGCCGTCCGTCCTTGTCCAGGATTCCGTCGCCGTCGCGGTCCTCCCAGCCGGCGGCCTTCAACAGGGCCTTGGCCTTGGCCGGGTCATAGGGATACTGCTTGACCTTGGGGTTGTACCAATAGGTGCCCGGCTTGACCGGGCCGGTGCACACCTGGCCCAGGCCCAGGAGCACCCCCTTGATCAGCTCCTCTTTGTTGATGGCGTAGCTAAGGCCCTGGCGCACCCGCTTGTCGGCAAAGCGGGGGTCCTTGAGGTTGTATCCCAGATAGGTGTAGCCCGAGGCCAGGTACTTGTACTTGACGAAGTTTTTTTTGAAGAAGGCCGTGCTGGTCTGACGGCGGTACTGCAAGGCGCTCAGGCTCATCCAGTCCAGGCCCCCGGCCTTGAGCTCCAGGAACATGGTGGCCATGTCCGGGATGACCCGATAGGTCACCTGGCTGATGTGGGGCCGCCCCTCGAAATAATTTTCGTAATAGTTCAGCACCACCCGCGCGCCCGGGTCCCAGCGCACGAAGCGATAGGGCCCGGTGCCGATGGGGTGGCGGTTGAGCTTCGAGGCGCGCACGTCCTTGCCCTCCAGCAAGTGGCGGGGCATCTGGGACAGGGTCCAGGAGGCCAGGCCCGGCGCGAAGGGCTCCTTGTAGTGCACCACGAAGGTGTGGTCATCCGGCGCGGAGGCGTCCTTGACCTTCATGTAGTCGCCGGAGTAGGCGGTGGGGGTCTTGGGGTCCACCATGAAGCGCCAGTTGAACAGGGCGTCCTGAGCGGTGTAGGGCTTGCCGTCTTGCCAGCGCACCCCGTGGCGCAGCCTGAAGGTGATGGTCAGGCCATCGTCGCTGACCTTCCAGGACTCGGCCAGGTCGCCCACCAGGTTCAGGTCCTTGTCGTATTTCAACAGGCCGTTGTAGACCAGGCCGCTCATCTCGTGGGAAGCCGAATCGCTGGTGATCATGGGAATCATGCTGGTGGCGTCGCCGATGGTGCCGATGACCAGCGCGCCGCCGTTGTCCGCCGCCAGGGCGGGCCAGGGCAGGGCGCCCCAGGCCAGGCAAAGCAGCAATATTCCCCAGAACCTTCTCATGTCACCTCCAGGCAAAAAGCGGGGCCCACGCGCCAGCCCCTGCAAGCCAGTCTAGCCGCGCCCGCCAAGGGGCGCAAGGGTGTTTCGCCTGGCAGGCCGGGCGCTTGACGCCTTCGGGGTGCGTTGTTAACATGCCGCAGAGATAAGGAGAAGACCGCATGAACCCCACAGAGCTGCTTGAACTCATCACCAGCAGGCGCAGTGTGCGCGAATACACCGGCCAGCCCGTGGACCAGGCCATGCTCGACGCCATCCTGGAGGCGGGGCGCTGGGCTCCCAGCGGCCTGAACAACCAGCCCTGGCGCTTCGTGGTTATTCAGGAAGAGGCGATCAAGGAGGCCCTGGCCCCCATGACCAAGTGCAGCGGCATCGTGCGCGAGTCCGCCGTCCTGATCTGTACCTTCCTGCACCTGCCTTCCGTGTACAATGAAATGAAGGACTATCAGGGCATCGGCGCCTGTTTGCAGAACATGCTCCTGATGATCCACGGTCTGGGCCTGGGCGCGGTGTGGCTGGGCGAGATCCTCAAGAACGCCACCCAGGTGCGCCAGACGCTGGGCCTGGGCGAAGAATACGAGCTCATGGCCATTTTGGCCCTGGGCCATCCGGCCGGCGACAGCCATGGCAAGCCCTACCGCCTGACCATGGACGAGCTGGTCCTGCCCGCCCGGTTGTCCGAGCCGGAACCCACCCTCTAAGCGGGGAGTTGCCTTTTATGAAGTTCTTAAAGTTAACCCTGGCTTCCGTCTTGACCCTCAGCCTGGGGCTGGCGGCCGGTTGCTCCATCTTTTCGGCGCAGCCGGTAGGCGCGGAGAAAGCTCCCGCCGCCCAGGGCGCTCCGGCCAAGACCGGCGACGCGGCTGCCGCCGCTACCAAGACGCGCATGGCCCCGGCCGCGGTGGGGCGCTACTACGACTTTGACGATATCCAGGTTCCCAACGCCCTCAAGCTGGACAAGAAGCGCTCGCTCATCTTCCGGGCCGGCAAGTTCAAGGCCGGGGTGCTGGTGTTCACCGACAACCTGGAAGTGCAGAGCCTGATCAACTTCTTCATCGATTCCATGCAGCGCGACAACTGGGTGCTGCAAGGGTCCTACAAGTACCCCCGGGTGGTGCTGTTCTTCGCCAAGAAGGGCAAGACCGCGGTGATCCACATCGAGGAGTCCACCTTCAGCACCGAGGTCACCATCTGGGTGGCGCCGGCTGTGGACTGATGGACGCGGCCAGCGACAAGCCCCGCGTCCTCCTGGGGGTCTGCGGGGGCATCGCCGCCTACAAGGCCGCCGACCTGGCCAGCCGCCTGGTCAAGGAGGGCTGCGCGGTGCGGGTGGTGATGACCGACACGGCCAAGCGCTTCGTGGGGCCGCTTACTTTCGCGGCCCTCACGAGCAACCCGGTGCCGGGCGACTGGTTCGAGGCCAACGAGGAGTCGGCCATCAGCCACATCGACCTGGCCCGCTGGGCCTCGGTGGTGGTGGTGGCTCCGGCCACGGCCAACTTCCTGGCCAAGGCGGCCCACGGCCTGGCCGATGACCTGCTCTCCACCCTCATGCTGGCCACGGGCGCGCCGCTGTTGATCGCTCCGGCCATGAACCCCCACATGTATGGCCACCCCACGGTGCAGGCAAATTTGGCCGCGCTCATCGAGCGGGGGGCGCACATCGTGGGCCCGGAGGCCGGGCGCACCGCCTGCGGCGAGGAAGGCCCGGGCCGCATGGTGGAGCCGGCGGCCATCGTGGACCGGACCATGGACCTGCTCTCCGAGCAAGACCTGGCGGGCGTGCCCATCCTGGTCACCGCCGGGCCCACCCGCGAGCACCTGGACCCGGTGCGCTACCTTTCCAACCCCTCCTCGGGCCGCATGGGCATCGAGGTGGCCCGCATGGCCCGCCGCCGGGGCGCGGCGGTCACCCTGGTCCTGGGCCCCACCCACCTGGAGCCGCCCGAAGGGGTGGACACGGTGCGGGTGATCAGCGCCTTGGAGATGGCCGAGGCGGTGAACTCGCGGGCCAAGGCCCAGAGCGTGATCATCAAGGCCGCGGCGGTGAGCGACTTCCGGCCCCAGGACTGCGCCCCCCAGAAGGTCAAGAAGGGCCAGGGCGGCGAGGTCTGCACCCTGGTGAACACCCCGGACATCCTGGCCGGACTGGGGGCCGACAAGGGCGAGGCCGTCCTGGTGGGCTTCGCGGCCGAGACCGAAGAAGTGCTGGCCCATGCCGGGGCCAAGCTTAGGGCCAAGAACCTGGACCTCATGGTGGCCAACGACGTGGCCGCCAGCGACTCCGGCTTCGCGGTGGAAACCAACCGGGTGCATCTGCTCACCCCGGACGGCGAGGTGGAAAGCCTGCCGCTGATGACCAAGCAGGAGGTGGCCCACCGTTTGCTGGACCGGGTGGCCCGCCTGCTCAAGGGACGCGACTAGTCCCGTGGCCGATCCCCGCCAGCTCGCGGCCCTGGCCGGCAACCTGGCCTGCCGCTCCCGCCTGGGCCTCAGCCAGGTCGAAGGCAGCCGGGGCGAGATGGACCAGCTCATGGCCGCGGTCATGCCCTCCAGCCCCGCCCCGCGCCTGGGCTCATTGCAGGACGTGCAGGCCTGGCTGGGCGAGTGCGCCCGCTGCTCCCTGAGCGAAACGCGCCACAAGATCGTGTTCGGGGCCGGCCCCGAAAACGCGCGCATCATGTTCATCGGCGAGGGGCCGGGCCAGCGGGAAGACCAGCAAGGCCTGCCCTTCGTGGGGCCGGCCGGCAAGCTGTTGGACGCCATGCTGGCGGCGGTAGGCTTGCAGAGAAGCCAGGTCTACATCACCAACATCGTCAAGTGCCGCCCCCCGGGCAACCGCGACCCCCAGCCGGGCGAGGTCGCGGCCTGCCGCCCCTTCCTGGAGGCCCAGGTGAAGCAGATCGCGCCAGCGGCCATCTGCGCCCTGGGGCGGCCCGCCGCCCAGGCGCTTCTGGCCACGGACGCGCCCATCGGCCGTTTGCGGGGCCGCTGGGCCAGTGCCCTGGGGGTGCCGGTGCTGCCCACCTATCACCCGGCCTATCTGCTGCGCACCCCGGAGGCCAAGGGATTGGCCTATAATGATCTAAAGGCCCTGGTTCGCGGGCCCGAGCACTAGCAATCATTCGGAGGGGCCATGCCCCGCTTGATCATGAGCATAATCCTGGCGGCGCTCATCCTGGCCGCCCCGGTTGCCCTGGCCGCGCCCGAAGGGCAGGGGCAGGTGTGGGTGCTGGAGCTGAGCGACACCATCAACCCGGGCAGCGCGGATTATCTGCTGGAGGGGCTCAAGGAGGCGGCAGGCGCCTCAGCCGCCCTGGTGGTGATCCGCCTGGACACCCCCGGCGGCCTGGTCTCCTCCATGCGCGAGATGGTCAAGGCCATCATGTCCAGCCCGGTGCCGGTGGTGGTCTACACCGCCCCGGCCGGGGCGCGGGCCACCAGCGCGGGCGCCTTCCTCATGCTCTCCGCCCCCATCGCGGCCATGGCCCCGGCCACTCATCTGGGCGCGGCCCATCCGGTGGGCGCGGGCGGCAAGGAGATCAAGGGCGCCATGGGCGACAAGGCGGTGAGCGACCTCAAGGCCCTGGCCGTCAGCCTGGCCAAGCAGCGCGGCCGCGACCCCAAGCTGGCCGGGGAGATGGTCACTAAGTCGGTGAGCTTCGACGCCACCAAGGCCAAGGAACTGGGCCTGGTTGATGTGATCGCCAATGACCTGGGCGAGCTCCTGGCCATGCTGCAAGGCAGGAAGGTGGCCGTGGCCGGGGGCGAGAAGGTGGTCGACACCAAGGGCAAGACCATCCATTTTGTGCAGCCCGGCTGGCGCGAAAAGCTGCTGAGCCTGCTGGGCAGCCCCAACCTGGCCTACATCCTGTTGATGATCGGCCTGGCGGGCATCTACTTCGAGCTGAGCCATCCGGGCACCATCTTCCCGGGGGTGGTGGGCGGCCTGGCCCTGATTCTGGCCTTTTTCGCCATGAGCGCCCTGCCGGTGAGCTACGCGGGCCTGGCCCTCATCGGCCTGGCGGTGGTCCTGTTCTTCGCGGAGATAAAGATCACCTCCTATGGCCTATTGTCCCTGGCCGGGGCGGCGTCCCTGGTTTTGGGCTCGGTCATGCTCTTTCGCACCGGTGAGGCGGTGGTGGCGGTGTCCCTGGCCGTGCTGGTGCCCACCGCCCTGTGCGTGATCCTGTTCTTCGGCGGGGTGGCCTATCTGGCGGGCAAGGCCCAGCTGGCCAAGGGCGTCACCGGCCTGGAGGGCCTGGTGGGCGCGCGGGCGGAGGTGGTGGACGATACCCGGGTGCGGGTGCTGGGCGAGCTGTGGCGCTATCGCGGCCCCTCGGGCCTGGCCCCGGGCCAGGAGGTCACGATCACCGCGGCCCACGGCCTGGAGGTGGAGGTGGCTCCCCTTGGTGATTTTCGCGGAAAGAGCCAGAATGCCTAGCCCGCATGTTTCATGAGGCCGGGCGATAAATGGCAACGAATTGTCTCTTGCGGGTTAGAAATGAAAGAAAAGCTCACTTCGATAGGGGGTGGCTCGTTTCTAACTCCGGCACAGCCAGCCGCCGACAGACAAGGCGTCTGGCAAGCGAGGGACGCAGGCGTAGCCTGTAGTGCTACGTCGAGGACCGAGCGCAGCCAGGAACACGGTATGTCGGTGGCTGGCGCGGCCGGGCGCACGGCATCCATGAAATTTGCGGGCTAAATTAGGAGAGCGACATGGGATTCGTATCCGGCTTGATTGCCTTGCTGGGCGGCCTGCTGCCCGTGGTGATCCTGTTAATCCTGTTCCTGGCGGTCTCCCTGAGGGTGCTCAAGGAGTACGAGCGCGGGGTCATCTTCCGCCTGGGCCGGGTCGTCGCGGCCAAGGGGCCGGGGCTGATCATTCTCATACCCATCATCGACCGCATGACCAAAATCAGCCTGCGCACCGTGGCCATGGACGTGCCCTCCCAGGACGTGATCACCCGGGACAACGTGTCGGTAAAGGTGAACGCGGTGGTCTACTTCCGGGTCATGGACCCCACCAACGCGGTGGTGCAGGTGGAGGACTATCTTTTCGCCACCAGCCAGCTGGCCCAGACCACCCTCCGGAGCGTGTGCGGCCAGATTGAGATGGATGAGCTCTTGAGCGAGCGCGAGAAGATCAACAGCGAGTTGCAGCAGATCCTGGACCAGCACACCGACGCCTGGGGCATCAAGGTGTCCACCGTGGAGGTAAAGCACATCGACCTGCCCCAGGAGATGCAGCGGGCCATGGCCAAGCAGGCCGAGGCCGAGCGCGAGCGGCGGGCCAAGGTGATCAACGCGGAGGGCGAGTTCCAGGCGGCCGAAAAGCTGGCCATGGCCGCGGAGATAATCGCGGCCCATCCCCAGGCCCTGCAACTGCGATATTTGCAGACTCTCCGGGAGGTGGCCAGCGAAAACAACTCCACCACTTTGTTCCCCCTGCCCATCGATCTGTTCAAACCGTTTCTGAAAATGGTTGAAAATAACGACTCCAACGGGTAGACTCCCCCATTCAGCGGCGCGGATGCAAGATCGCGCCCCAGCTAGCTAAAACGGGAAACTTGAGAGAGAAAAATGGCTGACGAGGAAACCCTGCAGACCGCCGAAGAAGAAACCGCCGCCGAGGCGCCCAAAGCGGAAGCCGCCACCAAAATTCCGGAGCCCAAAAAGCCTCTGGAAAAGATGACCGCCAAAGAGCTCCGTGAATACGGCCTGGAGCTGGGCAACATCATGGGCGTGCACAGCATGAACAAAGAGGAGCTTCTTAAGGCCATCAAAGAGGCCCTGGGCATCGACGATGAGTCGGGCAGCAAGCTCTTCGCCAAGGAAATCGCCAAGGTCAAGGCTCAGATCAAGGTGTTCAAGGGCGAGCGCGACAAGGCCCGCGAGGCCGGCGACAAGAAGCAGGTGGAAATGTACCGCCGCCGCATCGGCCGCCTGAAGAAGCAGACCCGCAAGCTGGCCGCGGCCGGCTAAGGCCCATCATGGACTTCGCCGCTGGAATGGAGCTGGCCAAGAGCCGCCTCACTGACCAGCGGATCCTGGCGCACAGCCTGGCCTCGGCCGCTGTGCTCCGCGCCATGGCCCGACGCCTGGGCCACGACGAGGAGACCTGGGCCCTGGCCGGGCTGCTGCACGACCTTGATTATCCCGAAACCGTGGACGACATGGGCCGCCATGGGCTGGTCACCGCCGAGCTGTTGGCAGGCTATGACCTGCCTGCGAAGGTGGTCAGCTCCATCAAGGCGCACAATGCCGAGAACCTGGGGCTGACGCGCACCACGCCCCTGGACTTGGCCCTCACCGCCGGCGAGACCATCACCGGCCTGGTGACCGCCACCACCATGGTCTACCCGGACAAGAAGCTGGCCAGCGTGAAGCCCAAGAGCGTGACCAAGCGCATGAAGGAAAAGGCCTTCGCCGCCAGCGTCAACCGCGACCACATCCGGCTCTGCGAAGAGCTGGGCATACCCCTGCCCGAGTTCGCCGTCCTGGCCGTGGAGGCCATGCGCGAGATCAGCGACGACCTGGGCCTCTAGGCTCGCAAGCGGCCCCACTGGGAAAGGCCGCCCGGCATGAAACCACCTCTCTGATTATTCTTAAAGATTGCCGATGAACATTCAGGCGCCGATGCGGGCCGGGGCGGCCTGGTTGGCGGGTTTTTTGAGAGGGGGAAATGACTGACGCTTCATTCAATAAGGCGTCTACGGCATCGCCTGGCGTCCGGCTCTATTACCTGGACTGGCTGCGCATCGTCGCCATCCTGTTGGTGTTCCTGCACCACTGCGCCAAGTTCTACGACTATCACACCTTCACCATCTACGATGAACCGCGCGACCTGGCCTTGTCCGCCTTCCGCGAGTTCAACTTCCTGTGGATGATGCCCCTGTTCTTCGTAATCTCCGGGGCGTCGGTGTTCTATTCCTTGCGCTCGCGCTCAGTGGGCGGCTTCCTCAAGGAGCGGGTGCTGCGCATCCTGGTGCCCCTGCTCCTGGTGGGCACCCTGGTCATCGGCCCCTTGCAGGTCTACTTCGAGAGGCTGTTCCAGGGCAAGACCACGGAAAACTTCCTGGCCTGGTACCCCAACTTTTTCCATGGCCTGTACATGGCCGGGGGCAACTTCGCGCCGCCGGGGGTGGGCACTCATCTCTGGTACCTGCTCTACCTGTTTGCCTTTTCCCTGATCGCCTTGCCCTTGTTTATCAACTTCGGCCCGAGCAAAACCAGCCTGCTCACCCGCGCCGGCCGGGTGTTCCGGCGCCCCTGGGCCATGCTCCTGCTGTTCGTGCCCATCTCGGCCGCTTCGGCCTTCATGGAGGCGATCGGCCTGGGCTTTCTGCGCCTGGCCGGGGGCTGGGACCCGCTGACCTTCCTGGTGTTCTTTCTCTGCGGCTACTTGCTCTATTGCCAAGAGGCCACCCGGGAGGCCATCCGGGGTTATGCCTGGGTCTTGTTGGGCATCGCCCTGGTGCTCAGCTGGCTGCACCTGGACTCCCACTTCGGGATCAACCTGAAGCTCGCCGGGATCACCCGGCACCGCGCGGACGGGAACCTGCTGCCCTTTGACCACCAGGCGTGGATACTGGTTCAGGCCTTCCGGGGCCTGCTGGCCTGGTGCTGGGTGCTGGCCTTGCTGGGGGTGGGGGAGCGCCTGCTCAACCGGGACAACCGGGTGTTGGACTACGCCAACCCGGCGGTGCTGCCCTTTTACATAATCCACTTCTCGGTGATCTACGCGGTGGGCTATTACCTGATTCAGTGGAAGCTGGGCCCCCTGCTGGAGGCCGGGCTCATCGCGGTGCTCTCCTTCGCGGGCATCATGGCCATCTACGACCTGCTCATTCGGCGCTACAATGTGCTGCGTTGGCTTATGGGCATGAAGCCAATTAAATAAAACGTAAAAACAAATAAATAGCGAGATACTTAATAAATAACATTAAGTGCGCGTAGAGCCAAAAAACGGCCCGGAGCAGGAAATTTTCTTGCTCCGGGCCGGGGGGTTACAGCAGCGGCCGCCCTTGCGGGGGGGCCTTCGGGGGCTTAGTAGCCCATCTCCTTGAGCAGGTCCACCAGGCCTTGCACCGCATTGGCGCTCTTGTCCAGGGCGGCCTTCTCGTCGGCGGTCAGCTTGATCTCGATGACCTCTTCGGCCCCGCCCACGCCCAGCTTCACCGGCACGCCGATGTACAGGTCGTTGTAGCCGTACTGGCCGGTCAGGTACACCGCGCAGGGCAGCACCTTCTTCTTGTCCTTGAGGATGGCCTCGGCCATCTCCACGGCCGAGGAGGCCGGGGCATAGTAGGCGCTGCCGGTTTTCAAAAGGCTCACGATCTCCGCGCCGCCCTGGGCGGTGCGCTGGCACATGGCCGCGATCTTATCCTCGGGCAGCAGCTCGGTGATGGGGATGCCGGCCACGGTGGAGAAGCGGGGCAGGGGCACCATGGTGTCGCCGTGGCCGCCCAGCACGAAGGCGTGGGTGTTCTCCACCGACACGTTCAGGGCCTCGGCGATGAAGAAGCGGAAACGGGCCGAGTCCAACACGCCGGCCATGCCGATGACGCGCTCGGACGGGAAGCCGGAGGCCTTGAGGGCCACGTGGCACATGGCATCCAAGGGGTTGGAAACGATGATCATAACCGCGTTGGGCGAGCGCTTGGCCGCCTCGGAGCACACGGTATTCACGATGCCGGCGTTGGTCTTGATCAGGTCGTCGCGGCTCATGCCGGGCTTGCGGGCGATGCCCGCGGTCACGATAATGATGTCCGAGTCCGCGGTGGCGTCGTAGTCGTTGGTGCCGGTGATAAGGGCGTCGTGCTTTTCCACGGGAGCGGCTTCGCACAGGTCCAGGCCCTTGCCCTGGGGCATACCCTCGACCACGTCCACCAGGACCACATCGGCCAACTCTTTTTCGGCGGCGCGCTGGGCGCAGGTGGCTCCCACGTTCCCAGCTCCGATGACGGTTATCTTCTGAAGCATGTTGCTTTCTCCTTATAGAGCTTTGTGCTAGTTTTAAGGAACGGCAAAAACATACTACTGTCATAAGCCCCCCGTCAACGCCGGGTGGCCAGAAATGAAACCGGCTCAGCAACCGAGGAGAACCATGAGCCCCGCCCCCGTACACCAAACCAATATTGATGCGGCCCCCCTGCTGGCCAGGGGCAAGGTCCGCGACATCTACGACTTGGACGAGCACCTGCTGATCGTGGCGACCGACCGCCTCAGCGCCTTTGACGTGATCTTGCCCGACCCCATCCCCGACAAAGGCAAGGTGCTCACTCAGATATCGCTTTTCTGGTTCGAGATGATGGCCGACATCACCCCCAACCACCTGGTGGCTTGGGAGGTGAGCGACTTCCCGGCCAAGCTCAAGCCCTACGCCGAGGTGCTGGAGGGCCGCTCCATGCTGGTGAAAAAGGCCAAGCCTCTGGCCATCGAGGCCATCGTGCGCGGCTATCTCTCGGGCACCGGCTGGAAGGACTACCAGGCCACCGGCGAGGTGTGCGGCTACAAGCTGCCCGCCGGGCTCACCGAGAGCGACAAGCTGCCCGAGCCCCTGTTCACCCCCAGCACCAAGGCCGAGCTGGGCGAGCACGATTTGAACATCGACCTTAAGGAGGCCGAAAAGATCGTGGGCGCGGAGCTGGCCCAGGCGGTGGCTCAGCGGGCCCTGGCCATCTACGGCCGGGCGCGGGACTACGCCGCCACCAAGGGCATCATCATCGCGGACACCAAGTTCGAGTTCGGCACCATGGGCGACGAACTGATCCTCATCGACGAGGTGCTCACCCCGGACTCCAGCCGTTTCTGGCCGGCGGACAAGTACGCGCCCGGCCGGGGCCAGGAGAGCTTTGACAAGCAGTTCGTGCGCGATTATCTGGAGAGCATTGGCTTTGACAAGAAGCCGCCGGCTCCCGCGTTGCCCGCCGAGGTCATCGCGGGCACCCGGGAACGTTACCTGGAGGCCTTGACCCAGCTTACCGGCAAGGGCCTGGCCTAGGAGGGACGCCTTGAAGGAACAGGTGGAACAAGCCCTGGATAAGATCCGGCCCGCCCTGATGCGCGACGGGGGCAACGTGGAACTGGTGGATGTCACCGACGACGGTGTGGTAAAGGTGAAGCTCACCGGCGCCTGCGGCGGCTGTCCCATGAGCCAGATGACCCTCAAGATGGGCATCGAAAAGGTGGTCAAGCAGGCGGTGCCCGAGATTAAGAGCGTGGAGGCGGTCAACTAGGCCCCTCGCGCCGGGCCCCGGGGCCCGAAACCTAATAGGATTGCCGGTCCCCACCGGCCTTGCGCCGGTGGGGGCGCTTTTGTGGGGGGAGCGCGGCATGACCCAAAGCGAATTTACCCGTCAACTCAGGGTTCTCCTGGCTGCACCTCCGGACGAGGCCGCGGCCATGCGTGCCTGTCTGGAAGCCATGGGCCACCAGGTGGTGGCCAGCACGCCTGAAGGTCATTTGGCCTGCCGCCTGGCCCAGGAGCTGGCCCCGGACGCGGTGCTCCTGGCCGCCGGGCTGCCGGTGGAGGGTCTGCGCGGCCTGGCCCCCTGGCCGGTGGTGCTGGTGGCCGAGGACGCGGACCAGGCCCTGGAGCGCCTGGCCCAGCTGCCCGAGGCCGCCGGTTTGGTTATCCCGCCCCTGGAGCCCGCCAACCTGGGCCCGGCCTTGGCCTTGGCGCTGAGCAGCTCGGCCCGCCTGGCCCGTTTGCGCCGCCAGGTGGCCGATCTCAGGCGCGCCCTGGCCGAGCGCAAGGCCGTGGAGCGGGCCAAGGGCCTGGTCATGCAGCGCCTGGGCCTGGACGAAAGCGACGCCCGCGCGGTGCTGGAAGAGCAGGCCCGCCGCCAAGGACTCTCCCTGGGCGAGGTGGCGCAGGGGGTCATCAGCTCGGCGGACCTGCTGAGCGGGTGAAGCGAAGGCCTAGCTAAATATTCAGGGCCGTCCCTCATGGGACGGCCTTTTCTTTTTGTCCGCTAGATTAGCTTGGGGCCGTAGCCAATTGCCGCCCCCTCAGCTCAGGCGGTTCCAGGCGCACCACGCGTTGGGGATCAGTCCCTGCTCCTGGGCCAGCAGGTCCAGGTGTATCAGGCCCAGGCCCGCCCCGGCCCAGGCGGGCGGCTGGTCCCGCTCGCGCAGGTCCAGGGTGACCAGGTACTTGCCGCAGGCTCGGCAGGCGTCCACCCGCTCCTGCTCGGCTCCTTCGGCATAGAAGTAATCGAGCTGGTCCGAGTCCTCGCAGCCGCAGGCCGGGCAGGCCAGGCGCGCGAAGCGCCAGTGATGGCCGCACAAGGAGCAGCGCAGCCAGCGCTGCCCGCTCTCGCCTTGCAAAAAGGCCAGCTCCGGCGGCTCCCCGCAGATGGGGCAGTAGCCATGCGGCCATTCGCGCCCCTCCAGGGCCGGGGCCAGGGCTTCGGCTGCCTGCTCCAGCCGAGGCTTGGCCAGGGCCAGCAGGGCAAAGCCCAAGGCTGCCGGGTCCAGCCCCGCCTCCTGGGCCAAGCGCTCCAGGCCTTCTGCGTCCCCCTCGAACAGGACCTGGCAGCAGGCCGCTCCGTCCAGGGCGCCGTGCTTAAGCGCCTCGCCGATGGCTTCGGCCTCGCCCCCCAAGGCAGGGAAGCCCTCTTGTATGGCGGGCAGGATGGCCTCGGCCGCCTGGCGCAGATAGGCCCCCAGCTCCGGCCCCAGGGCCAAGAGCTCCCAGGGCGTGGCCAGGGGCTCGTCGTCCTTTGGCTTCGCCTCTGGCGCGTTCAGCGGCGGCAGCGCGGCCTTGACCATGGCCTGGGCGATCAAGAGCGGCCCAAAGGCCGCGACCACCGGGGCCAGGCCCGGCGTCTCTCGGGCCAGGCCGTCCAGATAATTTTGCAGCTCGCGCGCGGGCGCGGCGTCATCGGGCTTGTCGGGCATTGCCTCTCTCAGGCCTCGGCGAACTCGAAGTACTTGTCCGGATCGTCGGTCACGATGTAGATCACCCGCACGTCCTGGGGATTGAGCGCCTTGGCTTTGGGGTGGGTCTTCTTGAGCTCGGCCACCCGGATAGCCGCCTTGTGCAGCATCTCATTGCGGTTGCCGAAGTGCATGGCTCCGGTGGGGCAGGACTTCACGCAGGCGGGCACTAGGTTGCCGCGCAGCCGGTCCAGGCACAGGTCGCACTTGACCAGCTCCTTGGTCTGCGCGTTGCGGCGGGGGATGTCATAGGGGCAGTTGCTGCGCACCTGGCGGTAGTTGAGCTTCTTGGTGGCCGGGGTGTAGATCACCGCCCCGGTGGCCGGGTCCTGCACGATGGCCTTGCCCGGGTCGGCGGTCATGCAGCCTGGGTCCATACAGTGGCGGCAGCCGTCGGAAAAGAAATGCCAGTAGGGCTTGCCGTCGTGGCCCCGGCCCTCGGCAAAGCGCACCACCTTGTAGGTCGCGCCCGAGAAATCGGGCGGGTTCTGGTAGGTGCCGCGCTGAGTGGTCTTGGTGCCTGGCAGCCCGTGCCATTGCTTGCAGGCCACCTGGCATCCCCGGCAGGCGGTGCACAGCGAGGTGTCCACGATTATCGATTTGCCTTGCATGACGCCCCTCCTAGAGCTTGGCCACCTGGACCAGGAACGCCTTGTACTCCGGCGCCATGGTGTTGGCGTCGCCCACCGTGGGGGTGAGCAAGTTGGCGCTATCGCCCGCGTCGGCCGGGTAGCGCCAGCCATAGTTGAAGGTCATGCCCACCTGGTGCACCTCGCGTCCCTCAACCGTGAAGGGCCGTAGGCGCACCGTGACCAAGGCCACCGCCTCCACCGCGCCCCGCTCGCTCCACACCTTGACCTTGTCGCCGTTGGCGATGCCCCGGGCCTCGGCCAGTTCGGGGCTCATCTCCACGTAGGCCTGGGGCATGGCCTCGGTGAGCCAGGACATCCAGCGGGTTATGGCCCCGGTGCACCAGTGCTCCGTGGCGGTGTAGGTGGTGCACACGATGGGGAAGTCGCCGCCCGCCGAGGCGTAGCGGTCGGCCGCGCCCGTGAAGAGCTTCACCGCCGGGTTGATGCGCTGGCTGGACATGGGGTTCACGGCCAGGGGGCTTTCCACCGGCTCGTAGTGCTCGGGGAAGGGCCCCTCGGCCAGGCCGGGCCCGAAGATGGAAGACACCCCGTGGGGCTTCATGATGTAGGGCAGCTTGCCCTGGGCATCGGCCATAGGCGGCCAGGGCCCGTCGGGCACGTCGCCCACCCACTTGCCGTTCTTCCAGGCGATCACCGGCCGGGCCGGGTTGTAGGGCTTGCCCTGGGGGTCCACCGAGGCCCGGTTGTAGAGCACTCGGCGGTTCACCGGCCAGCACCAGGCCCATTGCGAGAACAGCCCCAGGCCGGTGGGGTCCTGCTTGCCCCGCCGGGCCGAGAGGTTGCGGCCCTGCTGGTCGAACATGCCGCTATAGAGCCAGTTGCCCGAGGAGGTCTTGCCCTCGTCGCTCAGCAGGCCGAAGGAGGGCACGGTCTGGCCCTTTTTATAGGCCTTGCCCTTGATGGTCACGTCTTCCAGGAAGTAGCCGTTGATGGCCTTGGCCGTGCGCAGGGGATCGAAGCCGCCCTTGCCGTCGCCGTAGTCCCAATACAAATCGCGGATGGGCTCGGGCGCGGCGCCGCCTTCCTTGGCGTAAAGCTCCTTGAGTTTGGCCACGATGCGGTAAACCATGTCCCCCACCGCGATGGCGTCGCCAGGCGGCTGGGCGGCCACGTACTTCCACTGCACCCAGCGGCCGCTGTTGGTCAAGGAGCCCGACTTTTCTATGGAAGCCGCGGCGGGCAAAAGGAACACCTCGGTCTTTATCTTGGCCGGGTCCATGCCCGGCGCGTGCCAGAAGGAAGGCGTCTCGTTGTCAAAGATGTTGGCGTGCACCAACCAGTCCAGCTTGCCCAACGCGGTGCGCACCTTGCCCGCGTGGGGCATGCTGCAAGCCGGGTTTTGGGCCAGACAGATGTAGCCCTTCATCTTGCCTTCATACATGAGGTCAAAGGTGTTCATGATGGAGGTGTTCTGCCCCACGTCCAGCTTGGGCACATGGCCGTAACAGAAGTCGTTGTCCTTACTGGCCGCCTCGCCATACCAGCTCTTGAGCAGGCTCACCATGTACTTGGGATAATTGCCCCACCAGTTGGCCGACTGGGGTTCCTGGCTCACCGGGGTGCAGGTTTTCAAGTAGGCCGCCAGGTCGGGCATGGCCGTGGTGGGCGCTTTCAGATAGCCAGGCAGGATGTGGTACAGGATGCAGTGGTCCGTGGAGCCCTGCACGTTGGGCTCGCCCCGCAAGGCGTTGACCCCGCCGCCGCACACCCCGATGTTGCCCAAGAGAAGCTGGATGATGGCCATGGTGCGGATGTTCTGGGTGCCCACCGTGTGCTGGGTCCAGCCCAGGGCGTACATGATGGTGCCCGCCTTGTCCGACCGGCCCGTGGCCGCAAAGGCCTCGTACACCGTCTTCAGGTCCTCCACCGGAGTGCCGGTGATGCCCGCGACCTTGTCCAGGTTGTAGCGGGCGTAGTGCTTTTGCATAAGGCGCAGCACGCAACGCGGGTCCTGGAGGGTGGGGTCCTTGCGGATCACGCCCTTGGCGTCCTTCTGGAAGGCCCAGGTGGCCTTGTCGTACTTGCGGGCCTTGGGGTCGTAGCCGGTGAACAGGCCGTCCTCGAAGCCGAAGCCCTGGTCCACCAAGAACGCGCCGTTGGTGTAGTTGGCCACGTAGTCGCGGAAAAACTTGTCGTGCGCCAGGATGTAGTTGATCATGCCGCCCAGGAATGCGATGTCCGTGCCCGAGCGCAGGGCGGCGTGAAAATCCGCCCGCGCCGAGGTGCGGGTGAAGCGCGGGTCAACGTGGATGATCTTGGCCCGGTTTTTCTTTTGGGCCCGGAGCACCCAGCGGAAGCTGATGGGGTGGTTCTCGGCCGCGTTGCTGCCCATGATCAGGATGCAGTCGCTGTTGGCCAGGTCGATCCAATGGTTGGTCATGGCCCCTCGTCCGAACGACTCTCCCAGAGCCGCTACCGTGGGGCTGTGTCAGACCCGGGCTTGATGGTCGATGTGCACCAGGCCCAGGGCGCGGGCCATGGTAGTTATCAACCAGCATTCCTCGTTGTCCACCTTGGACGAGCCCATGTGCCCGATGGTTTCCAGGCGGTTGACCACCTGGCCCCGGGCATTCTTGTGCATGAAGTCCTTGTCGCGCACCGTCTTGATGTTGCGCGCGATCTTGTTCACCGCCCAGTCCCAGTCCTTGACCTGCCACTTGTCCCCGTAGGGCGCGCGGTAGAGCACCTTGTCCAAACGGTGCTCATTGGCGTCGGTCATCTGGAACATGGCCGCGCCCTTGGCGCAGAGCGCTCCCTCGCTGATGGGGTGGTCCGGGTCGCCCTCGATGTTGATGATGCGGCCGGTTTTCTGGTCCGTGGAGCAGAGCAGGCCGCAGGACACCGAACAGTAGTAGCAGGTGGAGATGGTGGTCTTGGCGCGCTCGATGCGCCCCGCCTTGCTCAGCTCTTCGGCGTGGGCCTTCAGCGCGCCCAGGGGCACCCCCAGGGATGACAGGGCCAGGCCGCCGGCCAATACGCCGGCGCCTCCGAGAAAACGGCGTCGAGTTATCTCGGACAAAACCGCCTCCCTAGGTATGGGTAATCTGGATTGTGCTGCTAAATCTTGGACGTTATTCAGCTGGCTGGCCGTAGCCTAAGACCGGCGGGAGACTCCTGTCAAGCGGGGCCGGGTCACGATGGGTATTCGCCGTCCCCTCAAACCCCCAACGACCGAATCAACTCCCCCATGGCCGCCTGAGCCTGGGCCAGGGCCTGCTCGGGGTTTTCGGCCTGGGCCGCCCACAGCGCCGCCTCGTTGGCCGCCCCCGAGATAATGTGAGCCAGGGCCTCCACCGGCTGGGGCCGCAGCGCCCCCTGGTCCATGAGCAGGCGTAAAAAGTCCTGGTAATGGCCCAACACGTTGGCCTCGTCGATGGCCCGCCACTGTTCCCAGCCCAGCACCGCCGGGCCGTCGATCAACAATATGCGCCGCACATCCGGGGACAGGCAGGCGGTCAGAAACTCGCTGTTGCCCGCGATGAGCTTGTCCAGGGGAAGAGGGGCGCGCTCCACCGCCCGCCGCACCCGCTGGGCCACCTCGCCCTGCACCTGCTCCACCACCGCCCGGAACAGCCCCTTTTTCCCTTCGTAGTGATGATACAGCGCTCCCCGGGTCACCCCGGCGGCGGCCACGATCTCCTCGGCCGAGGTGGCGGCGTAGCCTTGCGCGCTGAACAGGCGCCGGGCCTCGGCCAGCAGGCGGCCGGTGGTGCGGCGGCTGCGCGCCTCCTGCTTGTTGCCCGCCTCCGGGGCCGGCGGGGCGGCTTTTTTGCGTGGGGGCATGGACACCTCTTTGACATACATACAGTATGTATGTAATATATCTCCTCAGAGACGCCAAGGCAAGGCCTGGCTGGTCTCGAAAGTATAAACTCAAATCCTGGGAAAAGGCGACATGCGGCGGCTCGCGGGCCTGGTCGGAATGTTCCCAGGGGCGCGCCCGGCGCGGGGAGATGTGGTCATGAAGCAAGACAAGAGGCTGCCGCTGTTGCAGCTGTCCGGAACGCCGGAGGAGGTGGGGCAAGGCTGGGGCCGGGGCCTGGCCGATCCCATGCGCCAAGGTCTGGAGCGCATCCTGTCCGTGGTGAACCTGGTGCACCAGACCTCGCGCGCCGAGTGCCTGGCCCTGGCCATGAAGCTGTGGCCCGCCGCCATTGAGTACGATCCCGAGTTGGAACCTTTTGTGCGTGGCCAGGCCCGGGGGGCGGACCTGAGCCTGGAAGAGACCTGGGCCGCGCGTTGCGGCTTGGAGATATTGTTTTTCAACAGCAACCTCAGCGCCGGATGCACCACCCTGGCTGGCACCGGCCCGGCCACGCCCGACGGCAAGGCGGTCCTGGGGCAGAACATCGACTGGTTCAGCGGTACCCCACTGGCACTGGTGCATATCCAGCGCAGCGACGGCCTGTGCCAGCTGGTGCTGCCCATACTGGGCCTAGGCGAGTACACCCTCAACTCCGCCGGGCTGGGTTGCTGCCTCAACGGCGTGGCGGCCATGCAGCCCGCTCTGCGGCCCAAGCTGCCCCTGGCCGCCTACCTGCCCAAGGCCATGCGCCAGCGCGACCCGGACCGGGCGCGCCGCATCCTGGAGGAGTCATGCCGGGGGGTGGTGGCGGTCACCCTGGCCGACGCGGACGGCGGCTTGATCTGCGTGGAAGGCACCCTGGACGATTGCCAAGTGCTGGAGCCCCAAGACGGCTTCCTGGCGCACGCCAACAACTACCGCACCCCACGCTTCCAGGCGGTGGACGGCTACCAGCTAATCTTCCCGGACAGCCCGGCCCGCACCGCCCGCATGGAAGAGCTGGCCGCCGGCCTGCGCGGCCGCCTTACCCCCGGTGCCCTGGGCGCGGCTTTGGCCGATCACCAAGGGAGCCCCAACTCCATCTGCCGCCATCCCGACCCCGCCGTGCCGCCGGGCCTGCGGGCCGAATCCCTGGGCTCGTTCATCATGCTGCCCTCGGAGGGAGCAATGCTGGTGGCCGGAGGCAACCCCTGCACCCATGAGTACGCGCGCTACGAAGTGTAAGACGTCGGGGTTGGCCTGCTAGGCGAGCTGCAAATGAAAGATCAAGGGCTGAGCGAGCCATGCTCAGGCGCGGTGATAGGGTAGGCCGGCCAATATGGTTGAGGCGCGGTAAAGCTGCTCGGCGGCCACCAGGGCGGCCAGCTCGTGGGCCAGGGTAGGGGGCCCGAAGGAGACCTTGGCCTCGGCCCGGGCCAGCACCGCCGGGTCCAGGCCCAGGGCTCCGCCGATGACCAGGACCAGGCGGCCCTTGCCGCTCAGGCGGGCCTGGTTCAGGTTCTTGGCCCATTGCTCGGAGCTCCAGGCCTTCCCCCGCCGGTCCAGGGCCCAGACCAAATCACGGGGCTCCATGCGCCCCAAAAGGCGCTGCCCCTCCTCGGCCATCACCTCGGCGTCGGAGCGGTTCTTGCCCGCCTTGGCCGCGCGCACCGTGGCCAGGGCCCCGCCGCCGTAGGGCTTCAAGCGCTGCATGTAATCGTCGATGCCCTCGGCCAGATAACCGGCCTTGGGCTTGCCCACGGTGAGCAGCAAATGCCTCATAGCGTCCCGGGCAACCAGGCGCTGCCGTCCAGGGGCTTGCCGTCCGGCCCCAGTTTGAGCAGCCAGCGCGAGGTGGCCTCGGCCAACAGGCTGTTGTCCCCGGCCAGAACGATGCGCCCCTCGGCAACGGCCATGCGCCGCTTGTGTTCGATCACCCGGGCGCTGGCCAGAATCTCTTGGCCCAGGGGCACCGGCTTGCGAAAGGTGGTCTCCATGTGGGTGGTCATGCCCTGGCCCACCATGCCGATGACCGCGTATGCGGTGATCTCGTCCAACACGGTGGAAACGATGCCGCCGTGGGCGATGTCCTCCCAGCCCTGGTACTGGTGGCCCAAGACCAGGCTGCACAGGGCCTGGCCGTCCTCGAAGCGCACCTTCATGCGCAGGCCGTAGACGTTCTTGGGCCCACAGGCAAAGCAGTGCCCGCTGCCGGTGAGGGGGCGTTTTTGCAGAGAGTTCACGAGCGCCGCGCCAGGCCCAGGCGCTCGGCGATCTCGTTCCCCGTGGCCTCGACGAACTCGCCGAAGGCCTCGGGCTCCAGGGGCTTGCCCGGCGCGGGCAGCTTGTCCTCGCTGAGCACCGCCACCTCCTGGGGCAGGTTGACCAGCTCGGGCCGGGGCTTGACGCCGTAGTCCGGCGGGAAGCTGTCCTCGAAGTACATCTGCTGGAACCCGGCGAACTTCAGATGATGCGCCGTGGCGTCGCAGATGGCCTGCTCGTTCCGGCTCACCACGCCACTGTCGATGGCCTTGAGCAGCCCGGCCAAAGACTCACCGCCCTGGGTGCAGACCACGTGGCCGTGGCGGTTGGCCAGGATCATGTGGTCCATGATCTCTTGCTCGCTCACCTGCACCACATATACCCGCTCGCCGCCGGCCATGGCCTCGTAGCGCCGGGCCAGCTCCACCACTCGGGGCATGGACACCGGGTTGCCGATCATGGCCGCCTGGGCCACCGAGGCCCGCACGGTCACCGGCCGCCATACCCGCTTGCCAGGGTCCTTCTCGGAGTAGTAGCGGAACACCGGGTCCGCGTGGTGGCTCTGCACGCCCACCACCTTGGGCAGGCTGCTCACCAGGCCCAGCTCCTTGAGCTTCATGAAGCCGCTCATGATGGCGCTGATGTTGCCCGCGTTGCCGATGGGCACCATCACCACCCGGCCTTCCAAATCCCAGTCCAGGTCCTGAGCCACCTCGTAGGAGTAGGACTCCTGGCCCAGGATGCGCCAAGCGTTCTTGGAGTTCAGAAGCGCCACCTGGAAGTTGTCGGCCAGGTGCTCCACCACCTTCATGCAGTCGTCGAACACGCCGGGGATCTCGAAGACCCGTGCCCCCGCGCCCAAAGGCTGGCTCAGCTGCTGCGGGGTCACCTTGCCCCGGGGCAGGAGCACCGCGCTTTTCACCTCCGGGGCCAGGTAGGCGGCGTACAGGGCGGCGGCGGCCGAGGTGTCGCCGGTGGAGGCGCACACGCTCAGGATTTGCCCCGCGTCTTGGTGCTTGACCAGGTAGTTGATGTAGCTCAGCGCCACGGCCATGCCCCGGTCCTTGAAAGAGGCCGAGGGATTCTGGCCGTCGTTCTTGAAGCAGAAGTCGGCCTTGACCGCGTCTTTGAGCAGGCCGCTGGCCTCCACCAGGGGGGTGTGCCCCTCGCCCAGGTAGAGCACGCTGTCCAGGGGGATCACTGGGGCCATGAACTCGGCGTAGCGGAAGATGCCCTTAATGGCGGGCAGGTTGAGCATACGCCTGAGGTCCAGGATGCGCCGCCACTGGGGGCCCGAAATCTCCTTGAGCCGGTCAAAAGCGCGGTCCACCAGGAGCAGCACCTCGCCGCACTCCGGGCAGGTGTAGAGCAGCTCATTTATTGGATGCTCGGCCCCGCAGTCCAGGCAGCGGTAGGCCATGTCCCCCCCGGGCGAAGGCAGCAGATGTTCCTGATCAGATGGCGAAAATTCTTCGGGCCGCATGTTAAAGCCTCCCTGGCGTTTTTATGCGGCAAGCTTAAGCCAGAGGGGCGGGGGTGTCAAACCCGGGAAGGTCAGCGGGGGATGCGCACCAGGTGCTCGTCGTACACGCCCTGTTCGGCGGTGGGGTGGCAGGCCAGGCAGTTGGCCCGCGAGCCCACCGCCTTGCGCTGGAAGGCCCCGGCCGGGATGTCGTCGTCCTCGTGCTTGTGCAGCATGTAGGGAGTCCGGCTGACCCGCAGCGGAGCCTGGCCGCCCAGGCTCTTCATGATCTTGCGCGAGATCTTGTTGCCTTGCCGGTCGGCCGCGTTGGCCTCCAGGTAGGCCAGGATTTCCGCGCGTTCCCCCGGACTCAGGTCGGGCTGCTCGCCGAAGTGGTCGTCCAGCCCGGCCACGATCTTTTGCCAAGAGGCGGCCGGGAGCAGGGCGGGCTGGAAGGCGAAATGGCAGGCCCCGCACTGCTCGCGGTAAAGGGGGTTGCTCACCGGGGGGACCTGGTGCTCGCTGTAGCGGTTGCGCTCACGGTGGCGCTCCTTTTTACGGCCGTGATCGTCGTCATCGCCCGTTGCCGCCAAGGGGGCCAGCAACAAGGCCAGGCAGGCCAGCATGGCTAGACGCATTTTCATAATAATTCTCCCGGCGGGTTGGCGATCAAATCATATTAATTTAATATGACAAAGTCCATGAATTTATTAGCAGCTCTAAACAAGCCTCACCTCTGTCCATTCGAAATCCCCCTTGGGCCGAATTTTTCGCAATCCAGACTTGCGCGCTCTGGCTGTCTTGGTATATTTGATCAAATGTTCAGATAAAGGAATGACGCATGGTAGCGCGCAAGAGCAAGATGATCGAGCAACAGGGCTGCGAGATAAAGGTGGTGCATTTGGACCGGGTGCGCCGCGCCCGCGCGGCCGAGCCCGCCCCGCCCCAGATGGAGCGCCTGGCCTCGCTGTACAAGGCCATGGGCGACCCCAACCGGCTGCGCATGCTCCTGGCCCTGCGTGACGGCGAGATGTGCGTCTGCGATCTGGCCGCCCTCACCGGCATCAGCGACTCGGCGGTGAGCCACGCCCTTAGGCGGCTCAAGGACCTGGCCCTGGTCAAGAACCGGCGCGACGGCCAGATCCTCTACTATTCCCTGGACGATCACCACGTGGCTGAGCTGCTGGCCAGCAGCCTGGACCACCTGAACCACTAAGCGGCGCGAGGATCACATCATGCACTTCGTCGTAAGCGTCCTTACCGAGGCCTGGCACATCATCTTCGAGGCCTCGCTGTACATGCTCCTGGGCCTGGTGGTGGCCGGGCTTTTGAAGGCCTTCATGGACCCCAATTTCGTGGCCCGCAACCTGGGGCGGGGCCGGGTGGCCCCGGTGTTCAAGGCCGCCCTGCTGGGGCTGCCCCTGCCGCTCTGAAGTTGCGGTGTGCTGCCGGCGGCAGCATCCCTTCGGCGACAGGGCGCGGGGCGCGGAGCCACGGCCTCCTTCCTGGTCTCCACCCCCGAAACCGGGGTGGACTCCCTGGCGGTGACCTACGCCCTGTTGGACCCCATCATGACCATCGCCCGGCCCCTGGCCGCCCTGGTTACGGCCATAGCCACCGGGCTGGGCATGAACCTCTTGCCCCGCGAAAAGAGCGCGGCCCTGCCCACGGCCCCGGACCTCTCCTGCCCGGTGGACGCCTGTTGCGACGGGGTGGACTGCCCGCCCGAGGAGCACAAGCAGCACCACTCCCGCTGGCAAAAGCTGCGCTCCGGCCTGGTCTACGCCCTGGGCGAGTTGTGGGACGATCTGGCGGGCTGGTTTCTTTTAGGCGTGCTCCTGGCCGCGCTCATCGGTGCGCTGGTGCCTGCCGAGCTAATGACCCGCTATCTGGGCGGAGGCATCGGCTCCATGCTGATCATGCTGTGCGTGGGCATCCCGCTCTACATCTGCGCCAGCGCCTCCACCCCCATCGCCGCCGCCCTGATCCTCAAGGGGGTCAGCCCGGGCGCGGCCCTGGTTTTCCTGTTGGCCGGACCGGCCACCAACGTGACCAGCCTCACCGTGCTGGTGGGCGTGTTGGGCAAGCGCGGCACGGCGCTCTACCTGGCGGGCATCGCGGTGGGCGCGGTGCTCTGCGGCCTGGCCGTGGATCAGGTCTACGCTCTCCTGAAGGTCAACCCCGTGGCCGTGGTGGGCTCAGCCAAGGAGCTGGTGCCCGAGTGGCTGCGTTGGGCCGGGGCAATGGTGCTCATGGCCATGAGCATCCGGCCGCTGTACAAGCTGGCCCGGGCCAAGCTGGCCCCCAAGCCCGAGCCCGCGCCTCCGGCGGTGCAGAGCCTGGATTCCCTGGCCCCGGGCGGCTGCGGGTCCTCGGGGTGCGGCTGCGGCAAGCACTAGGCGTGGTTTAAGAATGGCGCTGATTAGAGGGGCGAGAAGGTCAGGGAGAAACAATAATAAAGAGGTTGGGAAAGGTAGAAGATTTTTGAGCGCGGGCCGTGCCTTCCTTTCCCGCCGCTATGACGGCGGAGGGCCGTCCGGTAGGTAAAATGAGGCGACGGCAGCCGATCCTGGTTAGGTTCGGGCGTTAGCAAGGCGCGCGCGGCCGGAAACGGTCTCGCCCGGCCCCGGCTCTTTTTACTTCCCAACCTCTTTCCAGTCATTCGCAGAAATAAGGCGGCGCGGGTCAGGCCCATGCGAGGCCCAACCCATGCCGCCTTTTCTTTACTTTCAAACCTCTTGCTGACCTGCAGCCGGATTTCCTTGGCCGCTATTCCGCGGGCTCCTCGGAGCGCGTCACTTGGGCAAAACGCTCGGGGCTCACCATCACGTAATAGCCCTTGGCCCGGCTGGCCACCTTGCCGTCCGGTCCTGTTATCTCGGCGGCGAGCTTCACCTTGCGGCCCTCGATGCCCTCTATCCGGCAGCGCGCCTCCAGGGGCTGGTTCACGTAAAGCGGGCCCATAAACTCTATGTGCAACTCGCCGGTCACCGAGGGCTGCCCGGTCATCTGGTGGGCGGTCCAGCCCATGATTTCGTCGAAGATGCCGCTCTGGATGCCGCCGTGCAGGATTTCCCCCAGGCCGTTGAAGCGCTGGGGCGGACTCCAGCGGCACACCAGCTCGGGCGGGTCGCTCTCCACCCGGCTGAACTTCAGCTGGCAACCGCCTGGGTTTTCCACGCCGCAGAAAAAGCAGTCATTGCGCGAGTAGGGGTTGGCCAGGGGTGTTTCGCGTGGCTCGCCCATGACTAGTGGTGGTGCTCCTCGCCCGGGGTGTGGCCGCCGGCGGCCACGTAGCGCGCCTCGGCCTCACCCGCGCAGGTGGCCTGCCAGGTCTCCGCGCCTTTCAGGTACACCGCCTGGCCGGGCCGCAGGGTCAGTTCGCCGTCCGGGCCGTTGATGTTGATGGCGCCGCTGATGGCCAGGATGATCTCCTCGTGGCCTTCGCCGGGCTTGAGCACCCGGGGCTCGCCGCCGGGCTCCAGCACGCCGTAGAGCATGTAGCAGGCGTGGGTCTGCAGGTCCTTGAGCCCCAGCACCGTCTCGCCGCCTTCGCGGAGCACCCGCCCCTCCAAGTCCCATATCTTGATCATGTCGTCTCCTTGGGTGTTATGCCGTAGGCGGCGCACATCACCGGGTCCGGTCCCAACGGGTCCCCGGCCCGGAAGCGGCATCCGCCGCCGCAGTCATCCGCCGCTTCGCAGTCGCGGCATCCCTTTAGCGAGCTCAGGGCCACGGGACTCCGCCGGGACCAGCAGGTCCACAGCCCTTCCTCGGCCCAGCCCAGGGGGTCGTCCAAGTAAAAGCCGCACTGGGCCACCTTGCCGTCCGCGGCCACGGTGGCCAGGTGCAGGCCGCAGGCCATGCCCCCGCCCCCGCCGTGGTAGGCCCCGCCATAGGCATGGCTCATGGCCTCCACGGCCTGCTCCGGGCTGACGGCCAGCTCGGGGTTGCTCGCCAAGCGGCCGGTGAGGCTGGGCGCGTCGATGCCCCACTCGATGGCCCCCAGGCTGCGCACCAGCCGGCCCAGCTCCTCGAACTGATCCAGGTTGTTGGCGTGCACCATGGTGGCGATGGACAGGTCGCGGCCCGAGGCCTTCACCGCCCGGGCGGCGGCCACGGCCTTGGCAAAGCTGCCCTTGCCCCGCAGGCGCTCGTGGCCCGGTTCCAGGCCGTCCAGGCTGATCTGCACCTCGTCGCAGTTGAGGCGCTCCAAAATCTTGACGCCCAGCAATTGGCCGTTGCTTAAGAGCACCCGGCGCACCGGCAGTGCGGCCAACAGGGCGTTGATCTCGTCCCACCAGGGGTGCATCAGAGGCTCGCCGCCCGAGAGCATCACCCTTAAGCCCCCCATGGCCTCGAACTCCCTAAGGATGGCGGCCACCTGCTCCACGGGCAGGTCGATCTTGGCGGCCGGGCCCAGGTAACAGTGGGCGCAGGCCAGGTTGCAGCGCCAGGTGAGTTGCAGCTCCAGATAGCGCAGGGAAGGCGAGGGCGCGGGCCCCAGGGCCAGGGGCATGGGCCAGGGGTCGGGCGCCAGTTCCAGCAGGCCTTCCTCCAGGCAATAGGTCGCGAACTCCGGTTCCAGGCTGGCCTGCTCCAGGGTGAGATGTCCCCGGCAGCGCTTGAGCCCCTCCAAGGCGTCCTCGTTCAGCTCATATAATTCGTCGGCCCGGCGGTCGTAGAGATAGGGCTCCTCCAGCAGGCGCAGGCACACGTGGTTCGCCAGGCGCACGTATTGCTGCCCGTCGGACACGGCTACTCCTCCAGCCCCAGGCCCAGGGCCAGCAGCCCGGCCAGGGCGCGCAGCCCGCCGCAGGGCGAGCACTCGGAGCGCGCCACCTCGGGGTCGCGGAAGTCGCACCCATCGACGCGGAACTCACAGGTCTGGCACACCGCGATCAAGCGCGGTTCGTCTTCGGGCAGGCCGAAGAGGCCGTCGCCCTCGGCGGGCGGCAGCTCGCCCAAGCGGGCGGCCAGGCCGGGGCGCGCCGAGAGCCACTCCATGCCGCCGCAGCCCGGGTCCTCGCGTTTGCCCGGCTTGTAGTAGCGGCAGAGCGCGGCGCAGGTTATGCGGCGCAGGGGTTCCAGGTTGTCATCGCCGGGGTGCATCGCTCTCCATAATCAGGCGCTTCTTAAGCTGCGCCGGGAAATCGCGGCCCAGGGGGGTGATGGTTACTGCGTCGCCGGGGCGCACCTTGTTTTCCTTGGCCCAGCCGGCGGGCACCTCCAGCACCAGGTCCGCGTGGCCCACGGGGTCGATGCTCAGTCCCTCTCCGGCCGGGGGAACCCTGTGGGATATCTCGCTCACCTTGCCGCCCGCCAGCCAGATGAAGTCCAGGCCGAAGTTCATGGCCCTCATGCACATGGTGCGCGGTCCGCCCTTATAGAAAAAGAAGAGCATGCCCATGCCCGGAGCCAGGGCCCGGCGTCCGCCCAGGCCGTGGTAGCGCTGGAGGGCCGTGGCCGGAACCTCGGCCAGCACCACCTGGTTGCCCAGCTCCACCTTGGCCAGGGGCAGGGGCTTGGCCCAAGCGCCCGAGCTGGCCCCCAGCGCCAGGCCCGACAATAGAGCCAGGGCGAGAGCGAAGCAAGATATGCGGCGGGAGATGAGCATGGCCTAGGCTACACCCTTGGGCAAACAAAAGGGAGGCCCCTTACGGAGCCTCCCTTGACTTGGCTAGGTTTAAGCTAGCAGGAGCTCTTGCACTTGCAGAGCCCGCGTTGAGTCCGCACGACTTTCTTGATCTTCATGATCTGCCTCCTTGGTGGCCCCTTCTTGGGGCGGTTATTGTTACCCAAAATTATTGGGTCTCAAACGCCGCTTGTCAAGGGCTCTCATACAGGAGAGGAAGCACGCAGGGTCACGCGGGGCCTTCCTCGGCTGGGCTCCTGGTCCACGGCCACCTCCACGCCATAGGCTTGGGAAAGGAGCGCGGAGGTAAGCACCTCGCCGGGCGGGCCCTGGGCCTGGGCGCGGCCTTGGCTGAGCAGGAGCAGATGATGGCAATAGAGACCGGCCAGGTTGAGGTCGTGGCTCACCAGGCCCACGGCCAGGCCCCGCCAGGCGCAGGCCCGCTCCAGAAGCTCCATGACCATGCGCTGGTGTTTTAGGTCCAGGGCGCTGGTGGGCTCGTCCAGGAGCACCACCTGGGGCTCGGCGGCCAGGGCCCGGGCCAGGGCCAGGCGCTGGCGCTCGCCGCCGGATAGCTCCCCGGCCCGCCGGTGTTGCAGCCTGGTCAGGCCGGTTAGCTCCAGGGCCTCGTCGGCGGCGGCGCGGTCCTCGGCGTTTTCGAACATACGCCCGTCCATGAGCGCGAAGCGCCCGGCCAGGACGGTCTCGCGCACCGTGAAGCCGGCGGCCAGCTCGGCGTTCTGGGGCACCAGGCCCAGGCGGCGGGCCACCTGGGCCCGCGAGTAGCTGCCCAGGGGCTTGTCCATCAGCTCCACCGCCCCGGCATTGGGCTTGAGCAGGCCGCAGAGCAGGCCCAGGAGGGTGGACTTGCCGCTGCCGTTGGGCCCGATGATGCCCAGCATCTCCCCGGCGGGCAGGCCCAGGGAGATGTCCTCCACCACCGGCGAGCCGCCATAGGCAAAACTCAGGCCTTGGCCCGCCAGCAGTATATTGCGCTCGCCTACCACCAGCGGCTCCCGCGCCTGGCCATGAGCAACACGAAGAAGGGCGCGCCCAGGAAAGCCGTGACCACGCCCACCGGCAGGGAGGAGGGGCTGATCACCGTGCGCGCCGCCGTGTCGGCCAGCATGAGGAAGGAGGCCCCGAACAGGGCGGAGGCGGGCAGGAGCAAGCGGTGGTCGTGCCCCAAGGTCATGCGCACCAGGTGCGGCACCATGAGCCCCACGAAGCCGATGAGCCCGGACAGGCTCACCGTGACCCCCACCAGCAGGCTGACCACCAGGAACATGGTCAGCTTGACCCGCTCCACCGCCACGCCCAGGGCGGCGGCGGCCATGCCTCCAGCGGTGAGCAGGTTCAGGTGCTTGGCGTAGAGCATGACCACCGCCCCGCCCAGGATAGTCACCGGCAGGAGCAGGTACACCTTGGGAAGGCTGGCCGCGGCCAGGTCGCCGTAGAGCCAGAAGAGGATGGCGTGCAGCTTCTGGTTGCTGGTGGTGGAGATGACGAACATGATCAGGGCGGTGAAAAAGGCGTTTATCATCACCCCGGAAAGGATCAGGGTGCTGGTCTCCAGGCTGCCCCTACGGCGGGCGATGGCCAGCACCAGGGCCACGGTGCCCAGGGCCCCGGCAAAGGCCAAAAGCGACTGGAGCCAGAGCCCGGCGATGCCCACCAGCACCGCGAACACCGCGCCGCAAGCCGCTCCGCCGGACACCCCCAGGATGAAGGGCTCGGCCAGGGGGTTGCGGAGCATGGCCTGGAACACCGCGCCCGCCAGGCCCAGGCAGGCTCCCACCAGCCCGGCCAGGAGCAGGCGGGGCAGACGCAGCTGGCCCAGGATGATGGCCGGGGCGCCCTCCAGCTTGCCGCCCAGCCAGGCCAGGAACTGGCCCGGCGTGATGCTCACCGTGCCCAGCCAAAGGCCGATGAACAAGGCGGCCACCATGAGGGCGCACAGGCCCAGGCACACCCAGAGCAGGTTTTTGGGCGTGGCCCTCATTGGGCCTTCTCCGGGGCGAAGCGCTCGGGATGGATCAGGGCGGCCAGCTTCATGAGCCCCAGGCCCAGGCGGGGGCCGGGGCGGTCGATGATGTCGCTCTGGATGGAACCAACCCGCACCCCGGGGCGGTCGCCTACGCCGGGGAGCTTCCGCCAATATTCCAGCTCGCGGCCCAGGTTCTGCCCCCGCTCCATGGTGCTCACGATGATCACCTCGGGCTTGGCGTCCACCACGAACTCCAGGTTGAGGCGCGGCCAGCGCTGGGACGAGGCCGAGGCCACATTAATGCCCCCGGCCAGCTCCAGCAGGCGGTGGTTCATGGTGTCACGGCCCGCGCTGACCAGGGGACGGCTGCCGATGACCAAGAGGGTGGGGCGGGGCTTGACCCCCTTCAGGCGGCGGGCCACCTCGGCGAACTGGGCTTTCAGCTCGGCGGCCAGCTTGTTGCCCGCCTCCGGCGCGCCCAGCACCGCGCCCAGCTTGGCCAGGGAGGCGGGCAGCTCCTCCGGGGCCACGGGCACGGTGACGTACACCGGCACGCCCATGCCGGACAAACGGTGCACCACCCAAGGCGGGTTGCCCTCCTTGTTGGCCACCACCAGGTCCGGCTTCAGGGCCACGATCTGCTCCAAGTTGGGAGACACGTAGGCTCCCACCCTGGGCAGCCGGCGCGCGGCCGGGGGATAGTCGGCCCAGGTGGTGGCGCCCACCACCTTGTCGCCCAGGCCCAGGGCGAAAAACACCTCGGTGAGCGAGGGGATCAAGCCGATGAGCCGTTGGGGATGCGAAGGCACCACCACCTGACGGCCCATCTCGTCGGTCTCCAGGCTGCCCTTGGCCAGCACGGGGCGCGCCGCCAGCAGGGCCAACGCGGCCGTCAAAGCCAAGACCAGGGCTATGGATTTTCGCGCCCGCATGGCCTAACCGCAGCTCCCGCCGGAGATGGGGATCAGGGGCCGGGGTTCCGAGGCCAGGCCGCGCAGGATGGCCCCCAGGGCCATGGCCAGGGGCCGAGGCAGTTCCGGGCCGCCCAGCTTGACCGGCGGGGCCAGGGGCCGCTTGCCCGCGAGCTCCCGGGACACCGCGTCGCACCATACCTGGAACGCGGCCAAATCATGCACCTGCCCCCGCGCCGCCGCGTCGCTCAGGCTCAGGCCCGCTTCCACCAGGGCGGCGTAGCGCGGGTTGAGCAACGCTTCTTCCAAACGCCCCAAGGACACACCGCCCTGGGGGCAGTTGCCGCCGGAGTAGCCGGCCAGGGCGTGGAGGCTCACCTTGCGCTCCCGCAGGCGCTGAAATACGTTGCGTCCCTGGCGCAGGCGGTTCTGGCGGGCCACGGCCTCCAGGACCCCGGCGTGCACCGCGCGGGCGATGAGCCCGCCCATGGGGCTGTGCCCGCCGGTCAGGTCCTCAACCGGGCCCTGCCCCTGCACCACCACGATGTTGTCCGTGCCGGTGCCCGTGGCCGCGTATTTCAGCGGCTTGAAGCTGGAGCGCAGGTCCAGATCCTCCAGGGCGGCGGTCTTGCCTTCGGTGGCGCTGATCAGGGCGCGGGCCATGGCCCGGGGGCTCAGGCTCCGGTTGGTCATAATGATCACGTTGATGGTGCCCGGGTCCAGATGGCCCTGGTTCTCCACGGCCAGGCGCAGGGCATTGCCCCGGGCCCCGGCCGTGACCAGGGCATAGGCCACCCGCTCGCCTTGGCTGGCCCGCTGGATGGCTAAGTGGTCCATGTTGGCCCCGGTATAGAGCAGGCTGGTCCGGCCCGCCTCCAGGCCCAACACCCCCAGCACCCGGGCCCGCAGGTCGGCCAGGCCGCCATGGGTGCCCAGCCTCCAAGTGGGTGGGGGCAGATAGTGGTTGCCCACCCAGGAGACGCCCTCGCGCTGGCCCTCCAGGGTGCTCAGCACCATGCCCAGCTGCTTGAGCTCGATGACCAGGGTCTTTTGCACGAAGTCCATGAGCCGCTCGCTGACCACCTCGGCCTGAGCAACGTAGCTCAGCTTGATTTTGAGCGGCTCGCGGCCTATCACCTTGGGCGGGGAGAGCTGATACTCGGGCTTGGCGTAGTAGTCGCCGTAGGCCAGGGCCGAGAGCCAGGCCACGAACTCGCCGGAGTGCACCCAGGCCCGGCAGGTCAGCTGGCAGGGCAGGGTATAGAGGCGCTGGTTTTTGACCGCGGCCACCTCGCGCCATCCGGGCTGGGACAAGAACTCGCGAACCTTTTTCTTGTCGCCGCACCAGTAGACCACCTGGGGGTCGAGCTTCTGCCACTCGGCCAGGGTCAGGGGCACGGAGCCGCCCTTTTTGCCCACCTGGGGCGGGGTGCCCCCGGCCGCGGCGATCAGGTCGTTCTGAAAAGAGTCGTCGCCCGGGATGGAGATCAGGTTCTTCTTGGGGTTCACCCCCATCACTCGGGTCACCCGGCGGCTGGCCGATGCGGGCAGCTTGGCGGTTTTGGCCGCCATCTCCTTCATCTGGCCGCGCAGCTTGGCGTTCAGGGCGGCGGCCTGTTGCTCCTTGCCCAGCAGTGTGCCCAGGATGGTCAGGCTCCGGTACAGGTCCTCCAGGCGGTCGGCCTGCAAGCGCAGGGGGGTGATGCCCTTGGCCCGCAGCTTTTGTTCCAGCTTGCCGTGGATGCGCCCGGTGATCACCACCTGGGGCTTTTGTTCGAGGATCGCGGCCAGGCTGGGCGCGAAGAAACCGCCCACCACCGGGGCGGGCTGGTAGCCGTACGGGGTGTCGAAAAAGATTGAGGTGCCTTTGACCGTGTCCCCCGCGCCCAGGGCGTAGAGGCTCTCGGTGACCGCAGGCACCAGGGAGACGATGCGGGTCGGCGGAGCGGCAAAGGTGGCCTTGCGCCCGGTAAGGTCGCTGATTGTGACCGTGGCCAGGGCGGGCAAGCTGGCGGCCAGAATCAGGGCCGCGCTGATGAGACTAATTATGGTGCGCCGAAAGGGCATTGCTTTGCGCCGTTCTCTGCCAGGATTTTTACCAGGCCAAAAAAAAGAAACCCCAAGCCCTATGGGCTCGGGGATGGCACCCTTTCTTCTTGACCCCCAAGCACGGCCGCGTCGGCGGTCGCCGGCGCCTCACCGTACCTCGCAGCGTTTGGGGGGCGCCGGGAGTGGGCAGGTCTTCTGGCTTCCGGATCGAGCCTACCGGCCGCGCCTTCCCAACCCGGGCTGGGTCAGTGGCTTCGCGGCTTTCGTACCGGTTACAGCGGCGGGTCCGCGACGGATTCACACCGTCTTCCCTCTTGGCCCTTATATGGGCCGCCCACTCCTAACTATTTCTGGATGGATTCTGGCACGCTCCGGCCCCGGTGTCAACGCGGGGCTGCGGCGGACCTAACCTTCCACCGGGCGGTGGCTCACCGACCAGATGCCTTCCGGGCCCAGCTCCAGGCGGCTGTTCACCTTCCAGGACTCATCGTCCTGCTCGGGGTGGTCCTGGCGCAAGAGCGCCCCCCGGCTTTCCTGGCGGGCCAGGCTGCCGGCCAGCACCCCGGCCACGAAGCGGCCGCCGCACTCCAGATCCCAGCGCAGCCACTCCTGACGCAGGGTGGCCGGCTTGGCGTGGGCCAGCTCGTTGGCCCAGGCGCTCAGCTCCTCCTGGCCCCGGGTCAGGTCCTCGGCGGTGCGCATGATGCCCGCCCGCTGCCAGGTGATCTCGCGCAAGCGGTCGCGCAAGCGGCGCAACGGGTTGCCCTCGCCCGAGGGCGTAAGCCGGGGCGGGGCGGCCTCGTCCCCAACGGGCTGGGGGGCGTCCGCGCCCTGGGCATACTGAGCCGCGCCCCGTCCGGCCAAACGGCCCGAGACCAGGCACTCGGTGAGCGCGTTGCCTCCCCGGCGGTTGGCCCCGTGAAGGCCCCAGACCATCTCCCCGCAGGCGAACAGGCCGGACAGCGCCGTGGCGCCCTGGGAATCCACCTCCACCCCGCCCATGCAGAAATGGGCTCCTGGCATCACCGCCACGCCCTGCTTCTTGAAGTCAAAGGACATGTGGCTGAGCAGGCCCAGGGGATAGCGGTCCCAGTGCTCGGCGGCCACCTGGGTGAAGTCCATGCGCACCGGCCCGGCCGAGGCCTCCTGGGCGATGATGATGGAGAGCTTGTCCCGAAGGCTCTGGATGGCCAGGTTGACGTCGTCCAGGCCGTGGCGCGACAGGATGTCCTGCCCGGCGTGGTTGAGCAGGCGCGAGCCGGGAGGGTAGGGCGGGTAGAGCATAACCGGCGGCAGGCCGGGCTCCACCAGCACCAGGGGATAGAACTGCACGAACTCCAGGTCCATGAGCGGCAGGCCCGCCGAGGCGGCCAGGCTGTAGCCCTGCCCGGTGATGGCCTTCATGTTGTCGTTTACCGCGTAGACCGCGCCCGCCCCGCCGCAGGCCAGGACCACCGCCTTGGCCGCCATTCGCCGCACCTGGCCCTTGGCGTCCAGGCCCTCCAGGCCGGCAACCCGCTTGCCGTCCCTCAGCAAACGGCGCACCTGGAAGTTGGTCAGGGCGGTTATGCCCGCGCGGCCGCGCAGGGACTTGGCTAGCGCGTCCATGAGCCCCACGCCCCGGATCACGTCCTGGCGCGGGGTGGGGGCGCTGTACATGCGGCGCATGGGGGCCAGCTCCACCCCCAGCTTGGCCAGGTGCTCCATGGCCGGGCGCGCGCCGTGGCCCACCCGCTCCACGTAGGAGCGGCGGTTCAGGCCCCGGCCGGTGTCGATGGTGTCCGCGACGTACTGCTCCACCGAATAGTCATCGCCCGGGCCGCAGAAAAAGCCGTTGCTCATGGCCGAGTTGGTGCCCAGGCCCACGCCGCCCCGGTCGATGAGGAGCACCGAGGCCCCGGCCTCGGCGGCCGTGGCCGCGGCCAAAATGCCGGCCAGCCCGGCTCCGATGATCGCCACGTCGCTATGCTGCATGCTCTTCGCCTCGCCTGCTGAATTGATGGAGGTCGTGGGAAAGATTGTAGAGCCTGGCGGCGGATAAGCCAAGGGGCGGAAGGCGTTAGTAGCTGCCTCCGCAGGCGGGGCAGGGTGCGGCGGTGCCGGCCCAGGCCAGCTCCCGGAAGCGCGGCGGCCATAGCTCCACCAGGAGCATGCCTTGCAGTAAGGCTCCCTCGGCCCCGGCCAGGAGCTTGATGGCCTCGTTGGCCTGGAGCGCGCCCATGACGGCGGGCAGGGGCCCCAGGATGCCTTCGCTGGCCACGCTGTGCCTCAGGGGCTCCCGGGGCTCGGTTGGGGCCCAGCATTGCAGGCAGGGCCCTTGGCCCGGGCGGATCACCAGAAGCTGGCCGCGAGAGCCCGCCACCCCGGCGTGCACCCAGGGAATGCCCAGGGACACACAGGCCCGGTTCAGGGCGTAGCGGGCCTGGGGGTTGTCCAGGCCGTCCAGCACC
Source organism: Desulfarculaceae bacterium (assembly GCA_020444545.1). Taxonomy (NCBI): domain Bacteria; kingdom Pseudomonadati; phylum Thermodesulfobacteriota; class Desulfarculia; order Desulfarculales; family Desulfarculaceae; species Desulfarculaceae bacterium. The sequence continues at coordinate 2,090 of JAHLKT010000004.1, read as the reverse complement.
AGCGAGGCCCCGGCCAGCAGGCGCGCCGCGTTGGCTTGGTCCAGGGCCTCCACCACCGGCTCGATGACTATCTCCGAGTTGGCCGCGCCTAGACGCTTGGCCGCGGCCACGGCCTTGGGCTCCCCGGCGGCCACGTCGGTCTCGTCGTAGAGCACCTGGCGATGCAGGTTGTCCAAGGCGGGGCGGTCAGGGTCTATCAAACGCAAGCGGCCCACCCCGGCCCGGGCCAAAAGCTGGGCCGAGTGGCCGCCCAGGGCGCCCGCTCCCACCACCACTGCGGTGGCTGCGGCCAGATGGGCCTGGCCGCCGGGCCCCAGGGAGGCGAAACGCTCCTGCACTTCGTAGCGCGAGGCCACCCTAGCCCCCGAAAGCCGCGTTGATGAACTCCAGCTTGTCGCCGGGGCTCACCTGGGTGGAGGCGTAGTCCTTGGGGTGTACGAAACGGCCGTTGAGCTCGGTGATCAGCTCGGGGTGCGCCTCCTCGAACAGCTCCACCAGCGAGGCCACGGTGCTGCCGGGGGGCACCGTTTCGGCCATTCCGTTGACCACGATTTTCATCCCATCACCCATGTGCCTGCTTCTCCTGACTTTCTGAGCTATAATCCTGCCAGGCCGTCTATTGATTATGCCTTGCCCGGGGCGGGGCGGCCAAGCGCCCCCACGGCGCCCGCCGAAAACCCGGCGCCAGGCCCCCTCTGGGTAACAATATAATACTAAGGAGGTATTTATTCAGGCATGACCACGGTCATAGTAAAAACCGACGCCGAACGCTACAACTTGGAGGCGGCAGCGGTGAGGATCGGACCGGACCTTCTGGTCTACGTGTGGGGCGGCGAGGCCCCTCATATCGGGGCGGTGGCCATGGCCACTCCGCGGCCCAGCCTGGCCGATCCCGCGCGCGCCAGCTCCACCGCCTCGGTGTTCACCTACGTGGGCCACAAGGAAGACCGGCTGGCCCAGAACATGGCCGAGCGGCTTTCGGCCGGGCTGAAGACCAAGGTGGTGCTCACGGCGGGCATCCATTGGGACGGCCTGGACCGGGAAGCCATCGAGTTGGTGCAGGCCAACAGCGAAAAGCTCACCGAGCTCCTGTTGGCCGAGCTGCTCTGAGGGAGGGCGAGGTGTCGTTACCCATATTGTTGGGCATATCCGGAGCCAGCGGGGTCATCTACGGCGTGGAGGCGCTTAAGGCGCTCTCCGCCCTGGAGGTGCCCTGCCATCTGATCCTGAGCGAGGCCGGGGCCCGCAACCTGGCCATCGAGACGGATTACACCGTGGAGCAGGTCAAGGCCCTGGCAAGCAAGGTCTACGAGGTGGACGACATGGCCGCTCCCCCGGCCAGCGGCTCCTTCCGCCACCGGGGCATGTTGGTGGCTCCCTGCACCATCAAGACGCTCTCGGGTATAGCCAATTCCTTTGATCACAACCTGCTCATCCGCGCGGCCGACGTTTGCCTCAAGGAACGCCGCCCCCTGGTGCTCATGGTGCGCGAGACCCCGCTGCACCAGGGCCACCTGGAGCTGATGAGCAAGGCCGCCGGCCTGGGGGCTTCCATCCTGCCTCCCATCCCGGCCTTTTATCATCAGCCCCGAAGCATCCTGGACCTAATACATCAGAGCATCGGCAAGGCGCTGGACTTGATGGGCGTGGAACACGACCTCTTCCGGCGCTGGGGCAGCCAGTAGCCCCCAGCGGGCAGCGCAAACAGGCGGGCGCCCAAAGCGAACCCGCCGGGACACAGCGGAGGCCAAACACATGCTTCTACCCAGGTTCAGCTATCACCAGCCGGCCAGCGTGGCCGAGGCGCTGGAGGTGCTGGCGCAGTACGGCGGCGAGGCCGCGGTCATCGCCGGGGGCACCGACCTCTTGGTCAACATGAAACACAAGAAGCTCTCCCCCAAGCACCTGGTGGGCCTGGAGGCGCTGCCCGAGCTGATGGAGCTGAGGGCGGAGGGCGACGCCCTGGTGGTGGGGCCCCGCCTCACCGCCTCGGCCCTGGCCGCCAGCGCGGAGCTTAGCGGCGCGGCCAAGGTGTTGGCCCTGGGCGCGGGCGCGGTGGGCTCGCCCCAGGTGCGCAACCGGGCCACGGT